>JAQXWB010000098.1 GCA_029225225.1 Bacillota bacterium | reverse complement strand
GAGAAGGCGGGATTCCGGTTTTTCAGTTCTTATTACAAATCTGTTTGTGCGTAAACAGGGGAGGAGCCGTGTACCAGACCGGTACGCACGGTTCTGTGGGAGGTCGGCTGACTAACCAATAGTCAGCCTCCTACCCGATTGCATGAAATAACGCTTGAGAGCCGTTACTCTCAAGCGTTTTGCTTTATTGTATTTTCTGTTTCATCAGTCCATGCTTATTGCAATAGATGTAAAGGTAACCGGCGCCGCTGCGCTGAAATCTTGTTTCTGCATTGCCCTCCGGGTAGAACTTCACGAGCTGCAATCGGTCAGAAGTGACATATGCCGCAAAAGAGATATAATGCGTTTTCGTCATTTCATGGTTCACAGTTAGAAAGTGCTCGTCCTCTACGTTTTCCAAAGTGAAGCTGTGTTCTCCGTCCATTCCTTCTGCTTCTAACGGCGGCAGTGTGATTCCGCAGCAGCTAATGACAGCGTCTCCGGTCGTATGAAGGATATTTCCGCAGAGCGGACAGACATAGAACCTTGAACGCAGCATATTCCCCGCTTTGTTTTTGTTTGTGACCGTATCTCCGGACATCAGCTCCATGACGGAAACGCCGAGTGCTTTTGCAAGCGGTTCTACGAGGGTGATATCCGGCAAGCCCTTTCCTGTCTCCCATTTGGACACCGCTTTGCTGCTCACGCAGAGCTTCTCGGCAAGCACTGCCTGTGTCATGCCCTTTGCTTCCCGCAGACGCTTGACGGTTGAACCGGTGATATAAGAATTCATGGCAATCTCTCCTTTCGGGTACATTATACCGCCCGATCCGCCCTGGCGCAACCTACGCTCCGTTGAAACAGGTCAGCGCAGCGATACAGAGAGAAAAACAAAACCTGCTGTATTTGCACTTTGCTCCAATAAAATGCTTTAAGTTCATAGGTAAGCTGCTGGGCGCTACGGAGATCACCTCATTTCATCAGCTCGTCCGTCAGACGGATCACTTCGGGAGCGATCTTTTTACGTTCTTTTTTGAGAACCTTCTGATAGACGGGAAATGCCAAGGCCAAAACAGCCATGCCGATCAGACCGATTATGATGCCGGGAACAAACCACAGTCCCTTCCAAACTGTGGTGCAGCACAGTCCGACACCCATAATCAAAGCGCCGAGAAGACCTACGAGGATAGCAATCCCGGTGGCTTTTTCGGTGACACCCGCATCCAAACGGCGCAGCTGCTCCAGCTTATCTTCAGTTGCCACATACTTCTTTCGGATCCGATGGAGCTCCTCCTGCTCCGTAGCGGAATAGGTATAGCTGAACTTTTTGTCGTTCTGATTTTCCATTGCGCTTATTCTCCTTTGAGGCGATAGAATACGACCTGCTTGTTTCTATTGTGATAAGGTGATGATTGAAAATGATGAACCTACAGCCTTTTTAATTCTTTGTTTGTGCGAACGATGATATAGATAGACATGGTTAACACAATTGCGCATACGCCCGCACCTGTTGCACCGACCATGATCTGATTAAAATGTATCGTTGTTTTCTCAGTGCCAAATTGAGAAAGCATGGCGGTTTCAAGGGACAGCATAGAGACGAGAGCTGCCGCGAAGCGGATTCCCTTGGCAGCAGACATAACAGGACTGTGATATTTGCGGTACTTCAAAATGTTGATGATTGCGTTGACGGTGACATAAAAAGTATAGGTCGCCATGACGTAAATCAACATACCGTGGTATTCAAAGCCTTTATTTTGGACGATAACCAAAGCCACCACGCCGGAAAGGGCAAGATTAACCGTCATAAGGATCATACCGCAGAGCTTTGCGCGCCTCAGTTCTCCGACGCGATCTTTGCCGATACCGATCTTTCCGGCAAAGCGGAGCAGTAAAAAGTGCATCACGGCTAAAATAATGTAATATGCCGCAAGGGTCACCGACCAGAGAGAACGATACAAAATACCGGTGAAAAGACTGGTTGCAACATACAGAAGATTGATTCCCAGCGATAGATAAAGGGAAACATGCGTTCGATACGCAGCGTCGGTCAGATATCTGTTACCGAATTTATTCTCGTAAACCCTCCGTTTGATTCTCTTGAAACACCCCGGAAGTATGACAACGCAAGCCGCACAAACGACGGTAAGGGAGTAAAAAGACAGAACATAGACCACAGAGGCAAACGGGGATGTATCCCATCCTTTGATAAAAATGACTGCCAGTGCGGAAGCGCTGACAACAGAGCATAGGATCATCAGCCATATCGGAGGGAAAAGCAGCTTTTTACCAACTTTTTTCCAATCCATCATACGGCACATTTCAACTCCGGGGCATCCGCAACGAACGCTATCTCAAACATTTCGTCGTAACCTCCTGTTTTTTAGTCTATCATACAACAAAGTACGATACTCGTTTATTTTGTGGCGTCAAACCGAATTGTCACATTGAGGGCGCGCTCAACATTTCCGGCAGTTCGGATCGCTGCTTCCAACTCGTTGATTTGGAATTCGTGCGTGATGAGCGTTTCGAGCGCCCATCTCCCGCTTTTCATTATCTCCATCACGGTGCTTACGTCCTCCGGCCGATAGCCGCCCGAGCCGATCACACTTTTTTGTGAATAGGTCAAGTGCAGCATATCAAGGCTGCGCAGTGCCTTATTCACGGCAACCGAAACAAACCGGCTTTCGATTTTCCCCGTTTGCATAAAGGAATCAAAAACGGACTTCGCTCCTGCGGCATCAATCCATATATCCGCGTTGGCAGTTTCGCCCTTGAGGGACGGCGCAATACCGAAGCATTCCTTTGCATGGGTTATGAAATCGATCTTTCCCATGTTGCAGACTTCAAAACCGAGTTTCTTTGCGATGCTCAGACGGAATTCGGAATAATCGCAGACCATTACTTTTTCAAGACCGAAATGCTTTAAAGCAACAGCGGAAGCCATGCCGATTGTGCCGCAGCCGAATACAACGGCGGTTTCCCGCTCCTTCGGCGCAGACCGTCTTGCCGCGCGGCAGCCTACCGTAAACGGTTCAATCAGGCAGGCGAGACGGTCGGAGATCGCAGCGTCCACCGCATACAGAGAACGGTTGCGTTTTGCATTCGGAATCCGAATATATTCCGAAAAGCCGCCGATGGTTCCCGCGCGGCGTGTGTCGTCTTTGGCAAAGAGGGGATAGGGATATACTCTCTCTCCGATCGCAAATTCCGTGACATTTTTTCCGACCTCGGCAACGCGGGATACGGTCTCATGGCCGAACTCCCCGCCGATGTCCACACGGTGGCCCGTCCCCGGCCCGTGAAGGAATACGGCAACATCCGTTCCGCAAATGCCGGAATAAAGATTCTCGACAACCACATCGTTATCTCCGCATTGCGGCATAGGCATTTCTCTGATTTCTATCTTCTCTTTCCCTAAATAAATCGCAGCTTTCATGATAGTTCCTCACAAGTTTCTTATTTCAATGATTGCGCATTGCTTTTTGCTCCTTTGCTGCAATGTAAACAGCAAAAACGAGACAACGATTTTCATTGCCTCGCTTGCCTCCTCGGGATTATTTCTTTGCGGCGTCGATGCGATCCTGCGCGGCGGCGGTTCTCTCCTTTGCGGCTGCGATTTGTTCCGCACGTTCCTTCTGCATCATTGCTTTGCGAGTTTCAGGTCGGCCCATCGCCTTTGCTTCCTCCCACTGCGCCTTGGATTCCGCCTTTACAGCCTCAAAGTTTGCCTTGTCTACCTCATGTTGTGCCTTTGCGCTCTCCTTCATGTCGCGAAATGCGTCCTTCCAAAAGTTTGCCATTGTTCCGTTCTCCTTTCCGATGATTGAAGTGATCACATGAAACTTAACCGTTGCTCATGATTTTGTCGCTGAGCTTCAGGATCTGCTCGGCGTACTTTTGCTTACGGCTGTTCAGGATGCGCCGGTAGATAGGATAGTTGATCATCGCCAGCAGCATGCCTGCAATGCCGATGATGATCCCGGGAGCCATTGTGCTGCTCATGCCGAGTGTTGCACCGATATCAGTCATTACAAGACTCATGCCAAAGCCCATGATGATGGCACCGAGAGCGCCGAAAACATAAGCAAATACATTCGCCGGACGCTTCACCTTGGCGTCAAGCTTCCTGAGCGCTTCAAGCTGGGTATGCTCCTTTTCGGTGTACTGCGTGCGGATCTTCTGCACCAAATATTCCTGATCGTTTCTGTCCAATTTTGTTGCCCCTTTCTGTTTTGCTTTTGATACTAAAAACCGATAAAAATATTTATTTTAATGGGTTTGCAACGCCGTACCGGCGTTGCATTTTCGCGATGATAAGGTAAGCATCGCGAAAATACGTCTCGTACCAATCACGGTATCGCAACGAAAATGTGCGTTGCACATTTTCATTGGTGATTGGTATCAAGCCTCTGTAGGGCAGGGACCTGCCCTATAGAGGCTGTTTCGTTTATTGTAGTGCCTTTCACATATGGATTCGGAGCAGCGCTCGGCTTGTTATTCCTCGGGAGGCAAAAAATCGGGAGAAAAGGCAATTTCATAGTTTCGCGCAAGGGGGGCGGAGAAACCTGTCAACGTCGCGCGCGGCATCGTATAGGTTTCGCCCTTATTCGAAACGGTTAGTTCCTGCCCTGTAAGCGTGTCCAAAATTGACGCGGTCAGCGGCTCTTGCAGCAGGCATTGTTCGATTCCCTCCGGCGTGAGATCGGTGAGCTGTTCGCGGCAGCGGCGGCAATACGCAAGGTCCTTGACAAAGGCAAAGACCAGTTCCTTTGCAAACGCCTCCGTGTCCGCTTCCTGCTTCTCATCCTCCCATGTAAGCCACGCAAGGCGCGATACGCCGACGGACAATCCGATACCGATAGCGTTGGCAGCCGTTCCCCACGCGCTGTAACCAAGCAGATGCTTCAGCGAGATCGCCGCGACGGTCGAGGCTGGATCTCTTTGACCTCCGCTCGCGTCAATGACAATGGTTGCGCGTCCCGCTGCGTCGTTCTCCATCCATGCCTGTAAGAATTCCGTCTTCTCTGCCTCGCTGCTGCCGCGCGTCAAAACCAGCACCTCCGCGTCTCCGTCCGTCTCTACCTCCTGACAGCCGAGCGCCGCAATGTGCTGCCCCAGCGATTCGCGCAGCGTCGTAACGTCAAAGGAGTCGGCAAAGCCGTCCTCCTTGCCGCCGAAATAGCGCACGGAAAGTGTCGGCGTCCATTGGCACAGGTCAAGATAAGCACGCGTCAGCAGCATTATGCCCAGCTCGTCCGTTCCGGTGAAAAGCTGCGCGTTTTCTCCAAGCCGTCCGCGCAGGTACGCGATCTCATTGGTCTGAATGGACTCCTGCGGTACGGAATCGTCGATGCCGATAAAGTAGAAGGCAAACTGCGCCGAGTTTTTCAGCATTCGGTATGCCATGCGGAGCTTTCGTTCCCGCGCAAGCAGATAGTTTTGCAGCAGCTCCTCATCCAGCGACGTCGGGATCAATTCACCGTTTTCGTCATAGCGGTAGCCCTTCACAATGTTTTCGATGGTCAGTTCATCCCCTGTCAGCGGTGCGCGTGCCACCGTACCGTAGCTGCGGAAGAGGTCGTATTCCTCTTCTCCAAGCTCCTGATAGTTCACGGTGGTTGCAAGGCGCATCACGGTGTCGAATACATACACGGGCTTTCGCGTCGAAAGCTCTGCAAGATAATCCATTGCCGCATATTCGAAAGACAAATCGTCATCGCGCAGTGAACGGCTGCTGACCAGACCGCCGGAAAGGAGCTGATCGAGACTGATCACAAAAGCGTCGCAGCTTTCTTCGTTTTCCTTGATCCATTGTAAAAGGGCGGCGCGGTCACCATGGGTCATGCCGTTCGGATTCGGTGTCTGCCCGTCCAGACGCGTTGCATAAAGCGTTTCGTCAGGCATCAACAGGCGGATGCCGCAGCTCTCCGCCAGCCACTTCGGGCGAAGGTTGTTGACCGGGCGATTGTCCAGCGGGAGATAGCCCACCGTAACACCATGCGCGCAAAAGCGCTCGACACGGAACAAATAGCAAAAACGGCAGGCAATCGCCGCGATCTGCGCCCGTGTTGTCCCGTCCAACGGTTCCAGTAGCCCGTCAGAGCCGCGGAAAATGCCGCAGCCGACCGCCCAAGACAGCGCTTCCTCCGCCCAAGGAGAAATCTGCGCAGTATCCCCAAAGGCAGTCAGGTCTGCACTTGCAGAGACGTCAAATTCCCGGTAGTTCGCGTAGCGCAAAAGGATCAGCGCCGCCTGTTCGCGCGTGATGATCTCCTCCGGGCGGAAGCTCCCGTCCTCGAAGCCGAGGACGATCCCATGGTACAGACCCCACGCGGCAGCCTCGGCATACCACGCATCCTTCGCGACATCAGGGAAGGAGATATCGGTTTCTACGGACTTTTGGCCGTCCATACGATACAGAATCGTCAGCAGCATTGCGCGGGTGGTTGTCTTCTCGGGGGAAAACGTCGTTTGGCTTGTGCCGTTCATCAGGCCGCGCTCCACCGCCTCCGAGACGCTTTCGTAATACCAAGCGCTCTCGGACACGTCCGAAAACAGCCGAGGCTCCGCCGCACTGCCGACGGGTATCATTTGCAGCAGAAGCAAGCAGCACAGTGCTGCCGCCAAGATTCGCATTTTTCGTCTCACTTTGCATTCCTCCTGTTCTCTTGACTGAGATCAAATGCTCTTTTCGTGATATTCCTTTCGCGATACTGATTCTACCACAAAACAGCTGCTTCCTCAACCCGATATCGCCGATTCTTCACATAATTTTCAGCCGGTGCCCAAAGGCACCGGCTCGTTCATTTTACGGGTTCACAGGCGCAGTTTGTTTATTCTTGGAAATAATCATAATAATTGGGAGAAAGCTCGTAGTCCGTCAATGGGAGCAGATACTCATTGCTCTCTGCGCCTGCAATCTGATAAACGGTGCCCCGAATCCACAGCTTTCCCTCGCTGTCCAGATACGGCGTTGCGCTGCGGATGTTTGCGTCATCCTCGGTCTTTTCAATAATCTCAAAGAAAAACGGAGTCTCTGTAAACTCCTCCGGCAGGTTATCAAATGTGAGAGCCAAGCGGTTGCACAGCGCCTTTTTCACCAACGCCCGATACTCCTCGCCCGTAAGCCCGACTCTGCCGTAAACAGCGTCGTAGGAGACTTCATCACCGGTTTTGATGTTGATGTTCGTCGCGTAGCAGCGATTCACTGCGTCATTACTGGAACGTCCGAACACTGCAAGGCTCAGAATATCGCCGTTGATCGCCCACGAATACTCGACATAGCACACGCTTTCGTAGAAGAATGTACTGAGCATCTGTGCGTTGACCGTGTTGGCATAGCTGCCCGGTGCCATTAGGAATGGGATGTGCCGCACCTCCGGGTTGCCGTCCGCGTCAACATATTCGCTGCTCGTGTCGGTATACAGCTCGATGACGCTCGCCTCGATCTCCTGCGTCTGCGTCGCGGCTGTCTCTGCATCCGTATCTCTCGTCAGGCACATGAGGTGGTTCGTTGACTCGCCGCCTACCATATTATAGACCGTGCCGCAGCACCAGAGGTCGCCGTTCTCATCCAGCCACGGCTTTGCCTGTTGGATATTCTCGTAGTCTATCGTCTTGCTGTAGATTTCCCGCAGATGCGCGTCGAATACCGTATTGGGTGCATCCAGCAGGATCTGCCGCAGCTGCTTTGCAAAGAACTTACTCAGTTCCAACCCCAGCTTGCTTTGGTATTCCCAATTCACAAATCCGACATAGCCGTAAAGCCTCTCGTTGGTGACTTCCGCTCCGGTGTTAATGTCGATATTGCAGACAAGGCAGATAGTATCATAGTATTCCTCCGGCACGCCGACAACGGACAAACTGAGGATATTGCCATTGACCGCCCAAGTGTAATCTACGCTTGCATAGCCGACCGGCTCTCCGTTTTGCATCGCTTCCACACTGTATTGCTTGAGAATCTCCCCATTGATCTGCGCGGCGTAATCCCCCTCCATCTCCAACTGCGGAATGCGGAAGGCGCCGTCTGCACTCTTCCAATACTCCACGACCTGCGGTTCGGTCTTTTCCTGCGTCTCGGGCGGATTCTCGCTCGGTACGGTGCTCTCGTTTTGTGCGGCGGATGGCGTCTGGCTCGGCTCGTTTTCGATTTTCTCGCCTCCTGTAAAGGTGCAGCCGACGGTGACGATAAGCACCAGCAGCAGGCAGACGACGGCGATTATCAGCTTCTTCGGCTTCTTCACAATCATCTCCACCCTTTCTCTGATCTGTTTTTTCGATCTTGCCATCGTAGTGGCGGTTTGCAGCAGGTTCCGCGCTCTGCCCGCATTGGCGATCATGCCCAGTAGGGTCTTGCCGTAGGGCAGGCGTTCTTCTTCCCCGAGGCGTTGAATCGCGCCCTCGTCGCAGGCAAGCTCGCAGTCCCGCAGGGATAAGCTTGCCGCCCACCATACCAGCGGGTCAAACCAGTAAGCGCACAGGCAAATCGCCCGCACAAGCGCCCAAATGTGATCTCCGTGGCGGTAATGCGTCGTCTCATGCGCGAGCACATGGCGCATCGTCCGCTTGTCCTGCATGGCCTGCTTTGTCAGCAAAATGCGAGGACGCAGGCTTCCCCGCAGGCACGGAGAGAGGATATGCTCCGATACATACACGGGCAGCGGGCAGTCTTCCGTCTCAACCGCCTTGGCACCGCGCAGCGCCTTTCTGCGGAACGCCGCGTTTACCACGACGAACCAAAGCGCCGTAATCCCCACACCAACCAGCCAGACGATTTTCAGCACCTGCCCGACCGTTACGCCGTCCGCCGCACTGCTTTCCGCCTCCAAAGCAGCGGGCTGCTCCGTCTGCGGTGCGTTATCGGTCGGCGTCTGCGTTTGATTCTGTACGTTCTGCGTCTGTGCCGGTACGTTCTGCGTTTGGGCGGGCGTGTTCTGCTGCATCTGCACATTTTGCACCGGCTGCTCTGCGGGTGCTGCCTGCTGCGTCTGCGTAGTTCCGATCGGCTGCTGCATCAAGGTCTGCACTGCCTGTTCGGGCTTTTCGCTGATGCTGCTCAGGCTGAAGGACGCTGTGCCGAACTGCACCGGCACCAGAAGCCGCACCGCAACAATCAGCCAAAGCGCATATTGCAGGCGCAAACTGATCTTTCCCCGCAGGAGCTTTCGCAGCGCGACCAGTACAAGGATCAGTACACTCGAAGAAATTAAGATCTGTATCATTTCATTTCCTCCTCCGCTTTCTGTAGGATCGCGTACAGCTCGTCGATGTCGCTGCGGGTCAGGTCGTTTCGCCTTGCCATCGCGCTGACAAGCAAGCCGATGCTGCCGTCATACGCTCTGCGCAGAAGCGAGTTCGTCTCCGTTGCGACGACCTCCTCCTTTTCGACCGCAGCGCGGAAGGTCTTTGTTCTGCCCTCTTCCTCGTAGCAGATCAAGCCCTTGCTCTCCATCCGCCGCACCATCGTGGTGACCGTGCTTTTCGCCCAGCCCTCGCTCTGCCCCAACTGCCGCACCAGCTCCATCAGCGTCAGCGGCGACTGCCAAAGCAGCTCCATGATACGCCATTCGTTCGGTGAAATTGAAATTGCCATTGGTTTTCCCTCCTTTTTTGTTTGGTTTACATCTGTAGTCCTATTGTAGCACGTAGGTTTACACTTGTCAACCTCTTTTTCTCAAAAAAATGAAAATTTCGTGAATTTTTTCCTTGTAAATCCAAAGTCGCCCGTGTATAATATATTGCAAATCTATCGGCGGACGCCGTAGATCAAAACACTTCTTAATTATTCAATGAAAGGAGACGTCAACCATGAAAAAATGCTACATCCCGGAGGGATACTCGAATCCGCTGTCTGTTTATGAGACGCAGTGCGCCATCGAGTACATCAAGCATAATTTTCAGAAGAATCTTTGCCGCGCGCTCGATTTGATGCGTGTGTCCGCGCCGTTGTTTGTTGAGGAGGCATCCGGACTGAATGACAATTTGAACGGTTATGAGCGCCCCGTCTCGTTTGACGTCCCCGACGTCGGCGAGGAAGCGCAGGTCGTCCACTCGCTGGCAAAATGGAAGCGCTACGCCCTTGCGCGCTACGGCTTCCGTCCCGGCAAGGGTCTTGTCACCGACATGAACGCCATCCGCCGCGACGAGGTCGTCGATAACCTCCACTCGGTCTATGTCGATCAGTGGGACTGGGAAAAGGTGCTGACTGAGGAGACGCGCAATGTTGCAACGCTGAAAGACACCGTCCAGCGCATCGTCAACGCGATCTATGTCACTGGCGAGACGCTGAAAATTGAATTCCCGCAGATCAAGACCCGTATCCCCCGCGAGGTAATTTTCGTCACCACGCAGGAGGTCGAGGACATGTTCCCCGACTTGCAGACCGCGCAGGAGCGGGAAACCGCATTCCACCGTCTGCATAAGGACAAGGCGGTTTTCCTGATGCAGATCGGCGGCAAGCTCCGTTCCGGCAAGCCGCACGACGGCAGAGCGCCGGACTATGACGACTGGGCGCTCAACGGCGACATTCTGTTCTGGAATGATGTATTGGATCGCTCCTTTGAGGTCTCCTCGATGGGCATCCGCGTCAGCCCCGAATCGCTCGACCGCCAACTCACCGAAGCAGGCTGCGACGACCGCAGGGAGTTGCCCTTCCACAAGGCTCTCTTAAACGGCGAACTGCCCCTGACCATCGGCGGCGGCATCGGGCAGTCCCGTCTGTGTATGCTGCTTTTGGGCTGCGCTCACATCGGAGAAGTGCAGTCGAGCATTTGGGATCAAGAAACCGCCAAAGCATGTGCCGAAGCCGGTGTCATGCTGCTGTAATAAATAAAAACTGAGAGGAAAATCATGGAAGAACTGATTACCGTTCGAGAGCTTTTTAAAAACACAAAGGCATATGCAGGCAAGACCGTTTCGGTCGGCGGCTGGGTGCGCTCCGTGCGCGCTTCCAAAGCGTTTGGCTTTATTGTCCTGTCTGACGGCACCTTTTTCAGCCCGCTGCAGGTCGTCTACCACGACACGATGGCAAACTTCGCGGAGGTCTCCAAGCTCAATGTCGGTGCGGCGCTGATCGTCACCGGCACGCTGGTTGTGACGCCCGAGGCAAAGCAGCCCTTTGAGCTGCAAGCGGACACCGTCGCGGTCGAGGGCGCATCCACGCCGGACTATCCTCTGCAAAAGAAGCGCCATACGTTGGAATATCTGCGCACAATGACGCACCTGCGTCCGCGCACGAATACCTTCCAAGCCGTCTTCCGCGTCCGCAGCCTCGCCGCCTTTGCGATTCACAAATTTTTCCAAGAGCGCGGCTTCGTCTATGTCCACACGCCGCTCATCACCGGCTCCGACTGCGAGGGCGCGGGCGAGATGTTCCAAGTGACGACACTTGATCTCAATAACCCGCCGCGCACCGAGGACGGCAAGGTCGATTTCAGCAAGGACTTCTTCAATAAGCCAACCAACCTCACCGTCTCCGGTCAGCTCAACGGCGAGACTTACGCGATGGCGTTCCGCAACATCTACACCTTCGGTCCGACCTTCCGCGCCGAGAATTCCAACACCACCCGCCACGCGGCAGAGTTCTGGATGATCGAGCCGGAGATCGCCTTTGCAGATCTTTCAGATGATATGCGCCTTGCCGAGGATATGATCAAGTATATCATCGCCTATGTGCTGGAAAACGCCCCTGAGGAGATGAACTTCTTCAATCAGTTTGTGGATAAGGAGCTGTTGGACCGTCTGAACCATGTGCTGACCTCCGACTTCGGTCATGTGACCTACACGGAGGCAATTGAGCTGCTCGAGCCGCATAACGATCAATTCGAGTATCCCGTCCATTGGGGCAGCGACCTGCAAACCGAGCATGAGCGCTATCTGACCGAGGTGCTGTTCAAGCGTCCGCTCTTCGTCACGGACTATCCGAAGGAGATCAAAGCATTTTATATGAAGCTGAACCCCGACGGAAAGACCGTCGCCGCGATGGACTGCCTTGTCCCCGGCATCGGCGAAATCATCGGCGGCAGCCAGCGTGAGGACGATTACGAGGTGCTGCGCAAGCGTATGCAGGAGCTGGGTCTGAAGGAGGAGGATTATGACTTCTACCTCGACCTGCGCAAATACGGCTCGGCACGTCACGCGGGCTTTGGCCTCGGCTTTGAGCGCTGCGTGATGTATCTGACCGGCATGAGCAACATCCGCGATGTGATCCCCTTCCCGCGTACCGTGAACAACTGCGATCTTTAATTTTATCCGCGTCGAAACAGGCGCGTTCATAAAGCATCCAAGTCGGACGGCGGTACTGTACCGCCGTCCTTTTTTTGGTGTATCATATCGTATGCACCTCTCTGTAGTGCGGGGACATGGCCCCGCCGACCGCAAAGCGGCAGACGGCACAAACAAACTAATTTGTATGCAGTCGGCAGTTCCTGCACGCAGCGGGAACATGTCCCCGCACTACAGCAGGACTGTTCATTTCGATAGAAAGGCAGCGAAAATGGAACATACAGAAGAAGCGCAATATCAAAAAATGACTGCCACGCCGGTGTCCAAATTGATTCTGCGGCTGGGCTTGCCCACGACGATCAGTATGCTGGTCACGAATCTTTACAACATGGCGGACACTTGGTTCGTCAGCAGTCTCGGTCTGAGCGCAACGGGTGCTGTCGGCGTCGTATTCGGACTGATGGCGATCATTCAAGCCTTCGGCTTCACCTTCGGGCACGGCGCAGGCAGCAACATCAGCCGCCTGTTGGGCGCACGCAATACGGAGCTGGCGAGAAAATTTTCGTCAACCGCCTTTTATCTTTCGCTGGCAGCAGGCGGACTGATCACCGTGTTCGGTCTGCTGTTCCTGACCCCCTTGTGCAAACTCCTCGGCAGCTCAATCTCCATTCTTCCCTACGCAAAAACCTATGCCGTGTTCATTCTGCTCTCCGCGCCCGCCATGGCATCGAGCTGCGTGATGAACAACATTCTGCGCTATGAGGGTCGCGCTTCAGAGGCCATGGTCGGCTTAGTCTCCGGCAGCGTGCTGAACATCGGCGGTGACGCACTCTTCATATTTGTGCTGCACATGGACATCGCCGGAGCGGGACTGTCAACCATGCTCTCGCAATATGTCTCCTTTGCGATCCTGCTTTGGTTTTTCGTCCGTGGTAAAGCGCAAACCAGCCTCGCGCCGCGCTATTTCACCCGAAGCGCAAGCCTGATCTGGGACATGGTAAAAACCGGTTTTCCGAGTATGATCCGCCAAGGCTTGACCAGTGTGTCCACGATGGTGCTGAATTGGCAGGCAATGGTCTACGGCGACGCGGCAATTGCTGCCATGGGCGTCATCTCCCGTATTTTCAATTTTCTCTACAGTGTCGCTCTCGGCATCGGACAGGGGTTTCAGCCGGTTTCTTCCTTCAATTACGGCGCGAAAAAATATGGTCGCGTCCGAAAAGCGCTCCTGTTCACCCTCGCCTTCGGCACGCTCACCATGCTCTGCTTTACGGCGGGCGGCTTACTTCTCGGCGATCCATTGGTCGCTCTGTTTTTAGACGATCCGCAGGCGCTGGAAATTGCGCGCTATGTGCTGCGGTTACAGTGCTTCACCATGCTCACCGTGCCGGTCTGTATTTGCGGCAATATGCTCTTTCAGTCCATCGGGCTTGCAGGCAGAGCGTCTTTTCTTGCCTGTCTGCGCAGCGGCATGGTCTTTATTCCGACGCTTCTGCTCCTTGCGCAGTTATTTCACCTGCGCGGCATTGAATGGGCGCAATCCGTCACCGATCTCCTCTCCATGCTGACCACGCTCCCCTTCCTGATTCAGTTCCTGCATAAGCTAAACGCTATGACCGAGAAACAGACAGCAGATGATTCCATAGACACCCGCAACCTGTGATTCCGTAGGGTTGGGACATATCTCAGCCGACCGCGAAGCGGCAGACGGTACAGATAAACAGGTTTGTACGCAGTCGAAAGTTCCTGCACGCGGGCGGATGATATCCACCCCTACAGAACAGACACCTTTGCTTCTCGTAGGGGCGGCTATCAGCCGCCCGCCGGTACAGGGAACGAGCTTGTGCGCAGTCGGTAGTTCCTGCACACAGGGGACATGTCCCCGCCCTACAAGCGGTTCAACGGCAGCAGAATGCAAGTTTCCCTGCCTCTGAGATGTGGGATATTTCCGTCAGTAGCAGGAATTCGGTTTACCATAATCATAATTTTTCGCACCATTGACAAAGTTATTAACAGTTTGCACAGGTTTTTGCACAGGCGGGAAGCCTTGTGCACAGTTCATTTCTCATTTTTTGACTATTTCCGACTCTTCCGCAAATGAAGTTCTTTCGCAGTCGAAAGCGAAAAATAGTTTACATAAAAACATTTCTTCGTCAAAATTACCATCGACCTTTTTCGATAAAAAATTGCAGGGTGCGACAAAGCATCCTGCAATTCGTGCAATTTTACAGTTTTTCGCCCTCCATGGATTTGGTGGCGTAAGCATTGAGGGTTTGATCGGCAAGATTGCCCGCAAGGTACTCATAATAGCCCTGCGCGCCAATCATGGCGGCATTGTCTCCGCAGAGGGATAACGGCGGCAGGCAGAGGCGCACGCCGCGCTTTTCGCATTCCCGCGTCAGGTCGCCTCGGATGCGGGAATTCGCCGCCACGCCGCCCGCAACGGCGAGGGTCGTTCTGCCGGTCTGCTTGAGCGCCGCAATGGTGCGCGGGATCAACATGGCACTGACTGAGGCAGAAAAGCTTGCACACAGGTCTGGAATATTGATCTCCTCGCCCTTCTGCCGCGTGTTATGGATCAGATTGACTGCCGCCGTTTTCAGACCCGAGAAGGACATATCCAAGGGATTGCCCGAGAGCTTCGGGTGCGGCATGGGATAGCGCGTCTCGTCGCCGCCGCGTGCCGCCTTGTCCAGCGCAGCCCCGCCGGGATAGGGCATATCCAGCATCCTTGCAACCTTGTCAAAGCACTCCCCTGCTGCGTCGTCGCGCGTGCCGCCGAGAATGTCCATCTCGCAGTAGTCCTTGACATCGACCAGCATCGTATGTCCGCCCGAGACGACGAGGCACAAAAAGGGCGGCTTCAAATCGGGATAAGCGATGTAATTCGCGGCGATATGCCCGCGGATATGGTGGACGGGAATGAGCGGTTTGTCCAGTGCCAGCGCCGCCGCCTTCGCAAAATTCACGCCGACGAGCAGCGCACCGATCAGCCCCGGCGCATAGGTCACCGCAAGCGCGTCGATCTCACTGCGGGTGATCTTTGCCTCAGAAAGCGCCTGCTCCGCAAGTCCGTAAATCGCCTCAATGTGCTTTCTCGACGCGATCTCCGGCACAACACCGCCGTAAATGCGGTGCAGCGGCACCTGCGAGGCGATGCAGTCCGTCAGCACCTCACGCCCGTCGCGCACAAGGGCGACCGCCGTCTCGTCGCAGGAGGATTCAATTGACAGTATCAGCATTGGTTAGCTCCTTTCTGAGGATCAGCGCGTCCTCGGTTGGGTTAACATAATATTTTGGACGCCGCCCAACCTCGACGAAGCCGAGGCTTTGGTAGAGGCTTTGCGCGGGGAGATTCCCGACGCGCACCTCCAAAAACAGTGCAGTGATTCCCCTGCTGTGCAATTCGGCAATCAGTTCCGTCATCAGTGCCCGCCCGATGCCCTGTTTCCGGTAATCGGGCGCGACGGCAAGGTTCATCACATCCGCCTCAGGGGAAACCGACTGCGAGCCGACATAGCCGATCACCTTGCCCTCCTCCTCGGCGACGAGCCAAAGGCTGAGCGGATTCATCATCTCCGAACGGACGGAATTCTCACTCCACGGGTCGGAGAAGCACAGCTTTTCCAGCGCCGCGATCTGCGCAATATGCGATTCATGCATCGGAACGATCATTTTGCGTCATACCAGCTTTCGCCCATTTTTGCCTCGGCAACCAGCGGGACGGAGAGCTTAACGGCGTTCTCCATCTCGCGCGTGACAATATCCATCACGCTCTGCGCCTCAAACGCGGGGCATTCCACGATCAGCTCGTCGTGCACCTGCAAGATGAGCCGCGCCTGTAACGCCTGCTGCTCCAGCGCGGCAAACACACGCACCATGGCAAGCTTGATAATGTCCGCCGCCGTGCCCTGAATGGGCGTGTTCAAAGCGATACGCTCCGCACCGGAGCGGACATTGAAATTACTGCTCGTAATCTCGGGAATTCTGCGGCGGCGTCCGAACATCGTCTCGACATAGCCCTGCTTACGGGCAGTCTCGACGACATCGTGCATATAGTCCCGCACGCCGCTGTATTTGGTCAGATAGCAGTCGATATAATCCTTTGCCTCTCTGCGCGTAACGCCGATGTCCTGCGCAAGGGAAAACTCCGAAATGCCGTAGACGATGCCGAAGTTGACCGCCTTCGCGTGCCTGCGCATGAGCGGCGTCACCTTCTCAAGCGGCACATTGAACACCTGCGACGCCGTGACGGCATGGAAGTCCTCACCGGAGCGAAACGCCTCCTGCATCTGCTTGTCATCCGCGATATGCGCCAAAACGCGCAGCTCGATTTGGCTGTAGTCCGCGTCAACGAACACCCAGCCCTCGCGCGGGACGAACATCTTGCGGATTTCGCTGCCCAGCTCCGTGCGCACGGGGATGTTTTGCAGATTCGGCTCGGTCGAGGACAGGCGTCCCGTCGCGGTGACAAGGTTTTGGAAGGTCGTGTGAATACGTCCGTCGGGGGTAATTTCCTTTTGCAGCCCGTCGGCATAGGTGGATTTGAGCTTGGTCAGCATCCGATAATCCATGATTGCCTGCACGACGGGATGCTTGTCCTTCAGCGCCTCCAAAACCTCCACATTGGTCGAGTAACCGCTCTTGGTCTTTTTCACAGGCGGCAAGCCAAGCTTTTCAAACAGCAGCTCTCCGAGCTGTTTGGTAGAATTGATGTTAAATTTCTCTCCGGCAGTCTCAAAGATCAGCGTTTCACAAGCCGCGGTTCGGTCAGCAAGCAGTTCGCCGAACTTA
The DNA here is from genome assembly GCA_029225225.1 of Bacillota bacterium. Classification (GTDB taxonomy): domain Bacteria; phylum Bacillota; class Clostridia; order Oscillospirales; family Oscillospiraceae; genus JAZOXB01. The sequence goes on along the minus strand of JAQXWB010000098.1, from coordinate 1,427 downwards.
GAGAGCGCTTCCTTATCCGCCTGCACGCCGTCATGCTCCATCTCAGCAAGCACGCGGCACAGCGGCAGCTCGATCTCAAAATAGAGCTTATCCGTCCCCTGCTCCTTCAGCTTCTTCGAAAGCGTCTCATACAGCGCCTCGACGGAAGCCGCTTCGCTCATCATAACGCCGTAAGCCGTTGTGTCCTGTTCGGTCGGCGGCGTAAAGTGCAGGTAATCCTCCGTGAGTACGGAGAGCGAATACTTCCCCCTCGTCGCGTCGAGGAGATAGGCGGCAACGGCGGTGTCGAATACAAAGCCGTCAATGGGAAGCCCCTTTGCAAGCAGCGAACGCATGAGCGGCTTGCAGTCATGGGTCACCTTGCGGATTTCTGCCGTCAGCAGCTCCCGCAGGACACTTTCAAATGCCTTGTCGAGCTGTTCCCGCGTGTAGAGATACATCATGTTCTCCATTTGCGGCGCGTAGACCGCAAAGGCGGAGAAGTCCTCGGCAAAATGCAGAATCACATGTTCCTGTTTTGCAAACAGCACTGCAAGCTCCCGCGCCCGTGCCTCGGTTTCCACCAATTCGCTGCGGCACTCGCCCGCGCCTGCGGCAGGCTCTTGTGAAAGCTCGTCCTCCTCAAACGCTGCCGAACGCAGGTTGTATTTGTCGATCAGCTTCTGGAATTCCAGCTTGGTAAACAGGTCATACAGCGCGCGTCGATCGGGCTGCCGGATCAGATTCCCCTGCGGGGAGAATTCGATCGGCGCATCGCAGCGGATGGTCGCCAGCTCGTAAGAGAGATACGCCATCTCTTTCCCATTTTGCAGCTTTTCAAAGAGCTTACCCTTCATGTTCTGCGGGGTCAGATTCTCATAAACGCCGTCCAGCGTGCCGTATTTTTGCAGCAGATCCTTGGCGGTCTTAGGCCCGACGCCAGCGACACCGGGAATATTGTCCGAGCTGTCGCCCATGAGCGCCTTGAGGTCAATGAGGCGGATCGGCTCCATGCCGTATTCCTCAAAAAAGACCTCCGGCGTATAGTTCTGCGCCAGCGTCTGACCGCCCTGCGTCCTGACAAGGCGGACGGTCACGCAGTCGTTCACAAGCTGCAAGCTGTCGCGGTCACCCGTGAGGACGATGCACTTCCAATCCTGCCCGCAGCAAATGCGCGCGACCGTGCCGATCACATCGTCCGCCTCCCAGCCTTGACACTCATAGATCGGGATATGCATCGCTGCAAGCACCTGCTTCATCACGGGCATCTGCATGGCAAGCTCCTCCGGCATGCCGTGTCGCGTCGCCTTATAGCCGTCGTAGCGGACATGGCGGAAGGTCGGGCCGTGCAGGTCAAAGGCGACGCATAGGGCGTCCGGCGCTTCGTTTTTGACCTCCCGCTGCAAAATATTCAAAAAACCGAAGATCGCATTGGTATAAAAGCCCTC
>JAQXWB010000097.1 GCA_029225225.1 Bacillota bacterium | reverse complement strand
GTCATGATTGCATTGACAAGGTTTGTGGTGTTATAAGCCTTGTAGGTCTGTGCCGCGGCACCGTAGTTCAACAGGTCTGCACAGAGCGTCTTTAAGCCCGCTTTCGCAGACGCATTGTTCAGCTGAGTGACACAATAGTCTGCCACAGCGTAGGTGTCCGTACCACCGCTGTAAACCACACCGTCTTTGGTGCCGTAGATCGTTGCACGGATGGAAGTGCCCATTTCTCTTGCTGCAATCTTGTCAAACTTCACCTTCATATAGGTCGTGCTGGTGGAACTATACCGTTCAAACGCGGTATATACATACTCTTCCGTGTCGATGACATTTCCGTCCACATCAAAGATGTCTTTCTCAATCACGATTCTGTAGGAATCATAGGTCAAGTAGGAAGATCTAATGACAAAGTTGATTGCAATGCTATCGCCCAAGGACAAGGAATGGTTCGTGAACTTCAGATTGCTGTCAACAATCGGCTCAGTGACCTCCACTGCGCCGCAGACGCAGGTGCCGTCAACAAAGGCGTGCGCCTCGGTGATGGTGTTGCCACAGTTGGAGCAGGTCGCCGTGTGCGTGCCGTCGCCGTTGTCGCTGTAGGTGTAGCTGTGATCCGTTGCGGGAACAACAGTCTCCGCTATGTTGATTTCATTTGTTCCCTCGGCATCACTGAAGATCTTCTCACACACAGAGCAGATCCAGTAGGAAATATTACCTTCGGTCGTACAGGTCGCAGCCTTTGCAGGCGTCTCGGTTAACGTATGCGTATGAGCGGGGAGGATTTGCCATGTGAGAACAGGATAGCCGTCATTGATGGAGCAGTCAAGCAAACCGTCTGCCTTATATGCCGCGCCGAGGCTATCCAACATCTCAGCCGCCTTCAATTCCTCAGCCGTGCAGGAGGTTGCAACAACCTCTGAAGGCGTTCCGTAAGCGTATGACTTGGTCACATTATCGAGATAATAGGAATTGAGAATTTTGGTGCTTGTACCTGCCTGACCGACCAACGCGCCGATTCTCGTATAACCGGAGTCTACATTGCCCGCGTTATAGCAATTTTCCAGCGTGACCGTCGCATAGTCATTGGTATAGCCCAAAATACCTGCGGAGTAAGCATAGCTGCTCGAAGATTCCGTGACATTCTCACCTTTGACCATCGTACCGACATTGTAGCAGTCGGTAAAGCTGCTGGTGCCGTAAGCGACGCCGGCAATGCCGCCTTGCTGCTTCGAACCGGTCAGCGTACCCGCGTTGAAGCAAGCGGTAAAGCTTGTCCCGAAAGCATAACCGGCAATACCGCCGACTTCGCCTCCGTTATAGTTGCTCGAAACAGAGACATAAGAGCCGCAGTTGGCAAAGCTGCCGCCATTCTGATATGCTGCAATGCCGCCCGTATAAGTGCTCTTGCCCTTTACCTCACCGTAAACGGTCAGATTGCGGATCGCGCCCTTGCTGTAGCCGAATAGTGCCTGATAATCGGTGCCATCGCAGTACAGCCCTCGAATGGCATGTCCCATGCCGTCAAAGGTGCCGGCGAAATAATAGCTATAGCTATTGCCCATCGGCGACCATTTTTCGTTGCCAAGGTCAATGTCCTTTGCGAGAACGACACTATCGGTACAGCCGCCGGAGGTCGTGTTGACCTTGTTTGCAAACCACGCAAGCTCGTCGCCGTTCGTGATGAGATACCAGCCTTCCATGCCCGCATAGTCCTCGACGGCTTCTTCTGCGGTAATGATATGCGGCTCGGTCAGGGTCTGACCGTCCCACGCCGTGCGGATCGTCAGAGCAATTGTAAAGTTCAGGTCGGAATCCGTTACAGTGAAATCCGCAGTGACCTTATTGCAGCCGTTTGCCGTAACGAGATAGCTGTAGTCTCCCGCAATGAGGTCATAAGTGCCGTCTTCGGCAGCGGTAATCACAGTGCCGTCCTTTGCCGTAACGGTGATCACGACATCACCTGTATCTTCCGGCTTGGTGATTTCAAAGGAGACAGTGTTGGAGGGAAGCTTGACAAGGTCGATTGTCAGCGTCTCGTCCTGCGTCAGTGTGATCGTCTCCTCTACCGTCTCGTAGCCGTATTTGGAAACGCTATAGGTATAGGTGCCCTCGAGGAGGTCATAAACGCCGTCCGTCGCGGACTGCTCCGTACCGCTCGAATTCTTGACAACAACCGTCGCGTCAGCGGGCGTGACCGTCAGCGTCAGATTATGACGCACTTCCTCCCAAATGGCATAGAAGCTCTGATTGGAGGAACCGATCGTATATTCCTGTTCATCGGTATAGCTCGCGGAAGTTGCGCTCGACCACGTTGCCCAACCGACGAAACGATAGCCTTCATAAGTAAACAGATTCTTGCTGATCTTCTGCGCAACGCCGTAGGTAAAGCTTTGCGAAGGCATGCTTCCCGTACCGCCGTTGGAATAGAAGGTCACCGTATAGGTGTTCGGCGTCCAGTTTGCCGTGAAGGTTGTATCTGCGGAGATCACAGTATCCGCAGTCAGTCGGTTCCCTTCCGCGTCATACCAACCCGCAAAGGTGTGTCCGGTTCTAGTCGGGGTTGGAATGTCGGCATCGCTGCCATAAGCATTCCCCTGTCCTACCAGCACGGAGGACGGGCTGACGCTGCCGCCGTTGGGATCAAAGGTAACGGTGTAAGCATCGTCCCAATGTGCATAGAAGGTGAAGCTGCCGTCCTCGGGAACGGTGACAAGGGTATCCTTTGTGATCTCTTCGCCACCTTCTGCCAAGGTGTACCAGCCGCCGAAGACCTTGCTCTCATGCAAAGGCTCCGGTAAGTCGCGGTTGGAGTAGCTCGTTGAATTCTCATTATAGCGGTATTTTCCAAATGTCTGCCCGTAGATCGCGCCGCAGCTGCTGCCGTTGGCACTGCTCCACGCTTTCGTTTCGGAAACCGTGATGTTGCCCCAGCCGTCGTCCGTCTCAAAGGTGCCGCCGTTGGCATTCCAAGTGACCGGATAAACGGCAACCTTCCAAGTCGCGGTCACGGTGGTATCCGCAGCGGGCATGGTGGTCAGCGTCGCGATCCAAACCGCTGTATAGCCGCTCAGCTCTGCCTCGGGATAAGTGACCGGCGCGCCGTATTTGACTGTGCCGTGGGTATAAGCGTCGTCCGCGCTAATGATCGTGCCCTCGCCCGCGTCCCAAGTCAAGGTATAGCTGTTTCTGGTGTAATAGAGCTTTAGGACAAGCTCCTCGGAAGCCGTGCCCGTGAGGACATTTTCTGTATTCTCCGCATCAAAGGTAAAGCCGTCGATCAAGATCGGCTCCGCAGTAACCTCAAGATCGGGTTCGGATTTTACTTCCGCGGTCTGCGCAAGCGCATAGGTGCCGTCCAGCTCCTCGGTGTAGTATTCCACGGAGTACTTGATCGCAGTGTTGGAATACTTCCATGTCTGCCACTCGAGCACGGGATAGCCGTCAGAGCCGTCCACCCAGTTGGTTTCGCCGAGCGTTGCGGCAAGAGTCAGGAATTCCTCAGCCGTCTTCGCCGTACCGCCGCTCGTCGCACCGCAGCCGGAGAGATAGTAGCACGTTGAGGTGTCACAGCTATTGGAAATGCCGTTCTTGTTACTTGCGGAAGAATCGAAAACGCCGTAATTATGGCAATTGCTGACAGCGGTCGAGGCGGCGCGATTTCTGCCGACAATACCGGCGATGTACCACGCATACGTTGACGAAGTATCCTTTAATAAACCCGTGTTATAGCAATTGCTGACAGTTCCGCTTCCTTCAATTTGGCCTGCAATGCCACCGACCAAATCCGTATATCTGCTTGCATTCGTATGGTCAACGGTTGCTCCGTTAGAGCAGAAAGAGATCACGCCCTCATTCTGCCCGACAATACCGCCAACACCCTTATCAGAGCTATAAGATTTCTTGAAAACCGTACCACTCTCAAACGCACACTTTGTAACAGTGCCGCTGTTTTTACCGACAAGGCCTCCTGTAACGGCGTAGCCGGTAACGGTCGATTCTCTGACAACGACATTCGAAACGGTGCCGGAGTTTTGTCCTGCAATCAATCCGCAGAGATTGGAGGTGCTGCTTCCGGTGTATTCCAACGTCGAATTCTCAACGGAGAAATTCGTAACCGTTGCGCCGGAGCCGATCGCAGAAAACATACCGCAGTTGGCTTCTGCGGTCGTGATGTTTACGGTGACGGTATGTCCGCCGCCGTCAAAAGTACCTGTGAAGGTGCCGCTCAACGGCGCAGTTACCGTCGTGTCCTGCGTGAGAAGATAGCTCCCGCTCAGATCGGTAATCGCATCGAGACTTGTGATCTCGGTTGCCTCCCCTGCCGCAAAGGCTGCCGCAGGCAAAAGGCCGACCATCAGCGCAAGAACTGCAAGCCACGCGATGAGTCTGTTGATTTGCTTCCTCATTTGTTACACTCCCATCAATTGTTTTATGCGTTTCAGTCATTGCAATTTTTATAATTTCGATTGAAAGCGCTTACAAAAGCAGTGGCAAAACACATAGGATTATTTTAGCACATATTTACAAAAAAAGGAATGGTAATTATGTACATAAATGAAGCGTTTATTATGGAAATAGTGTACAACCGCAATCGGTGCAACTGCATACAGCGCGGAGAGATCGCATTTCTTCGTTTTGCAGCATATCGGCTTGCAGAAAAAAGACTTTACATTTTGGGCAGGCAGTGATAGAATACAGACAAAATTTCATAGCTTTTGTGGCGTGCGTCGGGTTTCGGCACGGCGTACGATGGACAAGGGAATGCAGTCAGAATCTGCAACGCCAACCGGCGCTGTATATGCAAGACCTACCGCTCTTTTGACGAAAGTCGGTCATTGGGGAAACCTGAGAAGGCTTGGGCGGTTCGGTCGTGGAGTATCCTCCGAAGCATGAGTCAGAAGACCTACAAGAGTGAATTACGCACAGAGGCTTCTCTGTGCGCATTTGACACGGAAAAACGGCCGTGGCGAATTGGTTCGCCACGGCTGTTATTTTTTATTGAAAGGAAGGAAACAATATGAAAAAACGATGGCTGGCAGGGTTCCTTGCGCTGATTCTTGTGCTTGGCTGTATTCCGGCGGTTGCAGCGGAGGCGTCCTTTGATAGCTTCTTCGCAAGCTTCGCTACGGTTGCAAGTGCGGAGAACGACGCAAGCTATCCCTATGGCGACTATTTGGAGGAGGGCGCATTGGTCTCCTGCAATGCGGGCTATCACAGCAGCTTTGCGGCGATCACCCTGCAATTTACCCTCGACGCTGCGCTGGAATTTGATTATCTGATCTCCAGCGAAAAAAGCTACGACTATATGTCGGTCGTGGTGAACGGCAGTGATCTTCACAGTAGTCAGAAGGGCAACTATTCCGGCATCATGACAGAGTATGCCGCATATTCGCTCAAAGTCAGCGCGGGAGACACGGTGCAGATTGGATATCGAAAAGACAGCTCCGGTGATCGTGGAGAGGACTGTCTGCGCCTGAAGAACTTCCGCGTGACGGCAAGCTATCCCGTAACCTTTACCGGCTGCCCCGAAGGGGCGCAGATCACTGTGACGGCTGCGGACACGACGGAACAGCCTGTCACGGATTGCAGGATATCTCTTCCCGCAGGCAGTTATTCCTATCGCGCGGAGGCATTCGGCTACAAAACTGTGGAAGACAGCTTTACGGTAACCGACGGAGCGTTGGAGATTCCCGTAAGCATGGCTCCCCTTTCGGGTCAGAGTCTCACCTTTGAGATCAGCGGACTTGCCGAGGGCATTACCCCGATCGTTACCGTCAAGCACGGCGATACCGTTATGCAGGCGCAGCCGGACGGCTCTTATAGCCTTGTTCCCGCCGAGTATACCTATATGGTAAAAGCGACGGGCTACAAGACCGCGCGCGGCAGCTTTACGATGACAGAAGAAGCGCAGACCGTTCCTGTGGCAATGGTTTCCGGTGAGGAATGGGATGGCACGGTCGCCACCGCCTTTGCAGGAGGCAGCGGCACAGAGCAAGATCCTTATCAAATCGCGAACGGCGAACAGCTCGCCTATCTCTCCGCGTCGGTCGCGGCAGGCAACGACTATGCAGGTGTCTGGTTCGTCCAGACGCAAGCGATTGATCTGGGGCAGGTGCCCTTTACGCCCATCGGCAGCAATACGGCGCAATTTAGGGGCAATTACATCGGCAGCACAATCACGAACCTCTCAGTTGCCAGCGAAAGTGACTATATTGGTTTATTCGGCTATCTCGGAGAAGGGGCTCTTGTGTGTGGTGTGATCGCGAGCGGCTGCGTGCAGGGCAAGCGCTATGTCGGCGGTATTGTCGGCTATCTCAAATCGGCAACGGTTGAAAACTGCGCGAGCTATGCTACCGTGCGCGGCAGCTCGACCTATGTCGGCGGTATCTGTGGACAGATGTACGGCACCTCCACTGCAAAATCGCTCATCACGCGCTGCTTTAACGCGGGCGATGTAACCTCAGGCACTAACAATCATGCAGGCGGTATTGCAGGCTACGTCTCCTACGGCGATATCTCAGAATGCTATAACCTCGGCGCGATCAGCGGCACGCGTGTGGGCGGCATTACGGCGCAGCTCTCCTCAGGCTGCACAATTGCTTCGTGCTATCATCTCGGCACGGTCACGCTCACTGTGGAAGGCAGCTATAATTACGCAGGCAGCATCGTCGGCTACAGCATGGGTACGGTTACAAGCTGCGTCTGTTTGGAGGGAACAACTGCCATCGGAAGCGGCAGCGGCAATGTGAAAGCTGTCAGCACAGAGGAGATGAAGTCCGCGCAGACGGTGCTTGCTCTCGGCGGCAGCTTTGTGGAGGACAAAAACGATCTAAACGGCGGCTACCCGATTCTTGCTTGGCAGGACCCGACGGCAAAGCTCCTCGTGGTATTTGAGAGCAACTATGCCGACGCGTGCGTCACGGTCTACGATGCAGAGGGAACGGAGATCACCGCCGAAGCAGACGGCAACTATAACCTTCTGAGCGGCACATATACCTATACTGTGACTCGCGAGGAATGTGACCCGGTTGAGGGCAGCTTTACGGTCAACGGTACGAGTCTTCGCATCGTTGTAACTTTGAATGTAAAAACCTATCCGATCACTTTGACGCTCTCCCCTGCCGACGCGTGCATTGTGATCCATAACGCCGCCGGCGAGGAAATGCCGCTCGGCGAAAAAGCACGCCTGCCCAAGGGCGAATACACCTACGAAGTGTCCAAATTCGGTTATCTGACAAAAAGCGGAAGCTTCACCGTAACCGGGGAAAACGATGCTCTCATTGTAACACTGACCGAGGCAGCTCGTCATTCCATCAGCTTCACCGTGACGGACGAAAGCGGCGCGGCAATCGAAAACGCGGAGATCACCGTAACGCACAGCGTCGGCGGAGCACAGACGTCTGATAACGGCGTATATTCTCTGCCCGACGGCACATATCAGTACACCGTCAAAGCTGACGGTTATATCAATGTACGCAGCAGCTTCACCGTCTCAGGTGCGGCGCAGACAATTCCCGTGACCATGCAGGAGGGCAGCAATGTTTGGAGCGGCGAGGTCGCTTCAGAAGCCCCGCAGACGCAGGAGATCGACGGTAAGACTTACTATCTTATCACCACCTCCGAAGAGCTTGCATGGTTTGCCGAGGCAGTCAAGAGCGACGGAACCCTCAACGGTAAGCTGATGAGCAACCTCCTGCTCAACAGCGAGGAAGCCCCGACAGCAAACCGTTGGGAGGGGATCGGCAGCTACAGCGCGAAATATGTCGGCACCTTCGAAGGAAACGGCAAGCAGATCCTCGGCTATTACAGCAAATATGAGAATTACACAGGCGGAAACGGTCTGTTCGGCTATCTCGGCGAGGGTGCGGTTGTCAAGAATCTGATCCTCAGCGGCACGATAGAGGGCGACGGAACAGTCGGCGCGATTGCGGGACAGTCCTACGGAAGAATCGAGGGCTGCGTCAGCCGTGTGAATATCACAAACAAGAGCGCCTGCACCGGCGGTATCGTCGGCAGAGCCTATTCCAGCGCAGCTATCGTTAACTGCGGAAATGAGGGAAACATCACTTCCCTGCTCAGCTCCACCTACAGCGATGCTAAGGTCGGCGGGATCGTCGGTGAAAGCTATTGCGCCGTGATCGGCTGCTATAATAGCGGCAACATTGACGGCGGCAGCAAGAACAGCGGCAAAGTTGCGGGCATCCTCGGCTATACGAACAACGGCGACACCCGCATTGAAAATTGCTATAACCTCGGCGCGATCAGCGGCACGGACTATGTCGCAGGCATTTCCGCACGTCACACAATGGGCGCAGCACCGAGCATTCAAAACTGCTACTCTGTCGGCATGATCACAGCAAGCGCCGGTGCGTCCCATGTGGGCACGATTGCGGGCGATCTGCTCGGCACGGTGGAAAACTGCTATTATCTTTCGGGCAGCGGAGATGCTGCCGTCGGTTACATACGAGACGGCGTGACGATCACGGCTTCCGCAAAAGAAGCGGCGGAAATGAAATCGCGCGAATTCGTCCTGCTCCTCGGCAACACTGCTTATCATCAGGATACGGATGGTGGCTACCCCGTCCTTGCTTGGCAAGGCGGCGAGCATGTTGTCGATACGGAAGCTGCGGCAGCCGTCGCAGCGGTAAAGGACGCGCTGACCGTTACGCCGACGACCGTTACCGAAGCGTGCGTGCTCAGCCTCCCGATGAGCGCTGAGGGCTTTGGCGGTACAATCCGTTGGGAAAGCAGCAACGAAAGCGTCATTGCCACGGACGGTACAGTCACACTTCCCCTTGAGGGAACCTCCTATGTCACCCTGACCGCGACGATCAGCCTTGCGAGCGAAAGTGCAACAAAGCAGTTCGTCATTACCGTCATCTCTCTTGCCGCACAGTACGAGCAGCGCCTGACCGATGCGCAGACGTGGCTCAACGACAAGAGCAGCCTGTCTCCAAAATGCGGAGAGGATACCAATCTGTGTACCTATGTGCAGACGCTTTTGCAAGGCGCAGGCTATGCGGATATCACGGTTTCCGTCGCGCAGACCGGCACACTTACCTACCCCGCGGACCTCACCTTTGAAGCGGGCATTGCAGAAAACGGCGATATCACTTACTTCAGCGCTGACCCGACGAGACTTACCTTTGCGGTTCGCGGCGCGACGATCCATGATGCACAGCTTCTGCTCTCCTTCGGCGGTCAGAACCGCAGCGTCACCGTCACGGTGTATTTGGAATGGGATCAGGATACGGTAACGGCGTATCTTTCTGAAGCGGCACAGTCAATTACCTTTGACTCCTTCTGCGGAGGAAACACGGATCAGGATCATATCACACAGGATATGCTTCTGCCGCAGCGACTGAGCGCTTATCCCTATGTCACGGTGGCGTGGGCAAGCAGCGCCGAAATCATTGAGATCAGCGGCGATGCCGTTTCCGACACCCTGACGGCGCAGGTGCGCGCCCCGTCTGAGGACACCGCCGTCACCCTCACGCCGACGCTGACCTTTGTGTTGAATGACGGCACTTTGGAGATGGCGCCTTTCGACCTGACCGTTTTGGCAGAGGACCTCGCACCGCTGCGCGCGCAGATGCAGCAGTCGCTGGATGAATGCTACCTTACGGAAAAGCTCACATACATTGTCAGCAAGCAACCAATCGACCCGTTGGCGGTATGCGGAGATATTCAACTCCTGACCCCCGCCAAAACAGGGATCGAAGACTATAGCTCCTATCGCTTTACCGTAACCTCAAGCAACGATTCAGTCATTCGGGTGAACGGCTATCGCGCAGTGGTCTATCAGCCGATGCCGAATGAGGCGCCGGCTTCCGTGACGCTCACGGTCACAATGCAGCACAAGGAAAAGGCAGTCGGCGTGAGTAAGACGATCGAGCTGACGGTCATTCCGCTGACGGTGGAAGAGCTGAACGACGCCCTTTTGCTGATGGAGGAAGCAAAATCGCACTATTGGGACGGCATCAACGACGGCGCAAACGATTCCTGCTACAGCATCACAAAAAGCCTGCATCCGTTCAAGGAGGTCACGCGCAATGCTGACGGCTCACTCTGTTGGGCGTATACCATAAACGACTGCCTGCAAACGGGCATCGTCGCGGGCGATATGGCGGATTTCTCCGTTGTCGGAGGACAGGAGCAGTACAACAAATTCAAGTCGAGCGTACCGTCGGTGATCGCACACGAGACGCTTCTTTTGACGGTTCCGAAATACAACACCGCCGTCACGGTCGAGAGCGTCTTAGAGCATGAAACCTATGCAAAATATGCCGAGACCGTCACCGGCAAGTGGTATAATGACTATTTCTCAAAGCTCGTGGGGCAAAAGGTTTCCGCAATAATGACCGTCCTCGGAACCGACGGTGCTGATCCGGACGGTGAACAGCCCCCGACGTTGGTTACGGTGACGGTTCGTCTGACCGGTGTAAATGAAGTCGGTGCAATTGATCGTACCTTTGAAACGACCTCCGATAAGACCGTGGCAGAGGTATTGCAGCTCGGCTTCGGCGAAGCATATACACTGACCATCAGCAGCTACGGCTATATCGACTCGCTGCACGGTGCTGAAGCCTTCGAGGCTGCCAATGCGAAGGTTCCCTACTGGGGCCAGTATTTCTTCGTCAACGGTGAATACGACACCGCGTCCACGCTATCTACGCTTGTTGAAGACGGCGGCGTTTACGGCGTATTTGCCAACGAGATGACCGCAGCCGCAGACAGCTTCTACGGGTATAAGTACAATGTCTGGCTCCATGAAGCCGCGCTTACCGTATCTGCGGGCGAGGAATTCAGCGTAACCGTCTATCAGATGGTCGGCTCCTCCGCAATGGCGCAGTCCAATATTTCGGTATTCTGCGCAGGAACGGAGGTAGGAAAAACGGATCAGGACGGCAAGCTGTCAACCTCTTTTGAACAGGTCGGTACTTATATCCTGTACACGGGCGACGAGAATCACACCTACAGTCAGTGCGTTGTTACCGTGCTCGAGAAAGAGCATCAGCTTACGGCGGTCGCAGAAAAAGCCCCGACCTGTACAGAAAGCGGCAACATTGCCTACTGGATCTGCTCCTCTTGCGGAAAATGCTATCGCGACGCAGCAGGCACGACCGAAATCTCGTTGCAAGACACTGTCGTTCAGCCTATGGGGCACACTGCGGTAATCGACCTCGCCGTTCCTGCAAGCTGCACGGACAGCGGCATGACCGAGGGCAAGCATTGCTCCGTCTGTAGTACGATCCTCGAGGCACAGGAGACTGTTCCTGCATTGGGTCACAGCTTCTGCGCGTGGAATAACACGGAAGCGCCGACTTGCACGAAGGACGGCAAACAGACGCGCTCCTGCACTGTTTGCGGCGTTTCCGAAACAGATACCGTGCCTGCATCGGGTCACAGCTTCGGGCCGTGGAAGGTCACGGAAGCGCCGACTTGCACGAAGGACGGCAAACAGACGCGCTCCTGCACCGTGTGCGGCACTTCCGAGGAGGAAACCATACCCTCCCTCACCTGTCCGAGCGGAAAGCTGACCGATGTTCCGAAAAATGCATGGTATCATGATGCCATAGACTACATGATGAAAAACGGACTCATGAAGGGCATCAGCGCCACGAGCTTTGATCCGAAAGGAACCGTGACGCGTGCTCAGCTCGTTACCGTTCTCTACCGAATCGCCGGGGAGCCGCAGGTGGAAGGGAAGCACCCCTTTGCCGATGTCAGCGATGGGCAGTGGTATTCCGACGCGGTCGCATGGGCGTCAATGAACGGCATTGTCAACGGTATCACACTGACGACTTTCGCACCGGACAGACCGGTAACCCGTGAGCAGATCGCCGCGCTTCTCTATCGTTATACGAAGTCCGAAGCGGTCAAGGAGAACAAATTGAGCGCGTTCCCTGACGCGGACAAGATCAGCAGCTATGCGTTCGATGCCGTGAATTGGGCGGTTGCCGAGGGATTGATTGTCGGCAGCGACGGCAAGCTCCTCCCGCAGGAGAGCGCAACACGCGCAGAGATCGCAACGATCCTGATGCGACTGCTGGAAAAATAGTTCAAAGCCGAAAAATACGACCGCTCGGAAACCCGGGCGGTCGTTTCAATTATGCCATTTTTGATTTCATATCGGAAAGACGGTTAAGGGCTTCGTAGAGTGTTTCGTCCTTCTTTGCAAAGTGCATTCGGACAATATCCGGCACATCTTCCATAAAGAACGAGGTGCCGGGAACGACGGCGACGCCGACCTTTTTTGCCATTTCCTCGCAGAATTCCACATCGCTCTGTCCCTTTTTCATGAACTGCCCGATGTTGGCGAGAACAAAATATGCGCCCTGCGGGTCGGTATACTCGATACCGATGCGGTCTAAACCTTCGGTAAAGAGCTTTTTCATATGAGCGTAATGCGCGCCGAATTCCTCGTAATAGCTGTCAGGCATTTCCAAACCCACGACCGCTGCCTCCATGAGCGGGGAGGGCGCACCGACGGTGTTAAAATCATGATACTGCTTGATCTTGTCCATGATATGCTGCGGCGCAATTGCATAGCCGAGACGCCAGCCTGTGATGGAATAGGTCTTGGACAGTGAGCTGCAAGAGACGGTGCGCTCCCACATACCGGGCAGGCTGTTCATATAGATATGCTGATGCGGTGCATAGACAATATGCTCATAGACCTCATCCATGATAACATAGGTGTCATACTTAATGGCAAGCTCCGCGATCTGGGTCAGCTCCTCGCGTGTAAATACCTTGCCGCTGGGATTGGACGGGTTGCAGATCAGGATCGCCTTCGCGCCCTGCTTGAACGCGTCCTCCAGCACATTGGCGTCATAGTGGAAGGTCGGCGGGATCAAAGGCACGAAGATCGGCTCGCAACCGACAAGCAAGGTCTGCGCGCGGTAGTTTTCAAAGTACGGCGAGAACATAATAACCTTGTCTCCGGGATTCGTCAGGGCAAAGAGCGTATCGACCATGGCTTCGGTCGAGCCAATCGTGACGACGACCTCCGTCTCGGGGTCAATGCTGCGCCCCATAAAGCGCCCGCACTTTTTTGCCAGCGCGCGGCGGAAGTTCGGCGCACCCATCGTGATGGGATACTGGTGCGGGCCGATGGCGCTGATCTCCGCAAGACGGTCGGTCAGCTCCTTCGGGGGATCAAAGTCCGGAAAGCCCTGCGCCAAATTGATGGCATTGTTCGCAATCGCGATCCTCGTCATGCGGCGGATCACGGAATCGGTAAAATGTTGGGTTTTTCTGCTCATTTCCTGCATGGTAGTTTCCTCGATTCTATATCATTTCAGTCCGAGCTTCTGCGGCGTGACCGTCTCAATTGCATTCTCGGAAAGCACTTCAAGCAGCCGCGCCTCGTCCGAAACGCGGAAGACCATATAAGCAACATCGACACCGCGCTCAATCAGGGAGTACATATATTCAATGTCGATCTCCTCCTGCGCCATCAGAGACAGCACGCGCGACAGTCCGCCCGGTGTGTCCGGCACGGCAATGACGGTGACCTCGTTGACGCTAAGAATGCAATTATGCTCCGCCAGCGCCGCTTTCGCTGCCGAGATATCGCTGACAAGCATACGCAGAATGCCAAAATCCGCTGTATCCGCGATCGAGAGCGCACGGATATCGACGCCGCTTTCAGAAAGCGCGCGGACGACTGCGGCAATTTTACCCGACTTATTCTGTAAAAATACGGAAAGCTGCTGTACCATCGTATTTCCTCCTCAATCCAATAGCTTACGCTTGTCGATCACGCGAACCGCCTTGCCCTCAGAACGCGGAATAGAATTCGGCTCCAACAGCGTGACCTTCGCGGTGACACCCAAGAGCGTCTTGAGCGCGGCGGCAAGCTCCTTCGCACGCTCCGCAAGCCCGCGCACGGTATCGGAGAAGATCTCGTTGCTGATCTCCACCTGTACCTCAATGCTGTCAAAGTTATTTGCGCGATCCACAACGATTTGATAGTTCGCGGTATAGCCCTTCTCCAGAAGTACAGTCTCGATCTGCGACGGGAACACATTCACACCGCGAATGATGAGCATATCGTCCGTTCTGCCGCGCGGCTTGGTCATTTTGACCAGCGTTCTGCCGCAGGAGCACTTCCCTCTTGTGATCACGCCGATGTCGCGCGTGCGGTAGCGCAGAATCGGAAATGCCTCCTTTGTGATGCAGGTAAAGACCAACTCGCCCTGCGTTCCTTCCGGCAGCACCTCTCCCGTGTCCGGATCAATGACTTCGACGATAAAGTGATCCTCGTTGACATGCATTCCCGTCTGCTCTTTACATTCAAAGGCAACGCCGGGCCCGATGATCTCCGTCAAGCCGTAGATGTCATAGGCGGTCAGGCCAAGCATTTCCTCAATTTTGCGGCGCATTTCATTCGTCCACGGCTCCGCGCCGAAGATACCTGCTTTGAGCTTGATATCGTCCTTCGTATAGCCGTTGGCGTAGAGTACCTCGGCAATATGTAGGGCGTAGGAGGGCGTACAGCAGAGAATCGTCGAGCCAAAGTCCTTTAAAATCGTAACCTGACGCTGCGTGTTACCGCTGGAGACAGGAACCGTCGTTGCACCAATGCGCTTTGCACCGCCGTCCGCGCCGAGTCCGCCCGTAAATAGGCCGTAGCCGTAGGAGACATGGACGATATCCTCATCCGTGCAGCCTGCGGCGGTCAAGGCGCGCGCAACGCATTCATCCCAGACCTCCAAATCGTTGCGGGTATAGCCGACGACGATCTGCTTTCCCGTTGTGCCGCTTGATGCGTGCAGTCGGACGACGTCCTTTAACGGGACTGCAAACAGCCCGTAGGGATAGGTATCGCGCAGATCCTGCTTATAGCTGAAGGGGAGCTTATGCAGATCATCGATTGTGCGGATATCGTCGGGGGTAACGCCCGCCTGCTCCATCTTATTGCGATAGAAGGGTACATTTTCATACACGCGGCGCACGGTCGCGGAAAGGCGTTCATTTTGAAGCGCAACAATTTTCTCGCGCGGCGCGGTTTCAATTTCCGGCTGATAATATCTTTCCATCTTTCTTTACGCGTTTGCGCCGAGCGCAAAAGCCCTTTCATTCATTTCTTTGAATTTCGGCGGGACGCTTGCATCAATTGCCTGCATCCACTCAACCTCTGTAAAATCGAAGTATTTGGACAGTCTTCCCATCAGTACGAGGTTGACCGCCTTACTCGAACCCGCTCTTTCCGCAAGCGAGAGCGCGTCAAGGGCGTCCACCGTGAAGCCTGCCGCGCGCATGGTATCCACCAAATTTTTCGGATACTCCGCAGCGCCCGTGATCACGGGCATGGGATTCATCTCCTGCGTGTTGGTAATGATGGTGCCGCCCTTTCTCAAATACTCCGTCCAGCGCGCCGCTTCCAAAAGCTCAAAGGAGACAATAAAGTCCGCCTCCCCCTTGTCAATGACGGGAGAATAAACCTTATCGCCGAAGCGGACATAGGTCACGACACTGCCGCCGCGCTGGCTCATACCATGCACCTCGGACACCTTGACATCATAGCCCTTTGAAAGCAGGAGCTTTCCCAGCAGCTTACTTGCGAGCAAGCTTCCCTGCCCGCCGACGCCGACGATCATCACATTGCAAGTTTTCATACATTCCCCTCCAATGCGCCGAATTTGCAGAGCTGCGCGCAAACGCCGCAGCCCGTGCAGAGGGTATTGTCGATCTTCGCTTTCCCGTCTACCATGCTGATGGCGGGGCAGCCGACCTTCATGCACATTTTGCAGCTCTTACATTTTTCCGTGTCCACAGTGAGCGGCTTCTTATGCTTGACATATTTGAGCAGCGCGCACGGGCGGCGGGAAATAATCACGGATGCCTCGTCCGCAGCAAGCTCCTCCTTGATGACGCTTTCGCACTGCCCGAGATCGTAAGGATCCACGACACGCACACGCGCAATGCCGAGTGCATGGCAGAGCGCTTCTAAGTCAACTTTTGCTGCGGGATCTCCCTTGAGGTTAAAGCCGGTAGTCGGATTCTGCTGGTGACCCGTCATGCCGGTAATGGAGTTATCAAGAATGATGACGGTGCTCTTTGAATCGTTATAGGCGATGTTGACCAGTCCCGTCATGCCGGAGTGCATAAAGGTCGAATCGCCGATTACGGCGACAGTATTGCCGTCCGTCTTGCCGCCGTTCGCCTTGTTAAAGCCGTGGATGCCGGAGACGGACGCGCCCATACAGATCACGGAATCCACCGCATTCAAAGGTGCAACCGCGCCGAGGGTATAGCAGCCGATATCTCCGATTACGGTAAGCTTCAGCTTGGAAAGAACATAGTACAGACCACGATGCGGGCAGCCGGCGCACATGACGGGCGGACGCGGTGGGATCACCGTTTCCAACGCTTTCCCCTGCGGTGCTTGCAGCCCGAGTCCTTCCGCAACAAGGTTCTGTGACAGCTCTCCGATGTTGGAGAAGCGGTTTTTCCCCTCGACCTTCAAACCAATCGTCTTGCAATAGTCCTCGATGAAGCCGTCCAGCTCCTCGACAACGATCACGCGCTCGACGGAAGATGCAAACTCGCGCAGAAGCTTTGTCGGCAGCGGCCAAATCATGCCAAGCTTTAATACGCTGACCTCTTTGCCGCAAACCTCGCGGACATATTGGTAACAGGTGCTGGAGGTGATGATGCCAAGCTTATTCTCCGTGCCGCGCTCAACGCGGTTGCAAGGCGCGGTTTCGGCGAATTCTGCAAGCGCCTTCAGTCGTTCCTCAACGATCGGATGGCGTTTTTTGGCAAAGCCGGGCATCATGATGTACTTCGGAGGATTCTTTTCATAGGGCTTCTGCGCAGGCTCAACGCGTTCGGCTGGCTCTACAATGCTCTGCGAATGCGCTACGCGGGTACACATTTTCAGCAGCACGGGCGTGTCGAATTGCTCAGAGATCTCATAGGCAAGCTTTGCAAACGCGATCCCCTCGGAGGAGTCCGACGGTTCCAGCATCGGAAGCTTTGCCGCCTTTGCATAATTGCGGGAGTCCTGCTCGTTCTGCGAGCTGTGCATCCCCGCGTCATCCGCAACGCCGATGATCATACCGGCGTTCACACCCGTATAGGCAATCGTAAAGAGCGGATCGGCTGCAACATTCAGTCCCACATGCTTCATGCCGCAGAAGCTACGCCTTCCTGCGAGGGACGCGCCGAAAGCGGCCTCGACGGCAACCTTTTCATTCGGTGCCCACTCGGCGTAAATTTCGGAATACTTTGCGGCGCACTCTGTAATTTCGGTACTCGGTGTGCCGGGGTAGCTGGAAACGAAGCTGCAGCCCGCCTCATATAAGCCGCGCGCAACTGCCTCATTTCCAAGCATGAGTTGTTTCATGGTCATTACCTCGCTCTGCTTTTTTTTTTATTATACAACAGGCTATGGGGATTTTCAACTACTCTCCGAGAGACTCCTTCACCGGAACGGTCGTGGTTTTGTCGTAGCAGCGGAAAATCGCCTCCACCTTTGCCTCGTCGGGCTTCTTGGTCAGCACCGAGACCAGCGGCACCAGCAGCAGACCACCGAGCATTGCGATTGCGCCGGAATGGATCGAGCTTGCAAAAACAGTTTGATCCAAAAACGCAACGCCGAAGGTAAAGCCTGTCAGGCTCTTAGCAAGCTGGATGAGGGACAGTCCGACGCCCCAAACAAAGCTGACACAGCACGCCGCCTTTGTCGTCCGCTTCCAAAACAAGCCATAGAGGAAGGGAGCGAGAAAAGCACCTGCCAGTGCACCCCAAGAGACGCCCATGAGCTGCGCGATAAAAACGACATTCGACTTTGCCTGCACAATCGCAATCAGCGCGGAAAGCACGACGAAAAACGCAATAAACGCGCGCATCAGCACCATCTTTTTCTTTTCGGATAGTCCGTTCTTACTCGCCGGTGCAATCAGATCGAGCGTAATGGTCGAGCTGGAGGTCAGCACCAGCGAGGAAAGCGTGGACATGGATGCCGAAAGGACAAGCACCAGCACAACGCCGATGAGCAGCGGAGATAAATTCGCAAGCATGGAAGGCACAATGCTGTCATAGACCGGCGTCACACCGTTTGCCTGATAGGTGATCACGTCGGAGAAGAGTCTGCCGAAGCCGCCGAGGAAGTAGCA
>JAQXWB010000096.1 GCA_029225225.1 Bacillota bacterium | reverse complement strand
CATTGGATCTGCGCGATAAGGTCGAGCTGCAGTATGTATTCAATGTTCCCTCCGGAACCGACCGCAGCAAGATTACTGTTGCAGTCACCTATACAGATGTTGTATTGGGTACACAGACAAAGACCTTCAGCGGCTCTGAGATTCAGGAATACAGTGCAACAAGATGCAAGATCACGGTAGACACACTGAAGTCCTATGACATGAGCGTGCCTGTAACTGCGGTTCTGTACTACGATGGCGTGGAGCAGGGTACCGCGGTATACAGCATCGAGTCCTATGCGGCAGGCAAGTACACAGCCGATAACGCGCTTGGTAACTGCATGGCATTCCTGATGCTCTATGGCAATGCCGCACTTGCTTACTTCGGCTAAGTTCTTTTAGCATCGGTATCGAATAAGCATTCAAATCAATCAAAAGAATCCCTGCTGAGTAGCCGCTCGACAGGGATTCCTTTATTTTATATGCACTGAGGCAAACCTCTGCTTGGACGCCGGAGCAATGAAACAAAAATGATATTGCTTAAGGCAAGGAGTGACGTGCGTCACAAGATACTACGGTTATTCGCTCAAATGATACGCATAATGCGCAAGTAATCGTTAATGGGCGACGTTTGCATGATACTCAAGCGTACACCGGAAATCAGAGCGATCTGACGCTCCGTGTGAGATAGAAAGGCTTTGCTGCGCATCTATAAAACGGACACATACGCATACAAAAAGTGCCTATATGCAGCCGAAATTCTCTGATAGAATATAGGTGTAAGCAGGGAACAAACGCAAATTTCTGATAAGGAGGAAACAACATGAAATCTCTGCAAACCATACAAAAGACCTTTCGCGTCTTTCAAATTCTCACAAAAATAGCTCTGGTATTTAGTATTGTAGGCGCATCCCTTTGCGCTGTGGGCGTTCTGTGCTCCATCGTCCGGTACAGCGGCGGTCAGGTGTTCAGCCTCTTTGGCGAGCCGATTCCCTTCTTTACGGGCAGAGAAGATATGAACAGGGTCATGGCTGTACTGCTTTCTGATCTGGTCTACCTGACCACCGACGCCATTTTACTGACCTTCGCCGGACGGTATTTCAAAACCGAACAGACCGAGGGGACGCCCTTTACGGAAAACGGTGCGAACCTCATCATGCGGCTGGGCATCCGCTGCATCTATATGCCCATTGTTTCAGTCGTGATCGCATCCGTCATCGTGGCGTGTTTGGGTGCGGAGCAAGGCGGCGACGTCAGCAATCTCCCGAGCGTGGTTACCGGTATCGTTCTGATCTTGGCTTCCCTCATCTTCCGATACGGCGCTGAGCTGGAGCAAAGAAGTCATGCACCGGCTTCTGATGGAGATGAGAAAGGGCATAATACAACACGAAAGACCTTTTTGATTTGATGGATAAAGAGATGCATTCTGCCGGCATGGAAAAGAGAATTGTTTATGCCGATAAGGAAACTGTCGTCCGGCGTTGCATCTTCGCGATGACAAGGTAAGCATGGCGAAAATACGTCTCGTACCAAAAATCATAAATCGAAATTTGTAAATAACAAAATATGTGAAGGATCGGTGGTCAAATGATATATGGATTTCGTGCGGTCATATATACTGAGGGCGGTCGCGCATTGATCGAGATACCTTTTAACGTGTGGGAAGAGACAGGGCGAAAGGGAAATATTCCATGCAGAGTGTCTATCCTTGACCTGTCTTTTGAATGTAAACTTATTCCCAAGGGAAATGGAAAATATTTCATCCCGATTACGAAGAAAACGCTGTCGGCGCTTGCGCCTGAAGTAGAATATGAAATTGGAATGGAACCGATGGAAACACTATCGAGAATCAATCATGACAGTCCATATTCCAAAGAGCATCCCATCCGGAAAATAGACTGTATTGAAACAATCCCCATTCAAGCCGGCTTCTGTGGTCATTGCTGCGTTGCAATGCTTGCCGGTGTGCCGCTTTCCGATGTGGTCGCACGGATGGGAAAAGGTCATGCATCGTGGTCAAAAATACTGGAAGCATTGGACTATTATGGAATATCCTATGCGTCGAAGGCGGTTTATACCAAAGGCGGCTCAGGTCAATTGCCACTGTGCTGCATCGTAAATAACGACAATCGCTTTATCGTTTGGTATAATGGTTCCTTCTATGGTGTGAAAGATGTTGATTCAAAGAAAACGATAAGTTATATTGAGGTGTTTGCCGCTTGACAATGAGAATGATGAAATCCGATTTACCTGTATCAATACGAAGCGTTTATACTTGAATTTGATAAAAAGCTTTCATAGCTTTTTATAGCACCGAAGGTGCGCCAAATAAACAAGAAGAAAAGAGAAAATGCAATGAAGAATCAAGCATTGGTCGTAATCGACATCCAGAATGATATTACAAAGAACTATAAGGAGATTATCGAGAATATCAACAGAGCCATTGATTGGGCTGCTGCCAACGATATGCACATCGTTTACATTCGGCATCATAATATCACTGCAGGAACGAGAACCTTTAAGCCCGATACGCACGGTGCCGAATTGGTTTCGGATATGAAAGTCATTTCCGAAAACATTTTCACAAAAACAAAGGGAAATGCGCTGACAAGCGAGGGCTTTTCTTCTTTCATAGATCAAAACGGGATTCGTGAGTTTTTCATAGCGGGAGCCGATGCCGTAGCTTGCGTGAAATCCACTTGCTACAATATGAGCAAAGCGGGTTATGCCGTTCATGTTTTGTCGGATTGTATTACCAGCTATGATAAAAGGAAAATTGACGAGATGCTTCAGTACTATGAGAGCAAGGGATGTATGGTTGAAAAACTGAGCGAGGCGATGGAAGCCTGCTGCGACGGAGAAAACGAAACCTCTGCGTTGTAATAGGAGGAGAGACCTATCGCATTACCGCTGCCCGGGACGACTATATTTTCAAAATAAAGGAAGGAATATGAAATGAAGCTCCCAATAGAAGAATACATACCCTACCGCCTCATGGCATTGTTCGTCTTGGCGGTATTTTATGGCATTTATCTTGTGAAACAGTGGAGACAAAAGCGCCGCGGCATCCGAAGCATGCAGATTGGACGCGGAAAGGACGCGCGGATGCACACCGTAGAAACACTGATGGGGATTGCCACCGTGGGGATCATCCCCGCGCAACTGCTGTCCGTCGGATTCGGTTGGAGTCATTTGCCTGCAAGCGCTCGCTTTACCGGGTTCTGCGTCGGCATACTTGGCGATTTGATCTTCCTGCTTTCCGTTCTCTGCATGAAGGACAGTTGGCGGGCAGGTATTCCGGACGGAGGCGGAACGAAGCTTGTGACAGACGGAATTTACAGGTACAGCCGCAATCCTGCGTTTCTCGGCTTCGACCTGATGTACATCGGTGTATTCCTGATGTATTGTAACTTGCTGACAGGAATGCTCACCGTTTTTGCAATCGTCATGCTGCACTTGCAGATTCGGCAGGAGGAGCGTTATCTGACCGCTGCATTTGGTGCGGAATATTTGGATTACCGTCATCAGGTTCTCCGTTATCTGGGGCGGCGCAAAGGAGAATAACAGTTTTTCGGCAGCAGAAAGGGTTTCGCTGACTCACCGGCGAAGCCCTTTGTGCCGCTCCGACGAACCATCGGAAGCTCTGTCGGAGCGAGCATTTTTTGCCGCCGATAGGGGACATTGCAGAGCAGTCGAAACGCAAATCGTGTTGGATTTTTTGCGGTTCTGTGCTATGATGGAAACACCTATAAAATAGGCACATTCCTCTGAAGTTTCTGCCTATTCGGACCGGAACAGAAGCCTTATCATAAAGATAGAAGGGGGAGCGACTATGCTGCGGATGGAAATTGCCATGTTTTTGGTGCTGGCGTTTGTAGCTTATATTTATTTTTCAGCGGAGAAGGAGCAGGCGGCACTGCATAAAACCTTTGCCGTATTGCTGGTAACCGTGCTGGCGCATCTGGTTCTGGACGGCATCACTGTCTACACGGTGCATCATTTGGATACCGTACCGCGTTTTTTGAACGATGCCGTTCATCGGCTGTTTTTGGGCAGCATGGTGCTGGTAATCTTTCTGTTCTATCAGTATATCGCCATTCTGGTGGAGGAGGAGACCGGGAAACCACGGCGGCTGGACTGGCCTGCCGGGATTTTTCTGGCTGTGGCGCTGCTGGGCAATTTCCTGCTGCCGATCTCCTACACGGTGACGCCTGAGGGAAACTATTCCTCCGGACTGTATATGCTGGTTCCCTACGGTGCCGTGGTCTTTTATCTGCTGCTCTGCGCCGGACTTTTGGCTGTGAATTGGAAGCAGATCGACAAGAAGAAAAAATCCGCCATTGGAATCGCCCTTGCCATTGAATGTACGGTATGCGTTTTGCAGGGTTTGTACCACACCTGGCTCATCAGCGGCATGGGCATCACCCTGATGACCCTGTCCTTCTACCTGACGCTGGAAAACCCGGAGGCGCTGCGGGCAGAGCTGACGGAACAGAAGATGTCCATGCTCTACCTTAAAAGTCAAGTAAATCCGCATTTTCTCTACAATACGCTGGACACCATCCGCATTCAGGCGCAACTGAACGGTGACACGAAAGTGGCAGATCTTCTGATGCGACTGGTGGATTTCTTCCAGCGCAGTGTCAAGGTGGACCGCCCCATGGTCACGCTGGACGATGAGATGGAGCTGCTGGAAGCCTACATGGAGCTGATGTGCTACCGCTACCCGGAGCTTCGGTGCGAATACGACATTGATCCTGACCTCGGCGGCGCCCAAGTGCCGAACTTTATCCTACAGCCTATCGTGGAAAACAGCCTGCTCCACGGTCTGAAAAACAAGGGCTACCGAGGCGAGGTGAGCATTTCCGCACGGCAGGACGGAGATGGCAGGCTGGAAATCTGCGTCCGTGATACGGGCAGCGGCTTTGCTGAGGGCAGAAAAGCTGCCATTGACGAAATGCTGCGTGCCTACGCCAAGCAGCCGCCGAAGCTCAGCGGCAACAGCATCGGCATTCTGAATGTGCAGAAGCGCATCAAGCTGCTCTGCGGGAGGGAATACGGTCTGTCCTATACGGAAAATGAGACGGGCGGCGTGACAGCTCACATCCTGCTGCCGCTGAAGGAGGAAACGAAATGAAGAAATTGCGCGTGCTTTTGGTAGATGATGAGATCATGATCCGCGAGGGCTTCAAGCGGCTCTTTGACTGGGAGGCCCACGACTGCGAGGTGGTGGGGGAAGCCGCCGACGGCATGGAGGCGCTTTCGAAGATCGACAGTCTCCAACCGGACATCGCCATTATGGACATCAATATTCCCATCATGAACGGGCTGAAGGTCATTCAAATGTCGCGACTCAAGCATCCGGAAACCGCCTTTGTCATCGTGTCCGGCTACGACGATTTTTCCTACTGTCGGGAAGCGCTGCGCCTCCAGATCACGGATTATATCCTCAAGCCTGTAAACTATGAGGAGTTCGGCACCTGCATTGACAATCTGAAAATTGCCCTATTCCGGCGACGTATCTCCCGGCGGGATGACCTACAGGAGGAGCGGACGATTCATGGGATTACCCGATTCCTTCAGGAGCATTTGACCGAGGAGATCAGTCTGTCCGTGCTGGCGGAGGAATTTCACCTGAACCCACAGTATATCAGCCAGTTATTCAAGAGTGAAATCGGCGTCAATTTCCTAACGTATCTGACCAACCTCCGCATGGAGCGGGCGAAAAAACTCCTGCTGACCACCGCTTTATCCATCGCGGAAGTATCCGAACAGTCCGGCTATGCCGACTATCGGGTGTTTACCAAGGTGTTCAAAAAGACCGAGGGTATCACACCCTCCCAGTACCGGCGGGACTTTTTGGAGAATGAAGGGATACCGGTAGAATAAGGCTGGAAAGAGGGACGGTATTCGGAAGCCGATTGCAATCATCATGCAAAGGAGTGAAGTGACTATGGAAAGAAAGCTTTATAAATCCAACAAGAATAAGATGGTAGATGGGGTCTGCGGCGGGATCGCCGAGTATTTCGGAATGGATCCTACGCTGGTGCGGCTGGCTTGGGTGCTGTTCTGCGCTTTGGGCGGCAGCGGTATACTGGCGTATCTCATTGCCGCGATCATTATTCCCCGCAATCCGATGGTCTGAATGGGAGGGTAGAAACGTAACATGAAACCAACTGCAATTGTCTATACATCCAACACCGGTCACACCCGCCAATACGCACTGCTGTTAGGGGAAAAGCTTGACCTTCCCGTTTATTCTCTTGACGATGCCGACGCCCAACTCTCCGGCGGCAGTTCGGTGATCTATCTGGGCTGGATCCATGCAAGCCATGTCAAAGGCTATTCCAAAGCCGCAAAGCATTTTGACCTCTGTGCTGCCTGCGGAGTTGGGCTGTGTGATACCGGAACATTGATCTCCGAGGTTCGAAAGGTCACTGCCATTCCTGCGGACATCCCGCTATTCACCCTCCAGGGTGGTTTTGACCGCAGCAAGCTGAAGGGTATGGATAAACTGATGATCTCCATGCTTATCAAGGGGCTTGCTTCCCAAAAGCAGCGCTCCGCGCAGGATGATCGGATGCTGGAGCTGCTGCGTAGGGACGAAAATTATGTCAGCCCGGAAAACCTTGCCGGGATTCTGCAATGGTACAGGGAACAGCAATCTTGAATTAGGGAAGCTATGAATCAAGCCGCTGATTTGTTCAGAGGTTCCTTAGTACAAAACCTCTTTCCTCATGGCTGCAAACTGCGCCGAGCGTGAGGGTTTTTCTATGAAATGAGCGAACAGGCAGATCAAAAAAGCCCTGCTCTCGCGGCAGGGCGCTGAAAGCGGGCTTGTTGTCGAATTGAAATACAATGGAGCCGATAAAGACGGCGGAAACATCAGGGAGGAAATCGTATATGGTAAGAGAGCTGATGCATGATCCTATTTTCCTTGCACAGAAGTCTATACCGGCAACGAAAGAGGATCTACAGACCGTGCAGGACTTGCTGGACACTTTGGAAGCGCACAGGGAAACCTGTGTGGGTATGGCGGCGAATATGATCGGCGTTTGCAAGCGGGTGATCGTATTTGATAACGAGGGAACCTATATGGCCATGCTGAATCCGGAGATCGTCAAGCAGTCGGGCGCATATGAGACGGAGGAAGGCTGCCTTTCCCTGACGGGCGGGCCGCGAAAGACAAGGCGCTATCAAAAGATTAAGGTGCAGTATCAGACCACGGAGCTGCAAACGCGGCTGAAAACCTTTACCGGCTGGACGGCGCAGATCATCCAGCACGAGATCGATCATTGCAACGGGGTGCTGATATGAAGAAAGTCAAAATAACCGCCATGCGGAAAGCCTGCTATCCCGACCTGATGGAGCAATATGAAAATCCTTTGGAGCACGCCTGCGATGTGCAAGAGGGACAGGCTTGGATCGCCAAAGATGGGCAAAAGCCGGAGGGACTGTGTGACAGTGCGTGGGAAAGCATGTCTGCCTTTGTAAAGACACTGGCGCAAGGCGGCGGCAATTTCTATGATGGCTGGATGAAGAATCCAAACTCCGCCATGATAAGCTGTAACGACGGCTTTCGACCGGTCAGCTTCTATCTTGAAGTGCAGGACGAGGATTGAAGCATTTCTATAGAAGAATATAATCCTCCAACCGATGCGCCAAGAGACGCATGATCTCCAATTCATCCATCGCGTCGAAGAGCGCATTATGTGTTTCGCAATAAGAATGATTCCCGGAGAGCAGGCGGAGCATGGGCTCGACACCATAGCCGCGTTTCAGACGACCGGTGGTGCAGCAGTCGGCATTTCGCGTAATCTTGGGATTGTGCTGGCGGTAGGCTGCCAAACGCATAATGTCATACCATTGCAGCCGCGACAGCTCCGGCAGGTGATTACGGTCGAAGCCGGCGTTGTAGGCAAACACAGCGTTGACCCCATACTCGGAGAAGCACGAGAGCAGATCCTGCATCGCGTTCTCTTTGGTACAGAGGATCGGATTCACCGGCGTATCCAAGAACAGAGCGTCGGAATACATACCGCCCGACGCACACTCGATGGGAAGGACATGATATTTGAATGCAAGCGGCTGAAAGGTATCTGCCTCCGCAATCACGGTGCCGATGGACATGACCTGATCTACCCAGTTGGTCTCCGTGTCAATCACGGCGAATTTTTCCATGTTTCTCTCTCCTTTGGTGATCTTGAGAATAGTATATCGGAAAAAGTGTCGAAAGGCAAGGCGAACAGGGAAAATGAAAGCCCTTGCATGGCGCTTGTGAAGAACAGAAGAATGTGAATGGTCGTAAGAGAGGAGACTTATGGTTTCTGAATATTTTGATATACGCGGCATTCCGGCGGTACTTTACGGAGAACGCGCGGAAAAGGTTTGGCTCTTTGTGCATGGGAAGTGCGGCAATAAGGAGGAGGCTTGCGGCCTCGCGGAGCTGCTTTGTCCAAAGGGATATCAGGTTCTCGGGGTTGATCTGCCGGAGCATGGCGCGCGGAAGGGCAGCGCGGAACAACTGCTTCCGTGGGTGGTGGTTCCCGAACTGCAAGGTGTATTGGCGGAGCTCAAGCAGCGATGGAAGGGTGTGTCACTGTACGCGAACAGCATCGGCGCTTATTTTTCTTTGCTGGCGTTTCCGGACGAGCGGTTTGAACGCTGTCTGTTTGTCTCGCCGATTTTGGATATGGTCGCGCTGATCGAACGGATGATGGGCTGGGCATCTGTAAGCATGGAACGGCTGCAAGCGGAACAAGAAATTCCAACACCCTTCGGCGAAACGCTTTCGTGGGCGTATTATACTTACGCAAAACAGCATCCGATCCAAAAATGGGACAGCCCGACGGCGATCCTCTACGCCGGAAAGGACGAGATGACCGACCGCGCAACGGTGACCGCGTTTGCAGAACGTTTCGGCTGTTCCGTGCAAATATACGAGGACGGCGAGCATTGGTTTCATACCGAAAAGCAGCTTGCCGTTTTGCGGGCATTTGTCGAGAGGGAAGGGCTTGTATGAAGCATATTGCCAATCTCATTACCACGCTTTGCGCATCATTTCGGCAATCGCAATGCTCTTTACGATTCCGCTGTCTGTTCCGTTTTTCGTGTTTTACGCGGTCGGTGGGCTTTCCAATATGATTGACGGCGCGGTCGCACGCAAATGCGGTTCTACGGGAGACTTTGGCGCAAGGCTGGACAGCGTCGCCGATTTGCTGTTCTGTGCTGCGGCATTGATGCAGCTTTGGAGAATGTTACCTGCCTTTGTATGGTGGGCAGCGGGAGCGATCGTTGCGATCAAAATCACTGCTGGGGTGGTTGGCTTTGCTCGATTCGGCAAGCTATGTCTTCCCCATACGCTGCTGAATAAAATCACCGGTGCGGCTGTTTTCCTCTTGCCGTGCTTCTATCGTTTCGGCTTTTTCGACGCGCTATGCTATGCTGTAAGTGCGGTTGCGCTTCTTGCGGCAGCGGAGGAATTGACCTGCGCAATTTGCCGAAAAACGTTCGATGCGGAGTACAAAGGCGTTCTTTTTGACATCGCTTCGCACTGAAAGTCAAGATAACACAGCCTACCTTTGCTATAATACAGCCATACGGAAGGGGAGAAACCTATGGACTGGATCAGCGGAATACAGCGTGCGATTGATTACACCGAGGCGCATCTGACGGACGAGATTGATTATGAAGCCGTGGCGAGGGAGGCCGCCTCGTCGGTGTTTCATTTTCAGCGGATGTTCAGTATGCTCGTCGGTTATACGCTGGGTGATTACATTCGTATGCGCCGCCTGTCCCTTGCGGCTGACGAGCTGCATCGGACGGAAGACAAGATCATCGACATTGCGCTGCGCTACGGCTACGATACGCCGGAGAGCTTCACCCGCGCCTTTACCCGCTTCCACGGCATTACGCCGACGGAGGCACGGCGCGGGGGAAGCATCAAGTCCTTTACCCGTCTTTCCGTAAAGCTGATTTTAGACGGAGGTAACCTGATGAATTACAGAATCGAAAAAAGAGACGCATTCAAGGTCATTTGCAGGAAAAAGCAGGTCAACAAACCCCAAGGCGACACGGCAACGGCGGACATTTCGGCGTTTTGGAATGTGTGCAGCCGAGACGGCACGATGGAGAAGCTTTGCAAGTATGCAAGCTTTGAGGGATTTCACGGGATTCTCGGCATCTGCTTCTCCGGTGAGCTGGAGGATTCCGGCTTCCCCTATGGCATCGGGGCGGAGTATAACGGTGCGCCTGTGACGGAGGAGGGCTTTGACCTTGTGGATATCCCGGCACACACCTACGCCGTGTTTGAGTGTAAAGGGAAAATGCCCGATGCGTTCAAGGAAACCTACAAGCGGATCTGTACCGAATTCTTCCCGCAGAGCAGCACCTATGAATACGGCAGCGGGATCGAGCTGGAGGTCTACCCCTCGGCAGAGGTACAAGACCCGAATTACACCTGCGAGATCTGGATCGCGGTGAAGGAAAAACGCGGATAAGATCGCGCGAACATTGAAACATAACAGCAAATAAACAACCCCGCTGAATCCTTCTTTGCCTGATGCAAAGCGGTATTCGGCGGGGTATTTTATCTGCAGGGCGGGGACATGTCTCCGCCCTACAGGGGTTGTGCAGATCAGAATTTGCGGAGGACTTCTAAGAACTTGTCTCCGTATTTGGCGAGCTTTACCTTGCCCACGCCGGAAACATTGAGCAGTGCTTCGGCGGTTTTGGGGCATTTTTTGCTCATATCGGTGAGTGTTGCGTTGGAGAAAATCATATATGCCGGAACGCCCTCTCGGAACGCAAGCTCGTTTCGGAGCTGCTTGAGCGCGGTAAACAGGGCGGCATTCACGACGGTAGACTCCTCTGCGTGGGTTTCTTTCTTTTGCTGCTTCGGAAGCTTCATGCACAGATTGACGTTGCCGCGCAGAATCTCGGCACTCTTTGCGGTGGCTTTCATAACCGGATATTCTGCGCCTTCTGTCACGGCATAGCCTTGCAGCTCTAAGAAATCAATGATACCCCGCAGCCGCTTTTCCGAGCAGTCCTTCATGATAGCGTAGGTAGTTTGACTGTCCAGCCCGAGACGCAGCAGACGCTCGTTTTTGCTCCCGCGCAGGATGTCGCAGATCATTTTTTTACCGAACCGCTGTCCCGTTCGGAGGATGCACGACAGAATCTTCTGCGCGTCTTCCGTAATATCGACCGTCTCGTACTGCGTAAGGCAATTGGAGCATTTGCCGCAATAATTTGCTGCCGTCTCTCCAAAGTATTTCAGAATGAAGCTGCGCAGGCAGTCCTGCGTTTTGCAGTAATAGGTCATCTGTTTCAGCCGTTCCTGATCCTTTTCGCGGAGAATGCTCTGTTCCTCCGGTGTCAGCTCCGGATTTGCCTCGCTGTTTTCAATCAGGAATTGGTTAGTGCGTACATCCTTCGGACCATAAAGCAGAACACAGTCCGCTTCCTCGCCGTCGCGCCCGGCTCTGCCTGCCTCCTGATAATAGCTCTCCATATTTTTCGGCATATTATAATGAATGACATACCCCACATTGGATTTGTCGATTCCCATGCCGAATGCGTTGGTCGCGACCATGACAGTCTTACGGTCAAATACGAAATCCTCCTGATTGGCTTTTCGTTCTGCGTCGGATAAACCGGCGTGGTATCTCGTCGCGGAGAAGCCGTTCCGGTTCAGAAGATTGCAAACCTCCTCTACAGCGTTTCGGGTAGCGCAGTATACGATGCCCGATTTCTCCCGACGCTCATGAAGCAGCGCAAGTAATTTTTCGTCTTTGGAGCTTGGCTGTAAAACCGAGAAGAACAGATTGGGACGGTCAAAGCCGGTTGTTACGGAAAGCGGGTCTTGTAAGCCCAACAGCTTCAAAATGTCCTGCTTTACCTCCTGCGTCGCGGTGGCGGTAAACGCGCCGACAACGGGACGAGCGGGTAGGGAAGTGATGAATTCGCTGATCTTTAAATAGCTCGGTCGGAAGTCCTGCCCCCATTGGGACACGCAGTGCGCCTCATCGACGGCGACCATCGAGATCCGCCGCGCCCGACATAATGACAGAAATTCCGGCGTCAGCAGTCGTTCAGGTGCGACATAGATCAGCTTGTATTTTCCGTTTGCCGCATTTTGCAGCGCTTTTGCATACTGCGCCGCCGTCAAAGAGCTGTTAAAAAATGCTGCCGGAATACCCGCCTGCACGAGAGAGGTCACTTGATCCTTCATCAGGGAGATCAGCGGAGAGACAACAATGGTGATCCCGTCGAACAGCAGCGCCGGCACCTGATAACAGATGGATTTTCCCGCGCCCGTCGGCATGACGCAAAGCGCATCCCTGCCGGAGAGAAGGCAGTCTACAATATCGCTCTGTCCCGCGCGAAATGCGGAATGACCGAAGTATTCCTTCAATACGATAAGCTTTGGATCCATCATGAACGCTCCTGTCGCAAAAGTTTTCGTTGTTCGGATGCTGCCATGTATTGTCAATCCCTGTAACTATAATATACCAGATCAAAGCGTTGTTGGCAATGCCAAATCTGCACAGTGCTGCGTTGTACAGCAAATGGAGACAAAACTGCCGACAAAATTCGAATCGATTTTAAGCGGAAATAGAATTTTCAAGGCAAAAATTCAAAAACTTGTAACAAAAGACGCCTTGACGCGGAGCGTGAAGGGTGATATAATGCCAACAATTAACAGAAATACCTATAATTATTAGGAAATTGCCGCTCGCAGCAACGGCATTCTGCGTTATGTCGATAAGGAAGTGGGAGCATGGATCAATTTTCTGAAATGGCGGAGCAATATGCCGAGCAGCTTGGCAGCCGTATGCATTTGCAGTTGGATCGCGAGGTTGCCCGCACGATGCACAATGAGGGGTATATTCTTCGGTTCCTCAAACGGTGCGGTGCGGCGCACCCGAAGGAGCTGAGCGATTTGCTTATGGTCAGCACGGCACGGATGGCGGTCATTCTGAATGGATTGGAGCGCAAAGGGCTGATTGCCCGCAGCAGAGACACTGCGGATAACCGCCAAAAAACAGTCGTCATTACGGAAGCGGGTTGCGCTTCATTGGAGCAGCGCTACCGGCATTTGCTCGCATTTTTCGCCGAGAGCTTTCGCGAACTCGGCGAAGAGGACACGCGGGAGTTTTTACGTTTGAATGAGAAGCTTGCGCGAATCGCTGCACAACAGCTCGCGCACGATGGATGAAAGGAGCAGAGCCATGCCGAAATCTTATTCCGAAATTACACCCTATATCCGTAACCTTGCGGCACTTTCCACGGAGCGCAATCATATTACGCCGGAGATGTACGGGGAGCATAAGGTCAACCGTGGCTTGCGCGACGTGAACGGCAACGGTGTTGTCACGGGCTTGACGGAGATTTCTACCATCCGCGCGAAGGAGACGCTGCCCGACGGCACACGCCGTCCCTGCGCTGGCAAGCTCTATTATCGCGGCATCGACATCGAGCAGCTTTGCGAGGGCTTTTTGCGCGATGACCGCTTCGGGTTTGAGGAGATCACTTATCTGCTGCTGTTTTCCAAGCTTCCGAATGCGCAGGAGCTTGCGGAATTCCGTGAGGTGCTGGGCGAATACCGCAGCCTGCCGCCCTCCTTTGCGCGGGACATGATCCTCAAAGCGCCGAGTAAGGACGGAATGAACATGCTCTCGCGGAGCGTGCTTGCATTGTACTCCTACGACGATGATCCCGACAACGTGTCGGTGGAAAACGTCCTGCGGCAGTGCCTCCAGCTCATTGCCATGTTCCCGCTGCTGGCGGTCTACGGCTATCAGGCGTATTGCCACTATCATTTGGGTAAGAGCCTGTATATCCGCAATCCGGGCAGCGAAATGTCCACAGCGGAAAATCTGCTGCACATTTTGCGTAAGGACGGGAAGTTCACGCATTTGGAAGCGAAGGTGCTCGACCTTGCGCTGGTGCTCCATGCCGAGCACGGCGGCGGCAACAACTCGACTTTCACAACGCATGTTGTCACCTCCTCCGGCACGGACACCTATTCCGCGATCGCGGCGGCACTCGGCTCGCTCAAGGGTCCGCGTCACGGCGGCGCGAACATCAAGGTAGTCAGGATGTTTGAGGACATGAAGGAGCATGTGAACACGAGCGACAAGGGCGCGGTGGAGGACTATCTTGTTCAGTTGCTTGACAAGCAGGCGTTTGACCATGCGGGATTGATCTATGGTATGGGACACGCGATTTACTCTGTCTCAGACCCTCGCGCGAACCTCCTGCGCCAATGCGCGAAGGAGCTTGCCGCAGA
This sequence comes from Bacillota bacterium, assembly GCA_029225225.1. Lineage (GTDB taxonomy): Bacteria > Bacillota > Clostridia > Oscillospirales > Oscillospiraceae > JAZOXB01. The sequence continues at coordinate 26,526 of JAQXWB010000096.1, read as the reverse complement.
GAAGGGGCGGGAGGAGGAATTCGCCCTGTATGAGACGGTCGCGGGGATGGCGCCGGTCGTGATCGCGGAGCGGCGGAAGATGTACAAGGGCGTCAGCCCGAATGTGGACTTTTATTCCGGTCTGGTCTATCAGCTCCTCGGTCTGCCCTGCGAGCTGTTTACGCCGATCTTCGCCGTCTCGCGTATTGCGGGCTGGAGCGCGCACCGTATTGAGGAGATTCAAAACGCGGGTAAGATCATCCGACCGTCTTATATCGGCGTAAAGGAAGATACACCTTATGTTCCCTTAAAGGAACGATAATTGGGACTGTTCTACTGAATCAGCGGTTTTGCCTGCGAAGGCGATACTGTGATCAAAGCAAGTGCCTGCATGAGATTGCCACAACCAGTGTGCGCACTGGTTTCGCAATGACAAGCAGGGTGGCCTATTATGTCATTGCAAGGAGCGCAGCGACGTGGCAATCTATTTTTCTTCTTTGTACACTGTCGGTAGCGCCTGTTCCGGCGGTGACATGTCCCCGCCCTACAATAGTGTGCTTGCTCGTCCCTGTGCGGTTTGCGGCACAGGGACATTTTTTATTGCTGCCTATTGACAGATGGGAAATCATGCTTTATACTAAAACTTAGTTTCAGAACGGCGTTATAAAACAAAGTTTTGATTGAAAGGAATGAGATGAATGCCGCCGAAACCAAAATTTACAAAAGAGGAAATCGCCTCGGCTGCGCTTACGCTGGTCAAGGAGCAGGGGGTTGAGGCGCTGACTGCGCGGAACCTCGGCAGCAGGCTCGGCGCGTCCGCAAGACCGATTTTCACTGTGTTCAAGAGCATGGAGGAGGTCAAATGGGCGGCGCGGGAGCTTGCATTGCAGGAGTTTGAGCGCTACTTCGCGGATTTTGCGAGCTATACGCCGGCGTTTAAGCATATCGGTATGCAGATGGTCTCCTACGCCATTCACGAGCCGGAGCTGTTTAAGCTGCTGTTCATGCAGGAACATCCGCACGGCGTGAGCTTTGACAGCTATCTTTCGGAGCTGGGCACGATGTCACAGGTCAGCATTGGTCTGATCCGCAGGGATTATCAGCTCACGGAGGAGAATGCAAAAACGCTGTTCATGCAGATGTGGGTGCATACCTTTGGCCTGAGCGCCTTGTGCGCCATGAAGGTCTGTGACTTTAGCGAGGAGGAGATCGCGGAAAAGTTAGGGCAGGTCTTCGGCGGCCTGCTTATGATGCTCCGCTCGGGGAAGATTGACAACTACAATATGCGGCCGATCAAGGACGGCGGATTCCTTGAGGAAACGAAAGGAGAAAGCGAATGAAATTCATGAACCCTTTGTTGGTGGTGACAGATATGGAACGCTCTGTCGCGTTTTATCGGGAGGTGCTGGGGCTTCGAAAGGTCGTTGATCTCGGCGCGAATGTGACGCTGACGGGCGGTGTCTCCCTACAGACACGGGAAAGCTGGCTGGAATTCATTGAGGCGTCGCCCGATATGCTTGCGTGGCAGGGAAGGGTCAGTGAGCTGTATTTTGAGGAGGACGATTTTGATGCCTTTGCCGCGCGGCTGAAAGCACAGGATATCTCCTATGTCCACGGCGTGAAGGAACACCCGTGGGGACAGCGCGCGGTGAGAATTTATGACCCCGACGGGCATATCCTTGAGATTGGTGAGAATATGCAGAGCGTATGCAGGCGTTTTTTAGACAGCGGCATGACGGAGGAGGAAGCTGCACGGCGCATGGGTGTGCCGCTGCGGTTTGCAAAGCACTGCGCGCGGAAAGCGGAGAGGGAAGGGAAAAAGCAATGAGCAATAGCATTGAGATCGAGCATCTGTCAAAGAGCTTCGGTAAGGTCAAGGCGGTGCAGGATCTGAGCTTTCGGGTCAAGGAAGGAGAACTGTTCGCTTTCCTCGGCATCAACGGCGCGGGCAAAAGCACGACGATTTCGATCATGTGCGGCCAGCTTGCGAAGGACGCGGGCAGTATCAAGATCGACGGCGCCGATTTGGACGGCAATTTAGATCGGATCAAACGCAGCTTGGGTGTTGTTTTTCAGACATCCGTGCTGGACGCGGCACTGACGGTGCGCCAAAATTTGGAGAGCCGCGCGGCACTTTACGGCATCAGCGGCAAGGCGTTCAAAAAGCGCCTCGCAGAGCTTGCGGAGCTTTTGGACTTTTCCGATCTGCTCGGGCGCACGGTAGGGAAGCTCTCGGGCGGTCAGCGGCGCAGAATTGACATTGCCCGCGCTCTGCTGCATGCGCCGAAAATTCTGATTTTAGACGAGCCGACAACGGGACTGGATCCACAGACACGCCGCCTGCTTTGGAATGTGATCACGCAGCTCCGGCAGGAAAAGCAGATGACGGTCTTCCTTACTACGCACTACATGGAGGAGGCTGCCGACGCGGATTATGTGGTCATCTTGGACAGCGGTAAGATCGTCGCCGAGGGGACACCGCTCGATCTGAAAAATACCTTTACCGGCGACTATATCACAATCTACGGCATTCCCGAAACGCAGATCAAGACGCTTGGCCGCCCATATGAAGCGCTGCGGGACGCTTACCGAGTTGCAGTGCCGAACACCACCGCCGCAACGGAGCTGATTCTGAAGCATGCAGAACTGTTTAAGGATTATGAGATCACAAAGGGCAAGATGGATGATGTCTTCCTTGCCGCAACAGGCAAAAAACTGACGGGAGGTGCGGAAAAATGAGCGCATTACGGGCACTGGTAAAACGGGACAGCCGACTGTTTTTTAAGGATAAGGGAATGTTTTTCTCCTCCCTCATCACGCCGCTGATCCTTCTGGTTCTTTACGCCACCTTTCTGCAAAATGTCTATGAGGATTCCTTCCGCGGCGGTATGGAAGCCTTCGGAGTGACCGTAGACGAGTCCTTACTCGGCGGCTGTGTCGGCGGGCAGCTCTTTTCCTCCTTGCTTGCGGTCTGCTGCGTCACGGTGGCGTTCTGCTCGAACCTGCTGATGGTGCAGGATAAGGTCACGGGCGCAAGACGCGATTTGACCATCTCTCCCGTCAAGCGCAGCACTCTTGCCCTCGGCTACTATATCTCGACCATGCTGTCCACGCTGATTGTGTGTGTGGTCGCGATGGGTGTGAGCCTTTTGTATGTCGCGCAGGCGGGCTGGTATCTGACAGTGACAGATGTCCTCTTGATGCTGCTGGATGTGTTTCTTTTGGTCATGTTCGGCACGGCACTTTCCAGCATTGTCAATCATTTCCTTTCCACGCAGGGACAGATGTCCGCCGTCGGGACAATCGTCAGCGCGGGTTATGGCTTCCTCTGCGGCGCGTATATGCCGATCTCGCAGTTTTCCGAGGGCTTGCAGAAGGTTCTCTGCTTTCTGCCCGGCACCTACGGCACCTCGCTGCTCCGCAACCATGCGTTGCGCGGGGTCTTTGCGGAGATGGAGCAGCAGGGCTTCCCTAAGGAGGTCATTGAGGGCATTCGCGATTCCATTGACTGCAACCTCTATTTCTATGGGGAAAAGGTAGAAACGGGAACCATGTATCTGATTCTTGGCGCGACGGTCGCTGCCTTGATTGGAGTCTATGTGCTGATCAATGTGGTTGCAGGAAGAAAGGCGAGAAAATGAAGAAAAACAGTCGATTTGTAAAAACGCGGAGAGCGCTGCTCTTTTGGACGCTGTTTATCGGCTTAGGCGCTGTGGCAGGCGCGACGGGAATGCTCGCCGATCCGACGGGCAAGGCAATGGGCATGGACGCAATGCTGCCTTATTTTCAAGTGCTGCCCTTGGCGGAGTATCTCTATCAGGACTTCGTATTTCCGGGCATTGCGCTGCTGATCGTCAACGGTCTGACGAATCTGACGGCGGCGGGGCTGCTTTTGGCGAGAAAGCGGAGCGGCGTGATTTTGGGCGGCATTTTCGGCGTGACGCTGATGCTGTGGATTTGCATTCAGTTCTACATGTTCCCGATGAATTTCATGTCTACGAGCTACTTTATTTTCGGCTTCTTGCAGGCGATCACGGGCTATATGGCGTGGGTGTTTGAAAAGCAGGAGCGCTTTTGCGTGCGCGAGAGCGACTATCCGAACATCGGCACGAATCCGAAGAAGCTTGTGGTCTATTTTTCCCGCATGGGCTACACGAAAAAGCTCGCGCTGGAGGAAGCGAACCGCAGCGGCGCGCAGGTGCTGGAAATCCGCTCGAAGGAACGCACCGAGGGCACGCTGGGCTTTTGGTGGTGCGGGCGCTTCGGAATGCACCGCTGGGCAATGCCGATTGAAGAAATATCCGCTGACCTTGCTGGTTATGACTGCGTTACAATCTGCACGCCGATCTGGGTCTTCCATCTGGCTGCCCCGACAAGGGCGTTTTGCAAGGCGGCAAGCGGGAAGCTCAAGCGCGCAAGGTATGTTTTAGTGCATCACCAGCGAACTTCCTATGCTGAGGCGGCGGAGAAAATGGATGAATTGTTCTGCCTGAAAGCCGAACGCGTCACAAGTGTCTGCTGCCGCAGGGGAGAATATCTTTCCCAAAAAGAGCTGCGATCCCTGACTCCCGCAAACCAATAAAACTTCTGTAGGGCGGGGACATGTCCCGGATGTGTGCAGGAACTACCGATTGCGTACAATCTTTCCTACCATGTCATTGCGAGGAGCGCAGCGACGTGGCAATCTTGTGCAGGAAGTAGCAAGTGCGTACAAACCTACAGCCTGAGATTGCCACGACCAGTGTGCGCACTGGTCTCGCAATGACAAAAAGGGAAGCCTACCATGTCATTGCGAGGAGCGTAGCGACGTGGCAATCTTGTGCAGGAAGTAGCAAGTGTGTACAAACCTACAGCCTGAGATTGCCACAGCCAGTGTGCGCACTGGTCTCGCAATGACAAAGAGGGCAGTTAACAGGATATGACCAGAATCGTTTGAAAATGGAGAAGCATTACTATGGATTTTGCACTCAGAGCGTGGCGGATGTCTGATGCGAAAGAGCTTGCTGCCGCGCTTTCCAATCCGAAAATTTTGAACAACCTGCGTGACGGCATCCCCTATCCCTATACGGAGGGGGACGCCGCTTCTTATATCAGCGCCATGCAAAAGGCTGACCCGAATACGACCTTTGCCTATGCCATAACCCTGGAGGACAGGGCAATCGGCAGCGTTGGGGTATTCCGACAGGGGAACATCCACGCGCGGACGGCGGAGTTAGGATATTATCTTGCCGAGGAATACTGGGGCAAGAACCTTATGACCGAGGCGGTGCGCAGAATTTGCAAGCGTGTTTTTACGGAAACGGATATCCTACGCATCTATGCCGAGCCTTTTTCTTATAATGCCGGCTCACGGCGGGTGCTGGAAAAGGCGGGCTTTTGCTATGAAGGGCTGCTGCGCTGTAACGCCGTCAAGCACGGCAGGGTAGAGGATATGGCGCTGTATGCTTTGACAAAATGTGAGACACGCGTCAAGCGACTTTCTCCCGAAGAACTGCCCGCAGCGCTGTCGCTGATTTGGGAGACGTTTCGGAAATTTGAAGCGCCGGTCTATCCGCAGGAGGGAATTGACGAGTTCCACGCATCGCTTGAGAACGCGGAGCGCAACGCAAGAATGCGCTTCTATGGCGCGTATGAAGAACACACACTGATCGGCGTGCTTGCCATGCGCGCGCCGCAGCATATCGGTTACTTTTTTGTGCGCGAGGACTGTCAGCATAGAGGTGTCGGGAAGAAGCTGTTCGAGACGATGCGTTTGGACTATGCCTTGCAGGCGTTCACGGTCAATTCTTCCCCCTACGCGGTGGATGTCTATCGGCACCTCGGTTTTGTCACGACCGATAGTGAACGGATCACGAATGGCATCCGCTATACGCCGATGCGGTTCACAGGAGGCAATTCCGATGGAGTGGTTTAATCCGTATGGCTTGGGGTTTATGGCTGCCATTATGATCCCCAATATTTTGTTTGCGCTACGATATAAAGAAGACGGCTTCGCGAATGTGTGGCACAATAAGCCTGTTGAAGTCTTGGAGCAGATTGGGCGCTTTGGCTGCTTTCTATTGATGATCTTCAACATTCCGCATACTTGGTTTGGCTTTTGCTCGGACGAGGCGTTCGCACTCTATTTGATCGGCAACAGTGCTTTGGTGCTTCTGTATTGCATCGTTTGGGCAATCTGCTTCCGAAAAAACAGCATCTTCCGCGCGTTGGCACTGCCGATCCTGCCGAGTTTGAGCTTTCTCCTCAGCGGCGTGCTGCTCCGCTCGATCCCGCTGACTGCTGCGGCGCTTTTGTTCGCGCCGTGCCATATGATCATCAGCTATCAAAACGCCGTGCTTTCCAAATAGCAAGGAAAGTCGAGATATTCTCTTTTCGGATGCGGTAAAATGGCGCTGTGAGGTGAGGAACGGATGAAGGAACAAATTTTAGCGGTGCAGCGAATGCAGGAATACATTGAGGCACACTTAGACGGAGAATTGACCCTGTCCGAGCTTGCGCGGGTGTCTCTCTTTTCCCCGTGGCACTCCTACCGCCTGTTTCGGCAGTATACGGGTCTGACGCCGACGGAGTATATTCGAAGACTGCGTCTGAGTGAGTCCGCGCGGCAGTTGAAGCTGGGCAATACCCGTGTGATCGACGCGGCGTATGATTGGGGCTTCGGCAGTGTGGACGGCTATCAGCGGGCGTTCCTGCGGGAATTCGGCTGCAATCCCGGGGAATATGCCCGCACGAAGGTTCCGATTCCGCTTTTTATCCCTTACGGTGTGAAATTCCGTGAATTAAGAAAGGAGACAGTACCAATGGAAAACGTACAAAGTGTTTTTGTTCAGCTCATGCGCAAGCCGGAGCGAAAGGTCATTCTCAAGCGCGGCGTTAAGGCAGAGGACTATTTCCCCTACTGTGAGGAGGTCGGCTGCGATGTCTGGGGCATTCTGACGAGTATGGACTCCCTGTGCGGAGAGCCGGTTTGCCTGTGGCTGCCCGAGAAGTACAAGAAGCCGAATACCTCGACCTATGTGCAGGGCGTGGAGGTCGAGGCGAGCTACGACGGCGTAATTCCCGAGAGCTTTGATGTGATCCCGCTGCCCGAGGCGGAGTATCTGAGCTTTCAGGGTGAGCCGTTCCGCGAGGAGGACTACTGCGATGCCATTTCCGCCGTACAAAGCGCGATGCAGAAGTACGACCCCTCGCTCATCGGCTACGAGTGGGACGATACCAATCCGCGCATCCAGTTAGAGCCAATCGGGAATCGCGGCTATATCGAACTGCGTGCCGTCCGTCCGCTGAAGAAGAAATGAACCATGGACGCTGAAGATTGAAAGCGGAAAACCAAAGAGATATTTTAGGAACCTCTGAACGACTCGCCTGCGAAATGCAGTCAATTTTTTCAGAGGTTCCTAAAAAAATGTCCAAATTTGGTTGCAAATTCTATTTTCGTTTGTCTTTTATAATTAAGAAAAGGAAAAGCTGTAATTTCGGCAATCGGACGGATATTTCCCATCGCTTGTCTCGCCGGTTATACTGCCGTAGGATAGACCTTTTCGACTCCGCATCTCATGGATAATCGCACATCCTGCTTTGTGCGTTTATCATATTACCGGCACCGGGCAGGTGAGCGGCATCTCCTGCCCGGTGGTCGGTAAAGCATTGGCTTTCGACAGTGACCGCATAGACGGCTGCCGAGCCTTTGCATCATTACCGTTGATAATCGCACATCCTGCTTTGTGCGTTTATCATACAACCGGCACCGGGCAGGTGAGCGGCATCTCCTGCCCGGTAGTCGGTAAGCATCGGCTTGCGACACGACTGCCAAGCCTTTGCGCAATTAACGTTGATAATTGCACTTCCTGCTTTGTGCGTTTATCATAATCAACGGCGTCGGACGGGTGAGCGGCATTACCCGTCCGACGTTGTGTCTAACACAGGGGACGGTCCGAAAGCACTGAAAAAGTCGATTAGTAGCTGACAAAAGCATGCTAATGTGATATAATAGCAGCATCCAGGAACGCGAGAACGAGGGGACGGGTGATTGGAAGATGCTTCGGATTGAGCAGGAGAAACAAATGAGCTTCTACAGCGCACTTTACGAGAAGATTCCGGAAACGCATCTGCTTCGGCAGATTGACAAGGCGGTGGATTTCAGCTTTATCAACGATCTTCTGGAGGAGAAATACTGCAAGGACTTCGGAAGACCGGCAAAGGAGCCGGAGATGATGCTGAAGCTGTTGCTGTTGGAGCGCCTGTATGCTCTGTCAAATGTCAAAGTGATAGAGGAGGGAACCTATAATCTGGCGTTTTTGTGGTTCTTAGGTTTGAACCCCGAGGATAAGCTGCCGGATGCCAGTCTGTTGGCGAAATTCCGGACTCAGCGGCTACAGGAGGTCACGCTGGACGAGGTGCTATGTGAAATTGTCCGCCAGTGTGTGGAAAGTGGCATAATAAAGAGCACGGCTCTGTCTGTGGATGCGACGCACATTGAAGCCAACTGCACAAAAAAGGTGCCGGAACGGATCATGAAGCATCTGGCCAAGCGGATTTTCAAGGCATTGAAGGCAGACAATGAGGCTGTTCCCGAGGCGGTTAATACCGATATACCGGATTATACACAGATTGAGGATCATCAAGAGGCAAAAGCCACGATGAAGCAATATTTGGAGGAGGTTTTGGAAGCGGCAGCGCCTTACGCCGGTGAGAATACAGAAAAAGCCATCTCCGAGGCGCAGGAGGTACTGTCGGATGAGTGATTTCTGCTGCAAAAAGGCTTGCGTTCCCTCAGCGACAAGGACGCCCGTGTAGGGAACAAATCAAAGACCCAGCAATTTTTCGGCTATAAGGCAGAGTTCACCATGACCACCGATGAACGCATTATTACTGCGCTGGATGTACACAGCGGCGAATATGTTGATGGTAAAGAATTTTCCGAGTTGCTGCAAAAAACAACGGACAGCGGCGTGAAAGTGAAGGAGCTGTACGGCGACAGGGGCTATTTCCGCAAGGATATTTTGGACTTGCTTGAGGAGCGGAAAATTGAGGGCTATATCCCTGTCAGCGCAAGCGTTTATAAGATCGACGAGGAGTTGTTTTCCTATAATAGGGACAGAGACCAGTGGTTTTGCTTCATGGGGAACGGCACGGTGAGCTGCAAGAAGTGCACACGAAGCAACCGGGGCGAAACCTATGATGTGCTTTCCTACCGGTTTGAAAAGTCGCAATGTATGACCTGTCCCCACCGTGATACATGTATTGGCGAAGGGAAGAAGGGTACACGGAAGCTACAGGTGTCAGCCAATGCACCGATCTACTACGAAATGAGTCAGCGGCAGAAGCAGCCGGAATTTCAGGAGAAATACAAGAAGCGTTCCGCGCAGGAATGGAAAAACGGTGAGATGAAACGCTTCCATGGTCTGTCCCGAGCCAGAGGCTGGGGACTGCGAAGCATACGCTTTCAGGCAAAACTAACAGCAATCGCGGTCAATTTGAAACGAATCGCGGCGATTATTCGTCAAGAAGCACCTAAAAACCCACCACAGACACCGAAAAAGCGAAGGGAATATTTGCTGTTATCGTTCTGTTTCTGCCTTGTACGCCAAAAAAGGATTTTCTGCACATTCCCCGCCAAATCCCACCCCGCCGCCGCATAAATTTGCACTGTTTTTCAGTGGTTTCGAACCGTCCCCTGTGTTAGATTCGGCAGCTATGATTGCTTTTATGCTTTTCGAGTATAATAACAGAAAATCATACTCGGAGGTAAAAAATGAAAGGACGAATTCTGACAGCAAAAATTCTTGTTAGATTCAAGAAATATCTCCTTTTGGAAGAAAGGAGTGCTGCAACGATTGAAAAGTATTTGCGAGATGTCAGGGCATTTATCGCTTTTGCGAACGGTGCTGAAATCACAAAAGAACTTGTAATCGGCTATAAAAAGCATTTGCAGGAGAATTACGCTGTTCGAAGCGTCAACTCCATGCTGGCATCGATCAACAGCCTGTTTGCTTTTCTCGGCTGGCTCGAGTTAAGGGTAAAATCCATTAAGCTGCAACAGCAGATCTACTGCCCCGAGGAAAAGGAACTGACGAAGGCGGAATATGTACGGCTCTGCAAAGTGGCTGAGAGAAAGCACAACAAACGGCTGAGTCTTATTTTGCAGACCATTTGCGGCACGGGGATTCGGGTCAGCGAGCTGCAATTCATCACCGTTGAAGCGGTAAGATGCGGAGAGGCAACGGTTTCGTGTAAGGCAAAAACTCGGTCAGTTTTTATTGTAAAAGAGCTGCAAAGAAAATTGCTCCGCTATGCAGCGGAACAAACAATTAAAACCGGCATGATCTTTGTCACAAAAACGGGTAAACCCGTCAGCCGCACCAACATTTGGCGGGAGATGAAAGCGCTCTGCGAAGAAGCGAATGTCAATCCCCGAAAGGTGTTTCCGCACAACCTGCGGCACCTGTTTGCGAGAGTGTTCTACAGCATTGAGAAGGACATGGCCAAGCTTGCGGATATTTTGGGTCATTCCAACATCGACACCACGCGGATTTATATTATTTCCAGCGGCACCGAGCACCGCCGCCGAATGGAAAATATGCACCTCATCCTATAAAAAAGTCCGCCCGTAGGCGGTGAGAACATAATCGTTATTATGTTGCAGCAAAAGTATTTGACGAATGTCCATAGTCCAAAATCTAATAATATCATATCATGTGTTGCTAAAAATGTAAATAGCTAACGAAAATAAAGGGATGAAAATATCAGAAATTGACTAAAAACAGGCGCGAAAACAAAGCCTCTTCTTCTCCGCTTTTCAGCGGCAGGAGAAAAAGCCTCTGTCAGTATGCCCTAAAATGGATGCCTGTTTTCAGAAAACAGGCAGGCGATGGCAGGCTTTACTACATAATAACGATTATGTTCGTTTATACGCTTGGCGGATTACACAGCCTGATATTTATGGAGGGTTCTAAAATGGAAAACACACTTCAGAAGAAAGAACAGCAGAAAAACAAGCGGCACGCGGGCAAGCTTGTCCTGTACGGCTTGCTTATCCTGCTGCTGATGGTTGGCATTGCCTTCGCAGTGGCAAAGATTGTACATAAGACGAGCAGCGAGAAGGTTGAGAACGGTCTGTCTGCCTATGAGCTGGCGGAAAAATACGGCTACGAAGGGAGCATTCAGGACTGGCTGGACTCTTTGAACGGCAAATCCGCTTATGAGATTGCCGTGGAAAACGGCTATTCCGGAACGGAAAAGGAGTGGGCGGAGGCGCTGGACGCGGCGGCGCAGAACAGTAATGTAACGATTCAGTCCGCACGCTTTTCCTCTGAAGGCGAGCTTTTGATTATCCTGTCGGACGGTACCGTCCTGAATGTCGGTACAGCCGTGGGCACGGACGGTAAGAATGGCAAGGATGGCAAGGACGGACAAAACGGTACAAATGGTGTCAACGGTAAAGACGGCATTAACGGAACAAACGGCAAGGATGGAGTTGGTGTTACCAAAGCGGCCATCAATGCAGAAGGAGAGCTTGTTCTGACCTTTTCTGACGGAAATACGGTCAATTTGGATAAGGTCATCGGCGCAAAGGGCGCGGACGGTGTCGGCGTTGCCGCTTCTGAGATCAATTCCTCCGGTGAGCTGGTACTGACCTATACCAACGGGCAAACGGCGAATTTGGGTGTCGTGATCGGAAAAGACGGCGCGGCCGGACAGAACGGTAAGGATGGCATCAGCATCGTGAACGCCGCAGTGAACACCTCCGGTGAGCTGGAGCTGACTTACTCCGACGGAAGCACCGCAAATCTGGGTGCGATTGTCGGTGCGAACGGTAAGAACGGCGTTGACGGTAAAGACGGAATAGACGGTAAGGACGGTGTCAGTGTAAGCGCGGCGGAGATTAACTCCGACGGCGAACTCGTTCTTTCCTTTTCCAACCTACAGTGGGTCAACCTCGGACGGGTGATCGGTGGCGACGGCAAGGACGGACAAAACGGCAAAGACGGCATTGACGGCAAGGACGGCGTCAGTGTTGCCAAATCGGAGATCAACCAAAGCGGAGAGCTTGTTCTGACCTACAGCGATAACCAAATTGTAAACCTCGGCGTCGTTGTGGGCGCAAAGGGTGACAAGGGCGATCAGGGCGAAGCCGGTAAGGACGGACAGGACGGTAAGGACGGTGTCAACGGTAAAGATGGCGTCGATGGCAAGAACGGCGTCAATGGGCAGGACGGCGTAGGCATTCAGACACTTTCCGTCAACACTGCCGGAGAACTGGAGGTCACACTGACCAGCGGAACGCAGCTCAATCTCGGTGTTGTCAAGGGTGCCGACGGCAAAGATGGCGCAAAGGGCGACAAGGGCGATCAAGGCGAAGCCGGCAGAGATGGCATTGACGGCAGGGACGGTGCCGACGGAATCGGAGTCGCCTCCGCAACAATCAATGTACACGGGGAGCTTGTTCTTACCTACTCTGACAGTAAAACGGTCAATCTCGGCGTCGTTGTCGGCGCGGACGGGCATGATGGCGCGAAGGGCGACAAGGGCGAACAGGGAGCTGCCGGAATCGGTGTTGCTTCTGCGGCGGTCAATACGCAGGGTGAGCTTGTGATTTCCTATACCGACGGCAGCTCTGCAAACCTCGGACGCATTGTCGGAAACGACGGAGCAAAGGGCGATAAAGGCGACGCCGGCGCTGACGGAAAAGACGGCGCTGATGGTACTGACGGCATCGGTATCACCAATGTGACGATCAACGCGCAGAACGAATTGGTCCTGACCTTCTCCGATGCCAACAGCATCAATCTCGGCTGCGTCGTCGGCAAGGATGGCAAGGACGGCAAGGACGGCGCAGACGGAACAGGAATCGAGAATGTTACCGTTTCTGCGGAAGGCGCGCTGAGCATGACGCTGACCAACGGCAGCGTGCTGAACCTTGGCAACATTCGCGGCAAGGACGGCATCGGCATTTTGAAATCGGAGATCAATGCCGATGGGGAGCTGCTCCTGACTTATACGGACAACGACACGGTCAACCTCGGCAAGATTACCGGCACGGACGGGCGGAACGGCGCAGACGGCGTAGGCATTAAAAATGTTACGCTTTCCTCGACGGGCGATCTGAGCCTCCTGATGACCGATAATTCCGTGTATAACCTTGGTAATGTCAAAGGCGACAAGGGCGATCCCGGCGAAAAGGGCGACAAGGGCGACAAGGGTGATCCCGGTGAAAAAGGCGAGAAGGGAGACAAGGGTGACCCGGGCGCAGATGGCAGGGGAATTGCCAAGACAGAGCTTGTTAATGGTGAGCTGATTATTACCTATACGGACGGAACCAGTGATAATCTGGGCAAGATTGGTAGCGGTACCGACACCGACGAGGTGGCTTCGATTTCAATGTTAAACTTCACAATGCTGGAAGACGGAACCTGGGGAGTTTCAATAAAAGACGACTGCAAAGAATCGGCGGAAAAAATAGTCATTCCATCGACATATAACGGTCGGGTTGTCAGTGAAATTACTTCTTTTCAAGGGTGCACATATTTAAGTGAGGTCTCCATTCCAAACACGGTTGTATCCATAGGGAAAAGCGCTTTTTCCCGATGCAAAGCATTGACCAGTATTACCATACCGGACAGTGTGGTTTCGATTGGGGAATATGCCTTTGTAGATGGATCATTAACCGAAATAATTATTCCGAAAAGCGTATTAAAAATAGGAATATGCGCCTTTAAGGCTAATAAAAACCTGTCAAAGGTGACTATCGAGGACGGCGTTGCTTATATTGGCGCGTTTGCTTTTGAGGACTGTACGTCCTTGGAAAGTATAACAATTCCGGCAAGCGTGACACATATCGGCGGCTGTGCGTTCAAGTCTCAAGGCTTGAAGAAAGCATATTTTGCTGAAACAGACGGGTGGACAAAGACAGGCTGTTTAGCAACCGACTACGACGGACCCGTTGGAACACCGAAGTCGGTAGATTCATCCGTCCTTGCAGACCCCTTACAGGCAGCGGCTGAATTACAGAAACTGTACAGTACTAACAGCGGGGGGAAAGTAGGATATGTTTGGCAACGCTGATGCTTTCGCAGAGTCGGCGTAGATTGGAGGAATGATTATGAGTACTGCCTTAGAGAACTCAGAAGCAAACCTGTATGCCTATGAATATCAGGGTCAGATGAGCGAAAGGATCACATACCGTAAGAACCTGGTGAACTTAATCAAGGCGAGATGTGGAGATGAGCTCCAGGAGTTCGATGCGAACACTATGAGCGGCGAAGACTTCGGAAGGTTTCTCGAAAGAGCAAAGGCAGAGGGATTTACGGTTTACCGACTGAACAGGCTGTAATACTGATTGTGTCATTGTGTGCCGCACACGGTGAGATGCCCCTTGCGCCGCTTTGCGACTATCCATGCAGACTTTGGGACGGAAACTATTTGGTGAAGCCAAACAGTTTCCGTCCCAAAATTTTGAATATTTACTTTCTTACGCTTCCGATAATCTTTCGGGGGCGTTTTGCAGTTTTTCATACTAAGGAAATTCTGCACGAGACGGCGCAGCGTGCGTTAGCACGATGCGAGTGTGCGAAGCACACGGGATTCTTGATTGAAGAATTTAATCAAGAATCAGTATCAGAGAATATCAGCCGATGGTCATGCCCCAGTTGTGGGGGTCTTCGGCGGTGCCGGTTTGGATGCCGTAGATGGTGTCATAGAGGCGCTGTTCCAGTGCGCCGACTTCGTTGTTGTTGATGATGATCTCCTTGCCCTTGTAGCTCAGAAGTCCAATGGGGGAGATGACAGCGGCGGTGCCGGTGGCGAAGATTTCACCGAGGGTGCCCGCTTCGGCGGCGGCGTAGACCTCGTCGATGGCGAGCTTGCGCTCCGTGACCTTATAACCCCAGTCCTTGAGGAGGGTAATGACGGAGTTGCGCGTGATACCGGGGAGGATGGTGCCTGCCAGGGGGGCGGTGATGATCTCGTCGCCGATCTGGAAGAAAGCGTTCGAGGTGCCGATCTCTTCAACATACTTATGCTCGGCAGCGTCCAGCCACAGGACGTCGCGGCAGTTGGCTGCGGCTGCCTTCTCGGAGGCCTTCATGCCGCCTGCGTAGTTGCCGCCGCACTTGGTAAAGCCTGTGCCGCCGTGCGCCGCGCGGATATACTCGTCCTCGACATAGATTTTCGTCGTGCCGAGCTTGCCGTCTGCGCCCGCGTAGTAGGGACCGGAGGGGCAGAGGATGACGATGAAATGATAGTGCTTGGAGGGCATGACGCTGAAGGAGACTTCGTCCGCGATGATAAACGGGCGGATATACAGCGCCGTGCCGGGGCGGTCGGGAACCCAATCCACATCCGCCATGACGACGGCCTTGATCGCGGAGACGAACAGGTCTTCATCAATGGGCGGGATGCACATACGGGCACCGGAACGGTTGATACGGGCGGCGTTCTCATACGGGCGGAACAGGCGAATTTTGCCGTCGGGGGTCTTATACGCCTTCATACCCTCAAAGATCATCTGCGCATAGTGCAGGACGCAGGAGGCGGGGTCAATGGCAATCGGCGCGTAGGGGATGACTCTGCCGTCATGCCAGCCCTGTCCTTCGTCGTAGTCCATGATAAACATATGGTCGGAGAAATCCTGCCCGAAATGCAGATGGTCGGGATCGGGCTTCTGCTTCGGGTTTGTGGTGCGGGTCACGGGAAAGGTATAATTCATGGAAAAAGCCTCTTTTCTGTTTAATATCGGTATAACTCGGGTCTTCTGTCCCGAAAAACATGGATGGAATTACGGATATTGTCTAAGATGCTGAGGTCGAGGTCGGCGGTGAGAAGCTGTTCTTTTCCCTCTGCGCGGGCGAGGATCGTGCCCCACGGGTCAACGATTTGCGAGCCGCCCGCGTAGACGGTTTCGCCTGCCGTGCCGCAGGAGTTGCAGCAGACGGTGAACATCTGATTTTCCACCGCGCGGGCGGCGGTCAAAAGCTGCAAATGCGCAAGGCGTACCGTGGGCCACTGGGAGACGAGGAACAAAATGTCCAAGCCCTCGACCGTGAGCGTTCTTGTCAGCTCGGGGAAGCGGATATCGTAGCAGATCAGAATGCCGCATTGCACGCCGTCGAGGGTGAAACGGCATAAATGGTCACCCTTTTGGAAGAATTTATCCTCCTGCATCGGGGAAAACAGGTGCGTTTTATCGTACTCCGCGACGCACTTGCCCTCACGGTCAAAGACATAGGCGGTGTTATAAATGCCGTCTGCTTTGCGGTTTGCCACGCTGCCTGCGACGATATTGACATTCAGTTCCTTTGCAAGCGCGGAGAAGACGGACTTTGTCTGCGCGCCGTTGTCGTCGGCGTAGTGCGCGAGGTTTTCCTTTGGGAAGAAGCCGGTGTTCCAAGTCTCGGGCAGAAGGACGGTGTCGGGGTGCTCGGAGATGACTGCCTGACGGAGCAGGGCTTCGGCGTGGGTGAAATTTTCCTGCGGCGCGGCAAACGCCATGTCCATTTGGATACAGGTGACGCGCATCGCTCAGCCCTCGAAAGCCGCGCCGGTTTGCAGCGCCTTGAGATTGTATGCCAGCAGCTCCTGATGCCGCGCGGAGACGACCTTTTTCAGCGCTGCCTCCCAGTCGCCGCCGCAGAGGGCGGGGACTTCCTTCATGAGCTTGCCTGTGAGGAGCATGTTTGCCAGCGTCGGGATGCCCGCATCCGTCGCCATCTGTGTGGCGGGGACATAATGCACTTCCACATCGGTGCGCTTCACCTTGCGCTCAATCAGCGTGGAATCGACGAAAATTTTGCCGCCGGGGACGACCGCGTTCTCAAACTTATCCAGCGAGGGGAGATTCATCACCATCAGCACATCGGGGTGCGTGACGATGGGGGAACCGATGGCGCTGTCGCTGAGAATGACGCTGCAATTCGCCGTGCCGCCGCGCATCTCGGGGCCGTAGGAGGGGAGCCAGCTGACATTCTTCTCCTCCAACAGACCCTTATAGGCGAGGAACTTGCCCGCGAACAGGATGCCCTGCCCGCCGAAGCCCGCGATTACGATCTGTACTGCGCTCATACGCCCGCCTCCTTACTTCTGTCCTTATAAACGCCGAGGGGATAGTAGGGGATCATCTTCTCGTCGATCCACTCCAGCGCCTTTTGCGGGGTCATGCCCCAGTTGGTCGGGCAGGCGGAGATCACCTCGACGAGGGAGAAGCCCTTGCCTGCGATCTGATTCTCAAAGGCTTTCTGAATGGCTTTCTTTGCGGCAAGGACATTTTTGACATTATTGACCGCAACACGCGCTAAGTATTCAGGCCCCTCTAACTGCGAGAGCATTTCACAGATTTTCACGGGGTAGCCGCAGTGCTTGACGTCTCTGCCATAGGGAGAGGTCTGCGTGACCTGACCGGGCAGGGAGGTGGGTGCCATCTGACCGCCGGTCATGCCGTAAATGGCGTTATTGACGAAAATGACGGTGATATTCTCATTGCGGGTGGCGGCGTGGACGGTCTCTGCCATGCCGATGGAGGCAAGGTCGCCGTCGCCCTGATAGGTGAAGATGATATTCTCCGGCATGGCGCGCTTTAAGCCTGTTGCGACTGCCGGCGCTCTGCCGTGGGCGGCTTCCACCATGTCACAGGAAAAATAATCGTAAGCCATGACTGCGCAGCCGACGGGTGCGACGCCGACGGTATTGCCCTCAATGCCTAATGCGTCGATCGCCTCTGCGACGAGGCGGTGGATAATGCCGTGGGTGCAGCCCGGGCAGTAGTGCAGCGGGGCATCCGTCAGGGCTTTCGGCTTCTGAAAAACAGTTTTCATTTCAAACCTCCCGCGATCTCTTTGATTTTTGCAAGCACCTGCTCAGGCGAGGGAATCATGCCGCCCGTGCGGTTACAGAGGTAGACCGGCCGTTTGCAGCGCGTGGCAAGCTCCACATCCTCGATCATCTGCCCCATGGACAGCTCGACGGAGATAAACGCGCTGACGCGGTCGGCTGCCTCGGCAAAGGGTGCCTTGGGGAATGGCCAGAGGGTGATGGGACGGAGCAGACCGACCTTGAAGCCCTCGGCTCTTGCGGCGAGGACGGCGTTTCTTGAAACTCTCGCGGCGATGCCGAAGGCGGTCACGCAGATGTCAGCGTCCTCCATGAGGAAGGATTCATACATCGCTTCCTTCTGCTCAATGACGGCATAGCGGGCGTAACGCTCAAAATTCGTGCGCTCCAGCTCCTCAGGGTTGAGGTAGAGCGAGTTGACGATGTTATGCGGGCGCTGCATTTTGGTGCCCGTGACTGCCCACGGCTTTTCAACCGTCTTCGGCTGATAGTTGCCCATGGTGACCGGCTCCATCATCTGCCCCATGGTGCCGTCTGCCAGCACCATGGCGGGCATACGGTATTCGTCCGCGAGGTCAAAGCCCTTGACGGTCAGGTCTGCCATCTCCTGCACGGAGGACGGCGCGAGGACGATGATATGATAGTCGCCGTGACCGCCGCCGCGGGTGGACTGGAAGTAATCCGACTGGGACGGCTGAATACCGCCGAGACCGGGGCCGCCTCGCTGGACATTGACGATGAAGGCGGGCAGGTCCGCGCCTGCGAGGTAGGAGATGCCCTCTTCCTTCAGGGAGATTCCGGGGCTGGAGGAGGAGGTCATGACGCGCTTGCCTGCGGAGGCGACGCCGTAGACCATGTTGATTGCGGCGATCTCACTTTCCGCTTGCAGGAAGCAGCCGCCGATCTTCGGCATCCGCTTTGCCATGTATGCCGCGACCTCCGTCTGCGGGGTGATGGGGTAACCGAAGTAGTGACGGCAGCCTGCCTGAATGGCTGCCTCCGCCAGCGCTTCGTTGCCCTTCATAAGTACCTTATCTGCCATAGCGTTCCCGTCCTTTCTACTTTTCTACGGTGATGACGCAATCGGGGCACATCGTTGCGCAGAAGGCGCAGCCGACGCAAGCCGCTTGGTCGGTGATCTCGGCGGGGGAGTGCCCCTTTTTGTTGAGCTTGCCCTTTGCAAGGACGATCAGACCCTTGGGACAGGCGGCGACGCACAGACCGCAGCCCTTGCAAAGGTCGGTGGAAAAAGTGATCTTTGCCATAACAACGCTCCTTCTATTCGTAATATTTGGCTTGCAGCCGCAGCGGGAACAGGTTCGGAACGCGTCCGGTGAGCTGCGGCATGAGTGTTTCTTTGACGGTGTTCAGCCGCAGTGGAAGCTTGCATAATGCGCAAAGCTCTGCGGCGTAATCCTGCGCGGCAAGAATATCCTCAGCCGTGGTGTCGTTTCCGAGGTTGGAATTGTTGACGATGCCGGTAAAGGGGATGCCGCCTGCTGCCTCAATCTCGCGCAGAACCTCGAGGGTCTCCTGCGGTGTGCGGGTGAGGGGGCGGAAGCAATTGGCAACGAACAGCATCTCGAAGTCGTTTTCCTCTAAAATATAGGGGGCATAGCGGCCGAGGGCGAGTGCGCCGCGGTCGTCGCCGCCGATGTCTAAGACGGCGAGACGGTCGTGCCGCTCGACCGCGCCGTAGATTTCCTGCGGCAGGGCGGGAAAATCGACATTGGAATTGGCGTAGGGCGAGGAGATCAGCGCCACGCCTGCCGCGTCTAAGTCCGCCTTGCTGTCCTTGGTGCGGAAATAGGGGTTGACGATATCGAGATCGACGATGGTCACGGGCGCGCCGCTTTTTCGCAGGGCAAGCGCCCAATTGACCGCGATGTTGGTTTTTCCGCTGCCGTAGTGTCCCGCAAAGAGCGTGACGCGGCGGTGGGTTAAGCTGTCACTCATTATAATTTATTCCTCTGAATTTTCCCGCTGACCGTCTTGGGCAGCTCGTCCTTAAATTCGACGATGCGCGGGTATTTGTACGGCGCGGTATGGGTCTTGACATATTCCTGAATCTCTTTTTTCAGCGCTTCGCTCGGCTGCGTGCCCTTGGTCAGCACAATGCTTGCTTTGACGATCTGCCCGCGCACCTCGTCGGGGGCGGAGGAGACACCGCATTCGAGGACATAGGGAAGCTCCATAATGACATTCTCGATCTCGAACGGCCCGATGCGGTAGCCGGAGGACTTGATGACATCGTCCGCTCTGCCGACATACCAGTAGAAGCCCTCTTCGTCCTTCCACGCGAGGTCGCCCGTGTGGTACCAGCCGTCGTGGCGGCATTCGTTCGTCTTCTCCTCGTCGCGGTAATATTCGACAAAGAGACCGCAGGGCATACCGTCTGCCACGCTGATGCAGATTTCGCCGGTTTCGCCGGTGGGGACGGGCTTGCCGTCGGGGCTGAGCAGCTCAACATTGTACAGCGGGACGGGCTTGCCCATCGAGCCGAGCTTATGCTTCATGCCGACGGTGTTGCCGATGACGAGGGTCGTCTCGGACTGGCCGAAGCCCTCCATCACGCGCAGTCCCGTTGCCTTTTCAAACTGGCGGAAGACCTCGGGGTTGAGGGCCTCGCCGGCGATGGTTGCGTGCTTGACGCTGGAGAAATCGTATTTTGCGATATCCTGCTTGATCATCATGCGGTAGATCGTAGGCGGGGCGCAGAAGGTTGTGATCTGATATTTTGCGAACAGCGGCAGGATGTCCGCCGCGTCGAAACGGTCAAAGTCATAGATGAATACCGCACCCTCGCAGAGCCATTGGCCGTAGAGCTTGCCCCACATCGCTTTTGCCCAGCCGGTGTCCGAAATGGTCAGATGCAGACCGTCGGGATCGACCTGATGCCAGTATTTCGCGGTGATGAAGTGACCGAGGGGATATTTATAGCTGTGCGCGGCGATCTTGGGATAGCCCGTCGTGCCGGAGGTGAAGAACATCAGCATCAAATCGTCGCCGCAGGCGGTGTCCTCGGTGCGGTCAAAGTGGCTGGAGAACATGGAGAACTCCGCGTCGAAATCGTGCCAGCCCTCGCGCTGTCCGCCGACGAGAATTTTCGTTTTCAGCTCGGGGCACTTCACCGCGCCGTGCTCTACCTCCTTGGCAACATCGCCGTCGGCGGTGCAGAGAATCGCGGAGACGCCCGCCGCTTGGAAGCGGTATTCGAAATCATGGGATTTGAGCTGACAGGTGGCGGGAATGGCGATCGCGCCCAATTTATTCAAGCCCATCATGGCGAACCAGAACTGATAGTGCCGTTTCAGCACCAGCATCACGCGGTCGCCCTTTTGGATACCGAGGGAGCGGAAGAAGTTCGCCGCGCGGTTCGATGCCTGCTTGATATCGCGGAAGGTGAAACGCCGCTCCGTGCGGTCTGCGGCAACATGGAGCATGGCGAGCTTGTTCGGCTGGGTGTCGGCAAGCTTGTCCATAATGTCGTAGGCGAAGTTGAAACGTTCGGTGTTTTGGAAGGCGATGGAGCGGAGCGCACCCTTCTCGTCCTCGTCTGCGATAATATAATTTTGATAGATGCGCGCCTTAGTGTCGTGCTGCGTGGCGCGGACATCGTCGGTATAGTTCTCCTCCTTGGGCTTCTCGCTCTCGCCGGAGGGGTTGAGGACGATGGCGTAGAACGCGCAGTCCTGCCCGTCGATGGCGATCATGCCGTGCGGGGTGGAGGAGTCGTAGTAGATGGAATCGCCTTCGGAGAGAATTTCAATGTGATTGCCGATCTGAATTTTCATCTTGCCGCGCACGACAAGGTCGCATTCCTGCCCTTCGTGGGAGGTCAGCTCGATCTCGCTGTGCTCCCGTTCGGGGGAATAGGCGGAGATGACGAACAGCGGCTCTGCAATGCGGTTGCGGTAGGAGGCAGCCATGTTGTAATAGGTCAGACCATGCGCCTCCTCAATGCGCTGCCCTTCGCCCTTTCGTGTGAGCGTATAGGAAGAAAGTGTCGGGCTGGTGCCTTGAATCAGGTCGGTGACATCGACGCCGAATTCCAAGGCGCAGCGGTAAAGAAAGGCAAAGCTGAGGTCGCTTTCGCCTGCCTCACAGCTTGCGTATTCCTCGGGGGTCAGTCCCGTTTTCTTCGCCATCTCGCTGACGGTATAGCCCTCGATCTCGCGCAGGTCGCGGATACGCTTTGCCATATCCTGAATGGTGAGCTTTAAGCCGGTGGTAGATTTCATTGGCGTTCCTCCGTTTCTCTTGATTCTCAAGCGGTGTGTATATCATTTTTTTCAATTGGATTGCCGCGTCGCCTGCGCTCCACGCAATGACGCGGAAAGATTGCCCATTTTGTCATTGCGAAGCCAGTGCGCACACTGGCTGTGGCAATCTCCGCTTGTAGGTTTGTACGCATTTGGAAGTTCCTACACGAGATTGCCGCGTCGCTGCGCTCCTCGCAATGACACGGAAGGGCGCCCCTTTTTGTCATTGCGAGACCAGTGCGCACACTGGTCGTGGCAATCTCCGCTTGTAGGTTTGTACGCATTTGGAAGTTCCTACATGAGATTGCCGCGTCGCTGCGCTCCTCGCAATGACAAGGTTGGGTAGTTCCTGCGCCATAGAGGACTTGTCCCCGCCCTACAGTAAGGAAAACGCGGGAGAAATGCAAAAACCCGTCTCAAAGAGTTATTCTTTGAGACGGGTATAATCCCGCGGTACCACTCAAATTGCACCTTCGTGCCACTCATGCTCCAATAAGCATTATGCCTTGACGCAGCAATCACGGGAAAGGTCTACTCACATGAAAATGCTTTCTTCTTTCCAACTCGGGAGCTACAGTCTGCGGGAGCTTTTTATCGGCTCGCACCGTACGCCGACTCTCTGAAAAAAGCAGAATCCGTGACACTCTCCGTCATCGTTTTTCTATGAATTTTTATCCATGATACCACAGCCGTCTCGGATTGTCAAGGAAATCTTTAACGATTTAAAGCTTATTTCTTTGAATTTTGCCGGAAATGGTCTTGGGCAGCTCGTCGCGGAAGACGATGATGCGCGGGTATTTATAAGGCGCGGTGTGCGATTTCACATAGTTCTGAATCTCTTTTTTCAGTTCCTCGCTGGGCTGCGTGCCCTTGGTCAGCACAATGCTTGCCTTGACGACCTGACCGCGCACCTCGTCGGGGGCGGAGGAGACGCCGCATTCGAGGACATAGGGCAGCTCCATGATGACATTTTCGATTTCGAACGGCCCGATGCGGTAGCCGGAGGATTTGATCACATCGTCCACTCTGCCGACATACCAGAAATAACCGTCCTCATCGCGCCACGCGGTATCGCCCGTGTGGTACAGTCCGTCGTGCCAGACCTCCCTGGTGCGCGCTTCGTCGCGGTAATAGCCGCTGAACAGTCCACAGGGGACGCCCTTGTCGGTGTGGATGACGATCTCGCCGACCTCGCCGTCGGGCACGCTGTTGCCCTCCGCGTCCACAAGGTCGATATCATACAGCGGTGTGGGCTTGCCCATCGAGCCGGGACGGCTGGGTGTGCCGGGCAGGGTGGCGATGGAGAGAGTCGTCTCGGTCTGCCCGAAGCCCTCCATGACGGTCAGACCGGTCAGCTTCTTGATCTGACGGAAGACCTCGGGGTTGAGCGCCTCGCCCGCCGTGGTCATGTGGTGGATGGAGCTAAGGTCATAATTCGATAGATCCTCCTTGATGAGCATACGCAGCATTGTGGGAGGCGCGCAGAAGGTTGTGATTTGATACTTGGCGAACAGCGGCAGAATATCGTGGGCATCGAAGCGATCAAAGTCATAGGTAAAGACGGCGCCCTCTGCCATCCACTGCCCGTAGAACTTGCCCCAGAGCGCCTTGCCCCAGCCCGTGTCGGAGATGGTCAGGTGCAGACCGTCGCGCTCGACGCAGTGCCAGTATTTTGCTGTGATGAAATGCCCGAGGGCGTATTTGTAGCTGTGGGCGGCGATTTTTGGATAGCCCGTCGTGCCGGAGGTGAAGAACATGGTGCAGATATCCTCACCGCAGGGCGTGTCGGCAGTGCGCTCAAATTTCCCTGTATAGAGGGAATATTCTTCATCAAAGCAGTGCCAGCCCTCGCGCTTTCCGCCGACCAGAATCTTTGTTTTCAGCTCCGGACAGGTCTTTGCCGCTGCATCGACGCAGTCCGCGACCGCGCCGTCCGCCGTCGCGACGATGGCGCTGACGCCTGCGGCTTGGAAGCGGTATTCAAAGTCATGGGTCAGAAGCTGATTGGTCGCGGGGATGGCGATCGCGCCGAGCTTATGCAGGGCAAGCATGGAGAACCAGAACTGATAGTGCCGCTTGAGCACCAGCATCACGCGGTCGCCCTTTTGAATGCCGAGGGAGCGGAAATAGTTTGCCGTCTGATTGGAGGCGCGCTTGATGTCGCGGAAGGTGAAGCGGCGTTCGACTTTGTGCTTATCCACATGGAGCATGGCGAGCTTCTCGGGGTAGGCATCCGCCAAAGCGTCCACGGTGTCAAAGGCAAAGTTATAGCTGTCTTCGTTTTCAAACGCGATCTTTTGCAGTTCGCCCCGCTCGTTCTCGGTGCATTTGACGAACTTTTCGCACAGCAGGCGCTGGCTCGAACGGGCGACCGCGATGCTCTGGCTGACGGACTCCGGCTCCATGTCCTCGCCGGGCAGGACGATGGCGCAGAAAACGCAATCCTGCCCGTCCACTGCGATCATGCCGTGGGGCGTGGAGCTGTTATAGTAGATGGAGTCGCCGGGACCGAGTACCTCGGTGTGCTTGCCAATCTGTACCTTGAGCTTGCCGCTGATGATATAGTCGAATTCCTGCCCGGAGTGGGTGTTCGTATGAATGGGGAGATTTTGCTGTTCTGCGCGGTAGCCGTAGCGGACAAGGTGCGGCTCGGCAATTTTGTCGCGGAAGCGCGGCGCGAGATTGCAGATCTCAATGCCGCCCTCCTGCACCATGACCTGCCCCTCACCGCTGCGGGTGACAGTGTAGGACGAGAGCTTCGCCGTCCGACCCTCTAAGATCGCCGTCGTGTCAATACCGAATACGACAGAGCATTTGTGCAGGAAGGAGAAGGGGAAATCACAGGTGCCGTTTTCGTAAGCTGCGTACTGCTCCGGGGTGGTGTCGGTCTTTTTTGCCATTTCCGCAACGGAGAGGCCCGCAATCTCGCGCATATCCCGAATACGCTCGGCAATGGCGGTGATGGTGGAATCGTAGGTTGTTGCCTGCATAGTCAAACCCTCTTTTTCTGTTGAATTTTTTTCGCGTTTTGCGTTGTTGAAGTTTTTTGTATGGATGCGTTCGTTCTCATAGGGGCGGCTATCAGCCGCCCGCCGGTACGAGCGAACAAATTGGTACACTTTCGGTAGTTCCTGCACGCGGGCTGCTGATAGTCGCTCCTACGCGATGGAAGAAAGTGCCTGCATGGGCGGACAGTGTCGTCCGCCCCTACACGGGGTGGTGCATTCATGAAAAATCCCGTCTCAAAGCGTTTGCTTTGAGACGGGATAATGTATTAACCCGCGGTACCACTCAAATTGCACATTCGTGCCCCTTATGGCTCTGACAAGCCCCTTGCCTTGACGCGGCAGTGACGGGAGACGCCTACCTTTTGCTTGCGCATATTCTCGGATCTCCGGCTCGGAAGGGATGGGCAGAATCAGATCTTTCTCGTATCGGCCTCGCAGCAACGCCGACTCTCTGGGACGGAAGGGATCTATGCCGTCTTCGTCATAGCCTTTGAAGTATTGAATTGGTGATATGATAGCACAGTCGACAGAAATTGTCAAGCATTTTCTTCCTTATGCCGTTTCAATGGCGTTCGCCTTTTGTAAGCCGAGCTTTTGAATGGCCTCCTCGCGCATTTTGTATTTGAGGATCTTGCCGGCGACATTCATCGGGAAGGAATCAACGAAATCGACATAGCGCGGCACCTTGTGCTTTGCCATGTGCTCGCGGATATAGGTCTTCATCTCGTCGGCGGTCATGGCCTCGCCCTCTTTTAAGATGATGCACGCCATGATCTCCTCGCCGTACTGCTCGTCCGGCACGCCGATGACCTGCACATCGCTGACCTTCGGGTGTGTGTAGATGAATTCCTCGATCTCCTTCGGGTAGATATTCTCGCCGCCGCGGATGATCATGTCCTTGAGGCGTCCTGTGATGCGGTAGTTGCCCTCGGGGGTGCGGCAGGCAAGGTCGCCCGTGTGCAGCCAGCCGTCCTTGTCGATGGCGGCGGCAGTGGCGCGGGGCATTTTATAGTAGCCCTTCATGATGTTGTAGCCGCGTGCGACGAATTCGCCCGTTACATTGTCGGGGCAATCCTCGCCCGTCTCGGGATCGACGATCTTGCACTCGATCTCGGGCAGGGCGCGTCCGACCGTGGCGACACGCACCTCAATCGGATCGTCCGTGCTGCTCATCGTGCAGCCGGGAGACGCCTCGGTCTGCCCGTAGACAATGGTGATCTCGCGCATATGCATCTTCTCCAGGACATCCTGCATGACGGAGATCGGGCAGGGCGAGCCTGCCATGATGCCGGTGCGCATGTAGGAAAAATCGGTCTTTGCAAAATCGGGATGCTCCAGCATGGCGATGAACATCGTCGGAACGCCGTGGAAGGCGGTGATATGCTCCTGATTGACGCAGGCGAGCGCCGGCTTCGGGGAGAAATAGGGCAGCGGCAGGATCGTTGCGCCGTGGG
>JAQXWB010000095.1 GCA_029225225.1 Bacillota bacterium | reverse complement strand
GCGTCGCCTTGACCTTGCGCATTTCATCTGCGGCTCTGCCGTCATTTCTCATAGGAAAGACCTCCTTAAATCAGCGCGTCAACAAAGCTGCGCGCGTCAAAGGGCATCAGATCGTCGATCTGCTCGCCCACACCGATATACTTCACGGGAATTTGCAGCTCGTTCGCAACGGCAATGACGATACCGCCCTTTGCCGTGCCGTCGAGCTTCGTCAGCGCAATCGCGGTTACGCCGGCAATCTCCTTAAACTGCTTCGCTTGCAGCAGCCCGTTTTGTCCCGTCGTGCCGTCGAGAACCAGAAGTACCTCCTTGTCCGCGTCTGGCAGCTCACGGTCGATGATGCGGGAAATTTTGCCCAGCTCATTCATCAGATTTGCCTTATTATGGAGTCTGCCTGCCGTGTCGCACAGGATCACGTCCGTGCCGCGCGCCTTTGCTGCGGAGATCGCGTCGTAGACGACAGAGGCGGGGTCTGCGCCCTCGTGCTGGCGCACGATCTGTGTGCCGGAGCGGTTCGCCCAAATTTCAAGCTGATCCGCCGCGGCCGCGCGGAAGGTGTCGCCCGCGCAGAGCAGCACGCGCTTACCCTGCGCGCTGAGGCTGTGTGCCAGCTTACCGATGGTCGTCGTCTTGCCGACGCCGTTGACGCCGATGACGAGAATCACCGACGGCTTCGTACCGATATGCAGAGCGGTGTCACCGACATTCAGCGTCTCCACAAGGATGTCCTTCAGCGCGTTATGAATCTCCTCCGCGCCGCGCAGCTTTTGCTCCTTGACACGCTGACGTAGCTGTTCGACGACCTTTGTGGAGGTCTCTACGCCGATATCCGCGAGGATCATGCTCTCCTCAAGTTCGTCGTAAAACTCCTCATTTGCCCCGGTGAAGGAGTCAAACAGTCCGCCGAGGGTCGCCGCAATCGCGGTTCTGGTCTTTTTCAAGCCGTTTTTGATCTTATCAAAAAATCCCATATCGTTCTCCTATTTTCTCTATGTTCGGAAGGTTATTCCGTAATGATATCCAATTGCTGCTCCATTTGATTCAGATCCAGATGCAGAATCTTCGAAATGCCCTGCTCCTGCATCGTCACGCCGTAGAGCATATCCGCAGCCTCCATCGTACCGCGGCGGTGGGTGATGACGATGAACTGCGTCTTTTGACTGAAACCGTGCATGTAGTTTGCAAATCGATTGACATTGGGGTCGTCCAGCGCAGCGTCGATCTCGTCGAGCATACAGAAGGGCGTCGGGCGCACCTTCAATATTGCGAAGTACAGCGCAATGGCGACAAACGCCTTTTCGCCGCCGGAGAGCAGCGTAATGGTCTTGACCTGCTTTCCGGGAGGCTGGACGCGAATCTCAATGCCGCAGGTCAGCGGCTCGTTCGGATCCTCCAGCTCCAGCGACGCCTTGCCGCCGCCGAACATCTCCGTAAAGGTCTGCCCGAAATAGGTGTTGATCTTCGCAAACTCCGTGACGAAGATCTCGGTCATCTGCTTGGTAATGTCGCCGATGATGCCCTCCAAATCTCGCTTGGAGGTCAGCACGTCGTCCCGCTGCCCGGTCAAATATTCATAGCGCTCATTCACGCGGGCAAATTCCTCGATTGCGCCGAGGTTCGGCGTGCCGAGAGAGGATATTTTACGTTTCAGCTCCGCGACGCGCTTCTGCGCCGCGCCGATATTCTCGATCTCCGCGGCCGCCTGCGGCGCGGTGGAGCGCGTCAGCTCGTAGGACTCCCAGAGCTTGTCAAGGATCTGCTTTTCCTCCATCTCGGCGGCGGTCTTCTTTGCCTCGAGACGGGCGCTCTCGCGTTCCATATTGAGGATATCGCGGCTCTTGTTCTGCGCTTCCTTCTCGGTTGCGGTCTTGCGCGCCTCAACTGTCATGCGCTCGTCCAGCGCAGCTTTCAGTCCCTCGCGCTGCCGCTGTCCCTCGTCAAGCTGCTTTTGCAATTCCGCCTCCCGCAGGGCAATCTGCGACAGGAGCGCTTCGTTTTCTTTGGTATATGTCTCAATCAAAGCGGTCTTCTGCGCGCGGTCGCCGCGCATGGCAAGCTCTAATCCGCGCAGGCGGCTGATTGAGTCCGCCGCCGTTGCCCGCTCCGCTTCCAATGCGGCGGAATCCATGCGGATGGCAGTCATGCGTTCGCTTAATCGGTTGCTCCGCTCCGCTGCGACGCTCTGCCCGTCCGACACGACAGAAAGCTCCTGCTCCGTCTCGGTGATTTGACGCTCCAATTGCGCGATCTGTTCCGTCAAAGCCTTTTTCCGCACGGAATCCGTCTTTGTCCGCTCCTCCAACGCGCGCAGCTCGCTCTCCGAGGAGGCGACCGCGTCGCCGATGGCGCCGGAGAGGGCGGCATACTGCTTTTCCTCACCGGAGAGGCGCAAAGCGTTATCCTCCGCCGTGCGCAGCTTCTCCACCTCGGCAGATAGCTCAAACTCGACCTGCTGCGCAAGCCGCTCCGCTTCGGTCAGCGCCGCTTTGAGGGAGGAAAGCTCCTCCTGTGTATCCTGTTGCAGCTTTTTCAGACGCTCGACCTCATTTGCGCGGGAGAGGATACCGGCGTTCTTTGACACCGAGCCGCCCGTCATAGAGCCGCCGGCGTTGATAACCTGTCCGTCCAGCGTGACGATACGGAACCGATGTCCGAACCGATCCGCCATAGCGATGGCGGAATCCATATCCTCAGCGAGGACGGTTTTTCCCAATAAATAAGAAAGAATCGGGCGGTACAGCGCGTCGCACTGCACCAAAGCGTCCGCAATGCCGACAAAGCCGCGGCAGTTTTCCACGCCGCGCTCGTTCAGCTCTTTGCCGCGCATGACAGACAGCGGGAGGAAGGTTGTGCGTCCCGCGTCGTTGCGTTTGAGGTATTGAATGGCAGCCTTCGCAGCCTGCTCGTCCGCCACGATGATCTGCTGCATGGCGCTGCCGAGTGCGATTTCAATGGCGACGGTATAGCGGTCGTCGGTGCGGATCAGCTTGGAGACCGGCCCGTGGATGCCGCGCAGGAAGCCCTTCGCGCTCTGCTGCATCACGACGCGCACCGCCTTGGAAAAGCCCTCATATTCGCGCTCCATCTCCTCAAAGAGCTTCAAGCGCGAAATTGTAGTTTGCAACGCAACCGTTTTTTCCGTGACCTGCTTTTGCAGGCCGTCACGCTTTTCCCTCCGCGCCTTGCTGCGCAGGCGGTAGCCCTGAATGGTATTGTTGCAGGCGGTGATTTCCTCCTGCGCCTCGGCAAGCGCTTTCCTCGCGATTGCAAGATGCGTCTCCGCGTCGCTTCTGCGGGCGGCTGCCGCCTCACAATCCGAAGTCACCTGCGCACGGCGTTCTTCGCTTTGGGCAAGGGAATCCACGACTGCCGTCAAATCGGCATTTCTTGCGGAAAGCTCGCTTCGCAGGCTCTCCTGCCGGTTGCGCAGCTCGAGATAATGCTTCGTCATGCCGTCTGCCGAGTCAGCGAGGCGCTTGCCCTCGGCTTCCGCGCTTTGGAGCTTTTCGGAAAGCTTCTGCGCCTCCTGGACGATCTCCTCAACGCGCTGTTCCAAGGCGGCGATCTGCTCCGTAATACCGCCGCTTCGTGTGTCCTGCTCGGCAAGCTCCGCTTTGACGCGGGCGATATTGGAAAGGCAGTTTTCGCTGTTCGTGCGCAGCACGGCGAGCGCGCTCTGCACCTCCTGCGTCTGCGCGTCCGCCTGCGCGATCTGCTCGCGCAGACCGTCGATCTGCGCGTCACGATTGTGCAGGTCAAAGGTCAGCGTTTCGGCAGTCACATAGAGCTGATCCAAAGCGGTATGCTCCTGCTGGAGGATAAACGCGGCGGAATGGTAGTCCTCCTCCGCCTTGCGCGCCGTTGCGCTCAGCTTTTCCAACGTCTTCAGCCACAGCGCGACCTCAAAGCCCTTCAGCTCGTCGCGGTAAGCAAGGAACTTCTTTGCTTTCTCCGCCTGCTCACGCAGCGGCTCAACCTGCAATTCCAGCTCGGAAATTTTATCTCCGATACGTAGCAAATTATCCTCGGTATTGGCAAGGCGTCGCTCCGTCTCCTCCTTGCGATGGCGGTATTTCGAAATGCCCGCCGCCTCCTCGAAGATTTCGCGGCGATCCGTGCTTTTGACGGACAGAATCTCGTCAATACGCCCCTGACTGATATTCGAATAGCCCTCCCGTCCGAGGCCGGTATCCATAAATAATTCGTTAATGTCTCGCAGGCGGACGGATTGCCTGTTGATATAGTATTCGCTTTCACCGGAACGATAATACCTGCGGGTGATCATCAGTTCGTCCGCGTCGTATCGGATGGCGCGGTCGGAATTATCCAAAACCAGCGTCGCCTCCGCGAAGCCGACCTGCGCACGCTTTTCCGTACCGCCGAAGATGACGTCCTCCATTTTCTGACCGCGCAGCGTGCGGGAACTCTGTTCTCCCATGACCCAGCGGATCGCGTCGGAGATATTCGATTTTCCGCTGCCGTTCGGTCCGACGATTACGGTAATATCATGCCCAAAGCTGATGACCGTCCGATCCGCAAACGACTTGAAGCCCTGAATTTCCAGTTGTTTCAGATACATTGACAGAATGCTCCTATTGTATTTTGCAATAAGATATTGTACCAAATATTATGGCAAAATGCAAGCAGAAAGCACATTTTCTGCGTACTAAGGAAAAAATTCTGACTGTTATTCACAGTCAGAATCATTCATGTGGGAACAGGAGACGGATTGCCTCCTCTGCGGCTGCCTGCTCTGCGCGTTTTTTGCTGGAACCGATGCCCTGACCGACCGGCGTTCCGTTCAGCAGGACGCGCACGGCAAATTCCTTGCAGTGATCCGGCCCGCGCTCCGAGATCAGCTCATATTGCAGTGTCTGATCCTTTTTGCGCTGCACCAGCTCCTGCAGCTCCGTTTTATAGTCCTGCGACTTCGGTGTCTGCGCCAGCTTCGGCAAAATCAAGCGCTCAATAATACCGCGCGCCGCTGCAAAGCCGCCGTCTAAGTAAGCGGCTGCAATCAAAGACTCCATCACGTCGCAGAGCGTGCCGCTGCGATGCCGTCCGCCGCCCTGCTGCTCCCCGTGCCCGAGCAAGAGATAGTCGCCCAAGTGCAGCCGCTCGGCAATCTCCGAGAGATTTTTTTCACACACCAGCTCCGCGCGGATGCGCGTCAGCTCGCCCTCGTGCTTCGTCGGGAAGGTGCGGTAAAGGTAATCCGCCGTGACAAAGCCGAGGATAGAGTCTCCGAGAAACTCCAGCCGCTCATAGCTGTGCAGATTGTCCTTGAACATCTCATTGGCATAGGAGCTGTGCGACAGCGCCATTTGCAGGAGCGTTTTATCCTGATAAGTATAGCCGAGGGCTTCTTCAAGCTTCATGCGTTTCCTCCCGCGGCAGGGTCATTGCGGCGACATTCGCGCGAATTTCCTCGCAAAAGCCGCTCTCCACCGCCGCAATTGCCTGTTTGATCGCGCCTCTGACCGCGCGGGCATCGGACGAGCCATGCGCCTTAATGACGGGCTTGCCGATGCCGAGGACGATAGAACCGCCGACCTCGCGGTAATCCATCATCTGCTTGATATGGTTCACGCCCTTTTTGCAGCACAGGTAACCGACCTTTGAAATCGTGCTGCGCATGAACATCTCCTTCATCAGCTTTGACATATAGCTCGCCGTTCCCTCAATGCTCTTGAGCAGGACATTGCCGGAAAAGCCGTCCGCCACAATCACATCAGCACCGCCGTTCGGGACGTCGCGCGCCTCGATGTTGCCGATGAAGTGAATGGTTCCACTCTCGTCCGCTTTTTTCAGGAGCTGATAAGCCTCGCGGTGCAGTGCGTCGCCCTTCGATTCCTCCGTGCCGTTGTTCAGCAGCGCAACACGCGGATTCTCCTTATGCTGCGCCTTTTTTGCGTAAAAGGAACCCATGCAGCCGAATTGCAGCAGGTATTCCGGCGTGCACTCGTTGTTTGCGCCCGCGTCCACGATGATCGTGCCGCCGCCAATCGGCAGCAGTGGGGCGAACGCCGCGCGGCGGATGCCTCGGATGCGCTTGACCAGAAGCGTCGCCGCGGTGAGCAGCGCGCCGCTGCTTCCGGCGGAGATGAACGCGTCACCGCCGCCGTCTGCGAGCATTTTCAGCCCCATGACCATCGAAGCGCCGCGATGCAGCCGCAGCACATCGGCAGGCTCCGTGTGCATATCGACCACATCCTCCGCGTTTGCCACCTCAACACCAGCAGGCAGCGTATCCCAGCCCTGCGCCTTCATACAGGAAAGCAGCTCCTCGCCGCGTCCGACCAAGATAAGCTCGATTCCGAACTCCTTTGCCGCCTGCAGCGCGCCCGCGACAATCTGTTCCGGCGCGTGATCGCCGCCCATTGCGTCAATGATGATCTTCATGGCTCACTTCGTTCCTTTCTTTCATCGCTTCCAACTGCGCCAGCGCGCGGTTTGCGATGGCAAGATTTTTATTTGCCTTTCCCCGCACCCGCTGCTCCAGCGGCGCGATAATGCCGAAATTGACATTCATCGGCTGGAACGCGGTCACGGACTCGTCGCTGACATAATATGCCAGCGCGCCGATGGCGGTCAGGCACGTAAAGTCCGGGATCTCCTCACCGCGCAGCCTCGCCGCCATCGACACAGCCGCGACATAGCCGGAGGCGCACGATTCAACATAGCCCTCCACACCCGTCATCTGTCCCGCAAAAGCGACCATCGGGTCGCGGCGGTCGGCATAGGTACGGTCGAGCAGGCGCGGGGAATTTAAGAAGGTGTTGCGGTGCATTACGCCGTAACGGACGAATTCCGCGTCACGCAGGGCGGGAATCATCGAAAAGACGCGCTTCTGCTCCGGGAATTTCAAATGCGTCTGGAAGCCGACCAGATTATAGATATTACCCGCCGCATTGTCTCTGCGGAGCTGCACAACGGCATAAGGCTCCTTCCCTGTTGCGGGATTCTTCAGCCCGACGGGCTTGAGCGGCCCGTAGCGCAGGGTATCCTCGCCGCGCCGTGCCATAACCTCTACGGGCATACAGCCTTCAAAGACATTCTTGTCCTCAAAGCCGTGCACCTCCGCCTCCTCCGCGCTTGCAAGCGCACGGACAAAGGCGGTGTACTCCTCGCGGGACATGGCGCAGTTGATATAGTCCGCACTGCCCCTGTCATAGCGCGAGGCATACCACGCGTGCTCCATATCCACAGAGTCCAGCGTGACAAGCGGAGCTGCGGCATCGAAGAAATGCAGATAATCCGTCTGCCCGAAATAGGCGGCGATTGCCTCGCTCATGGCGTCCGAGGTCAACGGGCCTGTCGCAATGATAACAGGCCCCTCCGGGACGCGCGTAACCTCCTCGGAAATCACCTTGACATTCGGATGGTTTTTCAGCTTCTCCGTCACCATGCCGGAAAAGCCGTAGCGGTCAACGGCAAGGCAGCCGCCGGCTTCGACGCGCGTTGCGTCCGCGCAGGAGAGGATCAGGCTGTCCAAGCGGCGCAGTTCCTCCTTCAGAAGACCTACCGCGTTTTCCAGCCGGTCTCCACGCAGGGAATTTGAGCAGACCAGCTCGGCAAAGTCCGCGCAATGATGCGCAGGCGTCATTTTCGCAGGCTTCATCTCATAGAGACTGACCTGAAAGCCGCGCTGCGCAAGCTGCCACGCCGCCTCGCTGCCGGCAAGCCCCGCGCCGATCACTTTCACTTCTGTCATGCTTTCTTCGTTCCTTTGGCTTTTGTAGACTTTGCGGAGGTTTTTTTGGTTTTCTTCTCTTCCGGCTTCTGCTCCACAGGAGCCAGCTCCTCTGCCGTCTCAACCGTCTCCGTGGTCGCCTTCGGCATACGGCGCTTATAGTCGCGTTTCTCCTCCGGCAAGAATTCCTTACAATTCTCATTGATACAGAAGGGCTTCATCTGCCCTCTGCCAGATTTCTTAAAGAGGGTCTGTCCGCACGACGGGCAATCGTTCGCCGTCGGGACGTCCCATGTCATAAAGCCGCACTCCGCACCGCGCTCACAGGCATAATAGACATAGCCCTTCTTCGACTTGCGCTTGAGGATCGTGCTGCCGCATTTCGGGCAGCGCCCTGGCATACGCTCGACGAGGGGCTTGGTGTTCTTGCACTCGGGGAAGCCCGGGCAGGCAAGGAAACGTCCGAAGCGGCCGCTCTTGATAACCATACGCCTGCCGCACAGCTCGCAGATCTCGTCGCTCTCCTCGTCCGGCACCTTGATGCGTTTGCCGTCAAGCGCCTGCTCCGCCTCCGTCATTTCGCGGTGGAACTCGGAATAGAAATCGTGGAGAACACGCTTCCAGTTGACCTTGCCCGCCTCAACCTCGTCTAACTGATGCTCCATATTCGCCGTGAATTCCACGTCAATCACATCATTGAAATGGGCAAGCATCAGGTCAGTCACAACAATACCGAGGGGTGTTGGCGCAAGACGCTTTTCTTTTTTCAGAACATATTCTCTGTCCTGTATCGTCGCGACAATCGAGGCATAGGTTGAGGGTCTGCCGACGCCGCGCTCCTCCATCGCCTTGACAAGGGTCGCTTCGGTATAGCGCGCGGGCGGCATGGTAAAGTGCTGCTCCTTTTTGGTGCTCTCGGCAAGCAGACGCTCGTCGCCCTTTAAGTCAGGCAGTCCGCCCGCCTTCTCCTCCGCCTCGTCGTCGCGCCCTTCCTCATAAAGCGCGGTAAAACCGGCGAACTTCATGATCTGATCCGTGGCGCGGAAGATGTGTCCCGCGCAGGTCGTATCAATCTGCACCGCGTCATAGCGCGCGTCAGCCATTTGGCAGGCAACAAAGCGGCTCCAAATCAGCTTATACAGCCGATACTGCTCGCGCGTCAAGTCGCCCTTGATCGTCTCTGGGTCGAGCGCGACATTACTCGGGCGGATCGCCTCGTGCGCATCCTGCGCGCCGGACTTTGCCCGATAGCGGCGCGGCTCACCCGGGTAATATGCCGTGCCATAGCGCCCGATAATAAAGTCCTTCGCGGCGGCAAGCGCCTCTTCAGACAAGCGGAGCGAGTCGGTACGCATATAGGTGATCAAACCAAGCGTACCCTCACCGGTGATATCCACGCCCTCATAGAGCTGCTGGGCCACTGCCATGGTACGGCGCGGGGTCATATTGAGCTTTCGCGATGCCTCCTGCTGGAGGGTTGAGGTAATAAAGGGCGGCGTCGGATTGCGGCGCTTTTCCGTGCGCTTGATGCCGGAAATGGTGAATTCCTTCCCCGTCACATCGCGGATGATCTCATCGACCTCTGCCTCACTGTGCAGCTCGCGCTTCTTCCCCTCGCCGTAATAGCGGACGGTAAAGCTGCCGGGCTTGTCCACGCAGCGCAGGGCGGCGTCCAGCGTCCAATACTCCTTCGGCACAAATGCCTCGATTTCGCGCTCCCGCTCGACAACAAGACGGGTCGCGACCGACTGCACGCGTCCGGCAGAAAGCCCTCTGCGCACCTTTTTCCAAAGCAGCGGGCTGAGCTGATAGCCGACGATGCGATCCAAGATCCTTCGCGCCTGCTGCGCATCCACTAAGTTATAATCAATGTCTCTCGGCTGCTCGATGCTCTTCGTCACAACGCTTTTCGTGATCTCGTTGAAGGTCACGCGCTTCGCCTTCTCATCGGAGATGTCAAGCAGCTGCTTCAAATGCCACGAGATTGCCTCCCCCTCGCGGTCAGGGTCGGTTGCTAAATAAACGCAGCTTGCCTTTTTTGAGGCAGCCTGCAATTCCGAGATAATCGCCTCTTTTCCTGCCATCGGGCGGTACTCCGGCGTAAAATCATGCTCGATATCGACGCCCATCGTACTCTTCGGCAGATCGCGCAAATGTCCCATGCACGCCTCCACACGATACTCCGGGCCCAAATACTTTCCAATGGTCT
Organism: Bacillota bacterium; assembly: GCA_029225225.1. Taxonomy (GTDB): domain Bacteria; phylum Bacillota; class Clostridia; order Oscillospirales; family Oscillospiraceae; genus JAZOXB01. Next base: position 1,691 of record JAQXWB010000095.1, on the reverse strand, counting down.
TCGCCTTGGATGGCGATTCCACAATGACCAAATTCTTTCCCTTTGCCATGCAGGGACCTCCGATTTCAGAAATATTTTCGCTGATAGCAATTTCCGGACGATTTGCTTGCAAGCCCCTTGATCTGCAACAGCGTTAAGGCCGCCATCACCTGTTGGGTCGGCAGTGCGGTAGCCGCCACAAGCGCATCGGCATATTGCGGTTCGTCCGTCAGCTTTTCCAGAACGAGGCGTTCGTTCTCCGTCAGTGCCGTGTTCGTCTCTTTTTCGTCACTATAATGCTTTGTCGGCGGAATGTCAACGACTTTTTTGTCGCAGCCGTCCGGAAAGATCACGGGAGAGTAAACCGGCATTGCCTTTTGAAAACGCACCTGATAGATGCGCCGCAGCTCCTCCTTGGCGCGTCCGTCCGCGATTTTGTCCGGATAGAGGAACTGATACTCACGCAACACCTCCCAGCCGTTTTCGACCATACACGCGCCCTCGCGGAGCAGCCGATTGCTGCCCTCGCAGAATTTTGAGCCGATATTTCCGGGGATCACAAACACGTCCCGCCCCTGCTCCAAAGCGCACTGCGCCGTAATCAGCGCGCCGCTCTTCTCCGGTGCCTCCACGACCAGCACGCCGAGGGAGAGTCCGCTGATGATACGGTTGCGCACCGGAAAGTTTGCGCGATCCGGCGGCGTCCCCGGCGGGTATTCGCTCAGCAGGCAGCCGTGCAGCATGATCTCCCGAAACAGTGCATGGTTCTCGCGCGGATAAACCACGTCCACGCCGCAGCCGAGCACGCAGACAACCGGCACAGTCGAATCCAGCGCGCCGCTCAGCGCCATCGTGTCGATCCCGCGCGCCCCGCCGGAGACAACCACGCCGCCGCTCATGGCAATCAGCCTGCCGAATTGCTTTGCGTGCAGCAGGCCGTAGGCGCTGCACCGCCGTGAACCGACCACGGCAATTGCCGCCTCCTCATCAAAGCGCGGCAGCTTTCCTTTATAGTAAAGCAGCGCGGGCGGATCCGGTATATTCTTGAGGCGGTTGGGATATTCCTCGTCCGCATAGGTCAAAAGCTCGATGCCTTTGTTGTCGCACTCGACCAAAATACGCCGCGCCTGTTCCAGTGATTTGTCGTTCAGCCCCTCCAGCCAGCGCCGCTCGAAGCCCTCCGTTTGCAGATAGTCCGATTCGCGAAGCTCGTAAATGCGCTCCGCCGTGCCGTATAGCTGCAAAAGCGCAGCGCGTCCGCGGGTGCCGATTCCTTTTCGTGTGGACAGCCAAATCCAATGCTCCAACATCGCTATCTCTCTTTTCGTATGTTGTCTCTGACAAGATCAGAATTTCATATTCCACATGGCAATTGCCGCCGCGACCGCTGCGTTAAGTGATTCACACCGCGGCTGCATCGGTATGATGATCTGACGGTCGGAAGCTTGCAGCAGCCGCGCGCAGATTCCTTGTCCTTCACTGCCGATCACGACAAGATCCTTTCGAATATCCGCCTGACGAATCTCTATCGCGCTGTCCGAGAGCGCCGTCGCCGTAACGCGAATCCCACGTTCCTTACACGCGCGCAGAACATCCTCCGTCTCCGCGCTCTGCGGCACGGTGCGGAACACCGCTCCCATCGAGGCGCGGACGGTCTTTTCCGAAAACGGGTCCGCACACCCGTTCGTCAGCAGCACAGGCACGCCGAAGGC
>JAQXWB010000094.1 GCA_029225225.1 Bacillota bacterium | reverse complement strand
CCGCCGGAGCATCTTCTGTTCATTTTGGCAACGACGGAGCTGCACAAGGTTCCCGCAACAATTCTCTCCCGTTGTCAGCGCTTCTCCTTCCGCCGCATTATGGCGGAGGATATCGTTGACCGGCTGAACTATATCGCCTATCGGGAGCAGATCGACTTGGAACCGGACGCGGCGGTGTATCTCGCGCGGCTGGCAGACGGCGGCCTGCGCGACGCAGTGAGTCTGCTCGACCAGTGCGCCTCGGCTGCCACGGGCGCGGTTGATACCGAGCAGGTCTGTAAAACCCTTGGCTTGGCGGGTGCGCAAAAAACTGCGGAGCTGATGCATGCCGTCGGTTCGCACGATGCGGCAAAGGCGCTGTCGATTTTCAGCGCGCAGTATGCCGAGGGTAAGGATCTTGCCGCCATGCTCGACGAACTGTGTACCGTCGCGCGGGATCTTTTGATTTTGCGTACCGCGTCGAAGGATGTGAGCATGATCTCCGGCATTTGCACGCAGAAGGAACTGAAGGAGCTGCTTCCGATGTTTACGGCGGAGGAGCTTTTGCGTATGACCTCCTTGCTGCGCGATGCTGCCTCTGGTTTTAATACCAGCGCCAACCGCAGGATCGACGCGGAGCTGTGTCTGCTTCGTCTCTGCAAACCCGAAGCTGCCGCAGATGCGCAGTCTCTGAACGCGCGCATCAGCCGTTTAGAGGAAAAAATCGCAAGCGGCACCTTCGTGCAGCAAAGTGCGCCTGCCGCTGCGCAGAAACAACAGAAGGAGGAGACGCCTCCTTGGAAAGACGAGGACGACGATCAACCGCCGTTCCCAGACGATCCCCCTCCTGCGCAGGAGGCATCGGTGATTGACAACTTTTGGGTCAGCCTCGTGCAAAGACTCCGCACGGCGCTCAAGCCGCCGGTTGTCGGAATGTTTGCCGACTCTGAGGGTTCTCCCGTTCTCGGAAGACTGCGGGGCGATGAGCTTGTGCTTACTTTGCGCGTGGAGACCTTCCGAAATTATATCAATAAGCCGGAGGTTCTTCAAACTGTGGCGGAATGTGCCTCTGCGGTCGCCGGAAGAAGGATCCGTGTCACGCTTGCGGGCAGCGCGCAAAAGGCCGAACGGACGGACGGACTCGACCGCCTGATATCCTTCGGCGCACAGCATCCGGATATTATAGAATTGAAATAAAAGGAGATTATGACAATGGCAAAAGGCGGATACCGCGGCGGAATGGGCGGCGGCATGAACATGAACATGATTAAGCAAGCGCAGAAAATGCAGCAGGATATGCTGAAAATGCAGGAGGAGATGGAGGCGAAGGAATACGAAGCAACCGTTGGCGGCGGTATGGTGACCGCACGCGTCAACGGCAAGCATGAGGTTCTCGCGCTGACCATTAACCCCGAGGCGGTTGACCCGGAGGATGTCGAGATGCTGCAGGACATGGTCGTCGGCGCAGTCAATGAGGCAATGCGCAAGGCGGATGCGGAGACGGCGCAGAATATGTCCCGCCTGACCGGTGGACTGAATCTCAGCGGTCTGTTCTGATGCGATATTTTCCCGCCGCACTGGAACGGCTGACGGAACAGTTTGCAAAGCTCCCGGGCATCGGCGGTAAGACGGCGCAGCGCTTGGCGTTCCACCTTCTGAGCGTGCCGCAGGAGGAGGCGGAGGAGTTTGCAAACGCAATTTTGGACGCAAAAAAAACGGTGCATCTTTGCCCGTGCTGCCGGAATCTGACCGACAGAGACCTCTGCCCGATCTGCGACGACGAGAGCCGTGACCATGGCTTGATCTGCGTGGTTGCCGACCCGAAGGATGTGATCGCGATGGAGCGGGCAAGAGAGTTTACGGGCGTCTATCATGTCCTGCACGGCGTGATTTCACCGCTCAATCATATCGGGCCAGATGATATTTGCATTCGCGAGCTGCTTACCCGCGTCGGTCAGGGCGGCGTCCGCGAGGTCATTATGGCGACAAATCCTGACACCGAGGGGGAGGCAACGGCAATGTACATCTCGCGTCTCCTGCGTCCCATGGAGGTTCGCGTGACGCGCCTTGCCTACGGCGTTCCCGTGGGCAGCCAGCTTGAATACGCCGACGAAGTCACCCTCCTCCGCGCCCTTGAGGGAAGAAGAGATATATAAGGAACAAAAAACCTTGCGCCGAGACGCAAGGTTTTTTGTATGCAGTATTCTTTATTTTATTAAAGTGAAAAGGTAATGACAGAAAATTACCTAACGAGGTATGACCTTGCTTTTTTCCTTCCATAGCGCAATCAGTTCCTTCCTATATTGATCAGTTACTTTTCGCGCATTTATGTGCGGCATCAACAATGGCACTTTTCCTGTTAATTTAATCGTATTTTCAAATTCTGTCGCAAATCTGCCTAGCAACACAACATACTGTCCTTTGAATTCCTTTAAGATAGCGTTTAGCCATTTCTGAACACAATGTTTATAGCAGCTCTGAACTCCGGCCTCTCGGAGAGATTTGCAATGGACTATTTCCGTAATGCATATTCTATCCGGAAGTGTTGGATCGTCAACTGGGATGCCAATAATCCACGAAGTGTATTTTTTTATACATGTCCAGTAATGGGTTTTCGTGTAATAAAAGTTTTGAAAACGATTCCTAAAGAATTGTTCGATAACTTCATTGCTCCATGAGTTATCCGGAAAAGTTTCCTCAGGGTTATAGGATGGATTAGAAGAAATATACAGTATTTGCGCTGACTCAATATTACCATTCCACGGCTCGGGTAATTGATAGTCCTTTTGCGCTTGAATAGAAACAATTTTATGACAAGGATGGTTACAATCAGCCCTTGCTGTTTCAAATTCATCACATCGCGCTATACTTAATAACAAATCCTGCATTTCACTACCCCTCTCTAAATCACTTGTCAGGCATGATTTAATTATTTTAAATTCAATTTCTATTTATAAAAATAAAAAACATTGTTTTACTTTTATGCAAAAAATGGGATGAGAAATAAAGAATAATTTCTACAAAGATTAGCGAACATAACATTTTCGGTTGTATTCTTAAAATACACAACACAAAATCGTTACACTGTATTCGATGATACAGAAACGCCGCTATACAGTAAAACACATTAGGGCTGATAGGTACAGAGATTATTATAAATTCTACTATTAGGTAACCTCTGGATAAATCAGCGGCGGCACTCAGTGGATTGATTCAGATCATCTTTAGCTTATCGAAATTCACAGATTTTGTCAAGTATTATCTCTAAAGAATGCATCTGATAGAGAAACAGGGACATGAAGGATGCCTGTCTGCGCATAGAATCAAAGAGACTATGCTGCGGAGGGAAGACCATGGAGGAAGGATTGGCGCGTGCGGGCGCTTTGGTTTGGGGTTGGCCAATGATGGTGCTATTTGTTGGCGTTGGTGTGCTGTTTACGGTAAGGCTGCGCTTTCTGCAATTTCGAAACCTGAAGACGGCGATCAAGGCGATTTTTTCAAAGCGGGATGGGGAGGGGATCACACCCTATGCGGCGCTCTGCACGGCGCTTGCCGCAACCATCGGCACGGGGAATATTGTCGGTGTAGCGACTGCCCTCTGCGCGGGTGGGCCCGGCGCGCTGTTTTGGATGCTGATTGCGGCATTTTTCGGCATGGCGACGCAATATGCCGAGGGCTTCCTCGCCGTCAAATATCGCAGGAAAACAAAGAGCGGGTGGTTCGGCGGGCCGTTTTGCTACATTGAACAGGGCTTAGGCAGACGCTGGCGCTGGCTTGCCGTGGCCTTTGCGGGGATCGGCGCGGCGGTCGGGATCATGGGCGTCGGAACGGTGACGCAGGTCAACAGCATCACGACGGCAGTCGATGCGTTTTTTGACACAAAAACCGTGTTTACCCTCGGTGGGAGGGAAATCTCATGGGCGACGGTCATCAGCGGTGCAATCGTGACCGTTGCGGCTGCGCTTGTCCTGCTCGGCGGGGCAAAACGGATCGCAAGCGTCTGTGAAACGCTGGTGCCGCTGATGTCGGCGGCGTACTTGCTCTTCTCCCTGATCCTGCTTGTGCGTTATGCCGACCGAATTCCCGCTGCTGTTGCTTTCATCGTAAAAAGCGCAGTGGCACCGCGCGCGGTTTTGGGTGCGGCAGCGGGGATTTCTCTGAAAAATGTCCTTCGTATGGGTATCGGGCGCGGAGTGTTTACCAATGAAGCCGGGCTTGGCTCATCGCCGATTGCGGCGGCAGCGTCCAACGAGCGCGACCCTGTTCGACAGGGACTGATCTCTATGACAGGAACGTTTATTGACACCATTGTGATCTGCACGATTACGGGCTTATGCCTTGTTGTAACAGGAGCGTGGAAAGCGCCGCTTTCCGGTGTGGAGCTTACGGACTACGCATGGCGCGTCGGTCTTCCGTGGAAGGAGAGCCTATCCTCCTTTGTCTTAATGATCTGCCTGATCTTTTTCGCCTTTGCCACGATCATCGGCTGGAATTTTTATGCGGAGCAGTGCCTGCGGTATTTGGTAGGAGACCGCAAAAGGATCCAGCTGCTTTACCGTGTCGCGTATCTGCTGGCGGTTGCTGCCGGGCCTTTTTTTACGGTCGGCGCGGCATGGGAGCTGGCGGATATTCTGAACGCTTTGATGGCGTTGCCGAATCTCTCTGCGCTTTTGCTGCTGCAAAATGAGGTCGTTTCCGGCACAAAACGAAGGCTCTCTGTAGATAAGAAAAAATAATTTCGGTATTATGTAAAACTGTTGTTGAAATCCGTCGTTTTTTGTGATAGAGTTGAGATGGATTTTTACGGAGAGGTGACGCTATGGAGTTTTCAAATCTCTTTTTTCTTTATATATTCCTCCCGCTGACGATTTCGGTTTATTTCTTGGTGCCGCAGATACGCGGTAAAAATTATGTTTTAATTGCCGCAAGTCTGCTCTTCTATGCAATGGGACAGCCGTATTATCTCCCGTTGCTTCTTTTGACTGCTTATGCAAATTATGCGCTGGCTCACCGCGTACAGGACGGCAACCGTGCAATGCTTGTCGCTGCGGTCGGCGGAAACCTCGCGATTCTGTTGCTTTTTAAGCTCTTGGGACAGTTTACGAGTGTTGCCCTGCCCATAGGTATCTCGTTCTATACCTTCCAGCTTGTATCCTATCAGGTCGATGTCTACCGCGGGAAAACGCGTCCGGCGCAGTATTTTTCCAAGCTGTTGCTGTATGTATCCATGTTCCCAAAGATGGTGATGGGGCCCATTGTGCGTTATGAGCAGGTGGAAAAACAGCTGGAACGGCGCAGAACAAATCCAAAGGCGATTTTCGAAGGCCTGATTCGCTTTGTTGTCGGTCTTGCGAAAAAAGTGCTGATTGCGGATTATGCTTACGGCGTTTACGACCAGCTTTCCAAGCAGGCGTTCGGCGGCGCTGCGTGGCTCGGCGCGCTGATGTTTATGTTCTACATCTATTTTGAATTCTCCGGCTGTACAGATATGGCAATCGGCTTGGGAAGAGTTTTTGGCTTCCGCTATGCCGAGAACTTTGACGTGCCATACGCCTCAAGCTCCATTACGGACTTTTGGCGCCGCTGGCACATCACGCTCGGCAGCTTTTTCCGCGACTATGTTTATATTCCGCTCGGCGGCAACCGAAAGGGGAAAGCGCGCCAAATTCTGAACCTTTTGGTCGTCTGGGCGTTGACCGGTCTGTGGCACGGGACGAGCTTGAACTTTATTCTATGGGGTCTGTATTTCTTTGTGCTGCTTGCCATCGAGAAGCAGATCATGCCGAAGTTAGAACGGCTGCCCTTCGCGCTGCGCAATCTTTTGACGATGTTCTTCGTGCTGATCGGCTGGGTGCTGTTTGCCCATGAGAATATGACAGAGCTAGGAAATACCTTCGCAATGATGTTCGGCGAGGGTACGTTCTGGAGCGGATCAGTCACTGTGATCCTCAAAAATTCCGTCCCGCTGCTTCTACTGTGTCTGCTCGGATCGTCCGTGCTGCCGAAATGGTTTGGCGCGATTTGGTCGATCCTGTTGGTGCGGCAGAAAAAGCAAAATCGTTTTTCCCTTTTACAAACACTGCATGCAGTCAGCCTGCTCCTGTTTGCCGCGCTGTTACTGTATCTCTGCACAGCGTCGCTGGTCGGCGCGAGCAGCAAGCCTTCGCTCTATGCGTCCTTCTGATTGAGAGGTGGAACTTTGAAAAAAATATATACCGTACTCTCTGCATTATTTGTTGTGCTCCTGCTTACGGTTGGTGTCGTTTCGCTCTTTTCCTCTAATGATACGGCGCAAAAGCCGAAGCTGACCTTCTCCGGCCTGCTCAACGGCAGCTATGCCAGCGCGCAGCGCACCTATTACGCAGAAGCTTTTCCGCAATCCGAGAGTCTGAAAAGCATGAACACGCGTCTGAACGGATTTTATAAATTCAGCGGTCTTTCGGGTGAAAACGATGTCTCTCTGATCATCAATGCCAACGGCAACGCGGCGGATCACGGCGCTTCCTTGGAGCATCCGCAGCAGGTTCCTTCTACCGATCCGGACGTGAGCAGTGCCCCTTCCTCCGCTTCGGATGAGCCGACAGAGCCGCCCTCGACGGAACCGACGCAGCCAAGCTCCTATGTGGAAGACGGCGCGGTGGTCGAAAATCTCGGCGCGGCGCTCTTGATCGGAAATCGCGCTGTTGAGGTGCCATATGCCGACTATGATTCGTTGGACGATTATTCCGCCGCAGTGACCGGTATCGCAGACGCACTCGGAACTTCGGTGCGTACCTTCAGCATTGCTGTCCCGAACGGTGCGGAGTTCTATACCACGGAGGAATATCATTCCGGCGTTTCGTCGCAAATCAATATGATCGACTATGTCTATGAGAAGATGGGCAGCAATGTTCACACGGTCGATGCCTATTCCAAGCTGGCAGCGCATATTGACGAGTATATCTATTTCCGCACGGATCACCATTGGACGCAGCTCGGCGCGTACTATGCCTATACCGCTTTCTGCGAAGAAGCGGGCTTCAAAGCCGAGCCACTGAGTAAATTCGAGACGGGTGAGTATACCAACTTTGTCGGCTCGATGTATAATTTCCTTGCGGATTACCCGCAGGCACAGATTTTGCGGGAGGATCCGGATACGCTGGAGTATTATGAGCCTTTTGTCGAGGCAAAGGCACGCTACTATACCGACGCAACGCTCAAAGAGGAGTATGTCATCGGCGTAATCAGTTATGTCGGAGACAGTGTTTCCAATAAGTACCTATGCTATCTCGGCGGCGACCATCCCGTCACAATCATCCGCACGGATGTGGAAGACGGCCCCGTTTGTCTGCTCCTCAAGGAATCCTACGGCAATGCCTTTGCCCCGTGGCTGACCAGTCATTACAGCAAGATTATCGTGGTTGACCCGCGCGAATTTAATCGAGACGGCAAGCCGAGTCTGGATCTTGTTTCCTTCGCAAAGGAACAAGGCGTGGACGATTGTATTGTTCTGAACTATCCGATGATGCTCAGCTCTGATTCTTATATCTCATGGTTAAACCGCTTGGTTCAGTAAACTCCTTATCATTTACCAAAAAACGACGCTTCGAAAACTCGAAGCGTCGTTTTTTGAAGTTATTGATCAAGATAGCGGCAGGCGTTGAGCGCTGCGGCAGCGCCGTCGGAAATGGCCGTCGCAACCTGACGGTAAGCTTTTGTGCGGCAGTCGCCGGCGACAAAAATGCCTGCGGTTTTGGTCAAACCGGACTCATCCGCTTGGATATAGCCCCATTCATTTAGGTCTGTCACGGAGGCAAAGGCATCGTTTTCGGGCGCGGTGCCGATGGCAAGGAAAATGCCGTCCACAGCAAACCGCGAAGCCTCATTCGTTTCGGTATTGTGTAGCCTGACAGCCGTCAGATGATCCTCTCCCTCATAGCCGGTTACGACCGTATTAAAAATATAATCTATGTTGTCTTTTGCCTCCAAAACCCTGACCATCCGATCCTCGCCGGTCAAAAATGCGAGATTTTGGACGACAGTCACGCGCTTGCAGACCTCCGAGAGAAGCGCAATCTCCTGTAACGCCGTGTTGCCGCCGCCGATGACCGCGACATGCTGCCCTTGATAGAAGGCTCCGTCGCAGACGGCACAGAAGGAAATGCCGTTTCCGATCAGCGCTTCCTCGTTCGGTAAGTTCAGCCTGCGATGCTTTGCGCCTGCGGCGATGATTACGCTTCTTGCCTCATAGCTTCGGCTCTCGCCGATAACGGTCTTTGTTTCTCCGTCAAGCACGTTGATAACGGTATCCATGTCGATTTCCGCGCCGAGTTCCAGCACCTGCTCGAGCATCCGCTGGGCAAGCTCGTTGCCGCTGATCTCCTGAAAGCCCGGGTAGTTTTCCAGCTTCGGAGAGAAGGTGACTTGTCCGCCGAAGGTGTCTTTTTCAAGTACGAGGACGGATTTCCCTGCGCGGCGGGCATAAATTGCTGCGGTCAGCCCTGCCGGGCCCGCGCCGACAATGATGATGTCGTACATACTATGTTCCTCTTATTGTGCGTGCGCTTCGGCAAAGGCACGGATGTTCGAGGGATTCTCCACACGGGCGCGCTCCGTCTCACCGTCAAGGATCAGCAGGGTCGGCGCCTGTCGGACGCCGTATTTCCTTGCCGTCTCGGGGTCAACATCGACGATCACGGTGTCGTATGCCAAGTTCGCGTCCGCAAGGAACTTCTTTGCCATGACGCACTTCGGGCAGGTGCTGGTCGTGAAGAGGACAAGCTTTCCCTCCACGCAGTTCTGCGCAGCAGGCGCGCCGCTTACGGGGGTAGGAGCTTCGGCAGAATCGCCGAAATGCTTCTTCATCGAGCCTGCGATGTCGTATACCTTGCGATCCTTGAATTCCTGCGCCTTACCGTCGTTAAAATTCTGTACGGGGCGGTAGTAACCGGTGATTCGGCTGTAGACCTCGGTCGTCTTGCCGCAGATCGGGCAAGTATACTGTTCGCCGGTGAGATAACCGTGCTCACGGCAGACGGAGTAGGTCGGGGAGAGGGTATAGTAGGGCAGACGGTAGTTCTCCGCGATTTTTCGGACGAGATTTGCCGCCGCTTTCCAGTCGGGCAGCTTCTCGCCGAGGAAGGCATGGAAAACCGTGCCGGAGGTATAGAGCGTTTGCAGCTCATCCTGCACGTCGAGCGCGGAGAAGATATCCTCGGTATAACCGACGGGGAGGTGAGAGGAGTTGGTATAGTAAGGCGTCTCGCCCTCCTTGGCGGCGGTGATGATGTCGGGGAAGTCCTTCTTGTCATGCTTAGCAAGACGGTAAGTCGTGGACTCGGCAGGCGTTGCTTCAAGGTTATACAGGTCGCCGTACTGCTCCTGATAGTCGGACAGGCGGGAGCGCATATGGTTGAGAACCTCAATGGTGAACTCCTGCGTCTCCTTGTGGCTCATGTCCTTACGCAGCCACTTTGCGTTCAGACCGACTTCGTTCATGCCGATCAGACCGAGGGTGGAGAAATGATTGTCAAAGGTGCCGAGATAACGCTTGGTGTAGGGATATAAGCCCTCCTCCATCAGGCGGGTGATTACCGTGCGCTTGATCTTGAGGCTGCGCGCGGCAATGTCCATCAGGTGATCGAGGCGCTTATAGAATTCCTCGGGTGTCTCGGAGAGATAGGCGATCTTCGGCATATTGATCGTGACAACGCCGACGGAGCCGGTGGACTCGCCGCTGCCGAAGAAACCGCCGGACTTTTTGCGCAGCTCACGCAGATCGAGACGCAGGCGGCAGCACATCGAGCGCACATCACTCGGCTGCATGTCGCTGTTGACATAGTTGGAGAAATAGGGAGTGCCGTATTTCGCGGTCATTTCAAAGAGCAGCTTATTGTTTTCCGTCTCTGACCAGTCGAAATCGCGGGTGATGGAATAGGTGGGAATGGGATACTGGAAGCCGCGCCCGTTCGCGTCGCCCTCGATCATGACCTCAATGAAGGCGCGGTTGACCATATCCATTTCCGTTTTGCAGTCCTTATACTTAAAGGGCATTTCCTTGCCGCCCACGATCGCGGGCAGCTCCGCCATATCGTCGGGAACGGTCCAGTCGAGGGTGATATTCGAGAACGGTGCCTGCGTACCCCAGCGGGAGGGGGTGTTTACGCCATAGACAAAGGACTCGACGCATTTTTTAACCTGATCGTAGGTGAGGTTGTCTACCTTCACAAAGGGGGCAAGATAGGTGTCAAACGAGGAGAACGCCTGCGCGCCCGCCCATTCGTTCTGCATGATGCCGAGGAAATTGACCATCTGATTGCACAGGGAGGAGAGATGCTTTGCCGGCGCGGAGGTGATCTTTCCGGGGACACCGCCCAAGCCCTCCTGAATGAGCTGCCGCAGTGACCAGCCGGCGCAGTAACCCGTCAGCATGGACATATCGTGAATATGCAGGTCGCAGTTTTTGTGCGCGTTAGCAATCTCATCATCGTATATCTCGCTCAGCCAGTAGTTTGCGGTGATCGCGCCGGAGTTGGAGAGAATCAGCCCGCCGACGGAGTAGGTGACGGTGGAGTTTTCCTTCACGCGCCAGTCCTGTACCTTGACATAGCTGTCGACCAGCTCCTTATAGTCTAAGAGCGTGGTCTTCATATTGCGCAGCTTTTCGCGCTGACGGCGGTAAAGAATGTATGCCTTCGCGACGTCGTCATAGCCTGCGCGGATGAGGACGGACTCCACGCTGTCCTGAATGTCCTCGACGGCGATTTTCCCGTCCTTGACCTTCGGCTCAAAATCTGCTGTGACCTTCAATGCGAGAAAGTCAATCATATTGTCATTGTACTGCTTACCCTGCGCGTCAAATGCCTTACGGATGGCTGCGGCAATTTTGGAAAGGTCGAAATCGACGACCTTATCGTTGCGTTTTACTACCTGATACATCTTTATTCTCCTCTGTATTATAATCCTCTGATTTCAACCTTTTTCAGATGCTTTGCGGCTTCGGCACGGCAAAGCTCCATTTTTTCTTTCGTTGCGGCGTGCAGCCCGCTGCCCAGCAGATTTCCGGAGTCTACAAAGGCTTGCAGGAAATACGCCTGTGCGCCCTCAAGCCATTGTCCGATGGAGGAAAAATCCTCCGGCTCGTGCAGTTCATCAACTACCGTCGTGCGGAATTCGTAGGGAACAAGCCCTTGTTTCAGCAGTGCTACGCTCTCTTCCACCGCGGGGAGGAAGCCGCTTGCACCGGCGGTTCGGTCGTATTTTTCGCGCGTGTTTTTCACATCCATGGCGACATAGTCTACAAGCCCCCGCTTGATCAGGCTCCGCAGCTTCTCCGGGAAGCTGCCGTTTGTATCGAGCTTGACGCGGTAGCCGAGCGCCTTGATCTTTTCGAGCAGTGTGTCAATCTCCGCTGATAGCAGCGGTTCTCCGCCCGTGATCGCTACACCGTCGAGGAGACCCTGCCGTTTTTTTAAGAAGCTGAGCACCTCGTCTTCGGCAATACCCTCCTGACCTAACACCAGTGAGGCATTATGGCAAAACGGGCAGTGAAAGTTGCAGCCTTGCAGAAAAATCGTGCAGGCAACATGCCCGGGAAAGTCAAGCAGCGTCAGCTTTTGCAACCCACCGATGCGCATAACATACCTCCGTAAAAAATTCAAAAAACTAAGATTATCTTGTGCGGAATTTCGGCGATGCCACAATATCTTGTGTTCCGTGCCTAAGCATACACGAAAAGGACTCCGTTGTCAACAACAAACCGATACTTTTCGGGAAAATATTTTCTCTCTTGTTATGCGCGGGGTATTGCTATTTACTTCCGTGGAAAAATAGAGTATAATGGCAACAAAGGCGGTGAAAGCATGAAACCCTATGACTATGATCAAAACGAGCCTGCGTTTGAGGAGGAAGACCCTTATGAGCGCGGCTTTGCAGATAAGCTCTATGAAGACTGCGAAGAGCCGAATGTCACGGATGACTGGGACAATACAAACGATTTCGAGCTCACGGAACCCCCTTTGCAGCCGAGACCGAGCGCAGCCGAACGGCAGGTGCAGCAGACTTACACCCCGAAAAAGAAGAAAAAGCACCGCATCTTGCGTTTTTTCGGCGTATTGGCGTTGATTGTCGTCCTTCTGTTTGGAGGACTGTTTGCGGGCGTGCATTTTCTCACCGGAGAACCGATGGCGGAAAACGACCGTGCGCGGAAGGACGGCTGCTGCACAATCCTGCTGGCAGGAACGGACGAATCGGGTGACCGTACAGATACCATTATGCTTTTGAATATTGACCGCGGACAAAAACGCATGAGTCTCATGAGTATCCCGCGCGACACGAAAGTCAACTCCACCTATGTCCCGCATAAAATTAACAGCGCCTACGGTGTCAACGGAAAGGGCGAGGAGGGCATGGACAGCCTGATGGACTATGTCGCAGAGTGCGTCGGCTTCCGCCCGGACGGTTATATGCTGCTGGAGCTGGATGTGTTTATCGAGTTGGTTGATCTCTTCGGCGGTGTGGAATTTGATGTACCGGTGGATATGGACTATGAGGATCCCTCACAGGATCTGTATATACATTTAAATAAAGGGTTGCAGACGCTTGACGGTGAGGAGGCAATGGGCGTGGTTCGCTTCCGCTCCGGCTATGCGGATGCTGACATCGGTCGTGTGAGTGTGCAGCGGGATTTCATGCTTGCAGCCATTGACCAGTGGGTGTCCGTGAAAAATGTGCTCAAGCTGCCGCAGGCGCTGTCCCTGCTCGGCAGATACGCACAGACCGATCTGTCTGTGAGCAATCTCCTCTGGCTTGCAGAATCGGTGCTCCTGTGCGGAACGGACGATATGTATATGACCACAATGCCGTTTTATATCAGCGGGGATTACGTTGCTGTTGCTGCGGACGAGGGCTATCTCAACCTGCTCAACGAGTATTTCAACCCTTACGCGCGCAGCATCTCATGGGACGATCTGTATATCGCATATTAACCCCAAACGCGTTCCTGTATGGCGGGGACATGTTCCCAGCGACCGCGAAGCGGCAGACGGGACAGACTGACAGGATTGTATGCAGTCGATAGTTCCTGCGTGAGATTGCCACGGCGCAGACGCCTCGCAATGACACGAAAAGGCGGATCCTATTTTGTCATCGCGAACCCGGTGCGCACACTGGTTGTGGCAATCTCCGGCTGTAAGTTTGTACGCAGTTGTAAGTTCCTACACCGTTGGCGCCCTACAGGGGCTGTTTCATTTATTGCGGTATGTATTTGCGAGGCGGCAATCAAAAGAAATGTGAGGAACGGCTTATGCAGAAGATGATATATCTTGCCGAGACGGATTCAGAACGGGATTGCCCGTTACAAGGTGTTTGCACCCTTCGACCTTCCGATCCGGAGAGAGAAAACGAGATCGGATCGGCGGAAATTATATTCGGCAATCCGACCGTAGACGAGCTGCACCGCGCAAAGGCATTGAAATGGGTTCAAATGACATGGGCGGGAGCGGATCGCTACCTCAGCGGAGATTTCCCGAGAAATGTTCATCTCACGACGGCGTCCGGCGCGTTTGGAGAGACAATCGCGGAACACACGCTTGCAATGCTCTTTGCCCTCTGTCGCAGACTGCCCGCCTATATTCGTGCGGGTGCGTGGTGCGATCTCGGGTGCGAAAAACAGGTCTGCGGCGCTACCGCGATGATTTTCGGCTGCGGTGACCTCGGAGGCAGTCTTGCGCGCCGCCTGAAAGCGCTCGGTGTAACGACCGTCGGTGTCTGCCGTAACGCCCGGCAGCGCCGTGAGGGCTTTGATGTGCTGACCACTTTGGAATGTGCGGAGCTTTTTCTGCCGGAGGCGGATTTTGTTCTCTGCGCCCTGCCGCATTCGGCGCAGACGGCAGGCTACTTTGATTCTTTGCGGATCGGACTTTTGAAGCAGGACGCGATCTTTATCAATGTTGGGCGCGGGAGTCTTGCGGATATCGGCGCGCTTGCACAGGCGCTCTCTGAAGGACGGCTTTTCGGCGTCGGTTTGGATGTGACTGATCCGGAGCCTCTACCGCAGGAACACCCGTTATGGACGCAGCCGAACGCAATCATCACGCCGCATGTTGCAGGCGTGAGCTTCGGGCATTTGCCGCAGACTGAGCATAAAATATGGGCGATCTGCGAGGAGAACTTAGTGCGTTATCGGCGTGGAGAGGCTTTGAAAAATGAGGTGAAGCTTCCGTGACGGTCGGACGATTCGCGCCCAGCCCATCCGGGCGGATGCATTTGGGCAATCTCTTTACCGCGCTGCTGGCGTGGCTGTCCGTTCGCGCGCAAAACGGCAAAATGCTTCTGCGAATTGAGGACTTAGATCCTGCCCGCAGCAAGCGGGAATATATCGACGCGCTGCGGGAAGACCTTCACTGGCTCGGGCTGGACTGGGATGAAGAAATGCCCTTGCAAAGCACACGCAGCGCAGTCTACGCTGAGGCGTTTTCACGGCTGGACACTTACCCCTGCTACTGCACCCGCAATGCGCTGCACGATGCCTCCGCGCCGCACGCCTCGGACGGTATGTTTGTTTATGCAGGCACCTGTCGGAATTTATCGGATGCCGAACGCGCAAAAAAACAGCGCAAGCCGGCTTGGCGCGTGCGCGTGCCGGACGAGACGATCCGTTTTACGGACGGCGTCTACGGCGCGCAGGAGGAGCAGCTTGCGCAGGAATGCGGGGATTTTATTGTGCGCCGATCTGACGGGGTCTATGCCTATCAGCTTGCGGTTGTCTGCGACGATGCACTCGGCGGCGTTACGGAGGTCGTGCGCGGCAGCGATTTGCTCGGCTCGACGGCGCGTCAAATTTGGTTGTATGGTGTGCTGGGCTTCTCCGCTCCGAAATTCTATCATATCCCGCTCCTCGTTGCGCCGGACGGCAAGCGGCTGAGCAAACGCGAAAAGAGTCTCGATATGGCGCACCTTCGGGAAGACCATACGCCTGAAGCACTGATCGGCAGGCTTGCAAACCTCGCGGGGTTGACGAAAAGCGACGTGCCAATTGCCGCAAAGGAGCTGATTCCATTCTTCTCTTGGGAGAAAATCGGAAGAGAACCAGTGATAATTCCCACAACATTTTAGTTTTTCCTGTTGAATTCTTTCGAATCTATGTTATAATTTGAGACGGAAATCTTTGTATTCGCACGAAAGGGTGAATTTCATGTTCAAAATTGTCCGCAAAAAGGAACTGAATTCCGCCGTCACGCTGATGGAGATCGAAGCTCCCTTCGTCGCCAAAAAAGCAAAAGCGGGTCAGTTCATCATCTTCCGCGTCGATGCGCAAGGCGAACGCGTCCCTCTGACCATCGCGGGCTATGACCGCGAAAAGGGAACTGTCACCATCATCTTCCAAAAGGTTGGGCTTTCTACGAAGATGCTCGGCAAAATGAATGAGGGCGACTTTATTCAGGATTTTGTCGGTCCGCTCGGCAAGCCCACCGAGATGGAGGGCGTGAAGCGTGTCTGCGTCGTCGGCGGCGGTGTTGGCTGCGCGATTGCGCTTCCGTCTGCGCAGGCGTTTAAGGAAGCCGGCTGTGAGGTCGATGTGATTGTCGGCTTCCGCAGCAAGGATATCGTTATCTTGGAAGACGAGTTCCGCGCTTGCAGTGATAACCTCTACCTGATGACAGACGACGGCTCCTACGGCGAACACGGCTTTGTCACCGTCAAGCTGCAAGAGCTGCTTGAGGCAGGCAAGCAGTATGATGAGGTGCTGGCAATCGGCCCGGTTCCGATGATGAAGTTTGTCTGCAAGACGACCGAACCGTTCGGCGTGAAAACGATGGTTTCGCTCAACCCCATCATGGTGGACGGCACGGGGATGTGCGGCGGCTGCCGCGTCACGGTCGGCGGCGAGGTAAAGTTCGCCTGCGTGGACGGCCCTGAGTTTGACGGGCACAAGGTTGATTTTGCTGAGTTGATGAACCGCAACGGCGTTTATCGCGATCAGGAAGCGGAAGACGAAAAGGGTCATATGTGCCGCATTGAGAAGCTCGGCAAGGCGCTGATTCAGTAAGGGAGGCAGAACAATGGCTAATATGACAATGACGAAGACTCCCATGCCGGAGCAGGACGCGAATGTCCGCAATAAGAATTTTAAAGAGGTATCCCTCGGCTATACGGCGGAAATGGCGATTGAAGAAGCAAAGCGCTGCCTGAACTGTAAGAAGCCGCTGTGTGTCGGCGGCTGCCCCGTCAATATCCGTATTCCCGAGTTTATCGCTAAGGTCGCGGAGGGTGACTTCCTCGCGGCATATGAGATCATCACCTCCACCAACGCCTTGCCTGCGCTTTCGGGTCGCGTCTGCCCGCAGGAGAGCCAGTGTGAGAGCAAATGTGTCCGCGGCATCAAGGGTGAACCGGTCGCCATCGGCAGACTGGAACGCTTTGTTGCCGACTGGTACCGTGAAAATGTCAACAAAATGCCCGAAAAGCCCGAATCCAACGACATCAAGATTGCCGTGGTCGGCTCCGGTCCCGCCGGTCTGACCTGCGCGAGCGAGCTTGCCAAGAAGGGCTATCAGGTTTCGATCTTTGAGGCGCTGCATACGGCGGGCGGCGTGCTGGTCTACGGCATTCCCGAGTTCCGTCTGCCGAAGGCAATCGTCGCCAACGAGATCAAGAAGTTAGAGGCGATGGGCGTCGAGGTTATGACGAACATGGTCATCGGTAAGGTGCTTTCCGTGGACGAGCTGTTTGAGATGGGCTTCAAGGCGGTCTTTGTCGGCTCCGGCGCGGGGCTTCCGATGTTTATGCATATCGAGGGCGAGGCGCTCAAGGGCGTGATGTCCGCGAATGAGTACTTGACCCGCATTAACCTGATGAAAGCATATAACGAAGAGAGCGACACGCCCGTGATCGTCTCGAAGGCGGTTGCGGTGGTCGGCGGCGGCAATGTCGCGATGGATGCGGCGCGCTGCGCGAAGCGTCTCGGCGCGGAGCATGTTTACATCGTTTATCGCCGCGGCGAAGCGGAAATGCCCGCCCGTCTTGAGGAGCTGCACCATGCGAAGGAAGAGGGCATTGAGCTTTATACGCTTTGCAATCCCACGAAGATCCTTGACGACGGCAACGGCAGAGTCGGCGCGATGCAGTGCATCCGCATGGAGCTGGGCGAGCCGGACGCTTCAGGAAGACGCCGCCCGATTGAGATCGCAGGCAGCGAGTTTGAGCTGCCGGTCGATACGGTTATCATGGCGCTCGGCACCTCTCCGAACCCGCTCATCCGTTCGACCACGCCGGGTCTGGAGACAAACAAGAAGGGCTGTCTGATCGTCAATGAGGAGAATATGACGACCCGTGAGGGTGTTTACGCAGGCGGTGACGCCGTCACAGGTGCTGCGACTGTTATTTTGGCAATGGGCGCAGGCAAAAAAGCAGCGGCAGCCATTGATGCGAGCTTTCATAAGTAAGGTATAATTCTCCCGTTTATTTCCCATACTTCCATAAGACAAACGCCTCTGTCGGCTTTGGTCGGCAGAGGCGATTTTTATGAAAGAGGGTATAACGAATGAAGGTAAAAGAAGTCATGACAACCAATGTTGTCTGCATCGAACCGAACGAGAGCGCAGCGGTTGCAGCGCGTCTGCTGTCGCGGTTCAACATCGGCGCGCTGCCCGTTTGCACCAAGGACGGACGGCTGCGCGGCATGGTGACGGATCGCGATATTGTCCTACGCTGCGTTGCGGCAGATGATGACGCGCAGACGGTGAAGGTCTCCGAGATCATGACGCGCCGCATCTACTCCGTCGATGCGCAGGACAGCGTTCAAAACGCCTCAGCGCTGATGGCGAGGCAGCAGATACGCCGCCTGCCGGTGGAGGAGGGCGGAAAGCTGGTGGGTATGGTCTCCCTCGGAGATGTCGCGAAGCTGCATGATTATTCGATGGAGGCAGCCGAAGCCCTCAGCGAAATCTCCATGAATACGAAAAAACTGTAACAGCGTCTCAACCAACCATTGCGTCAAATGCAGAAGATCTTGCAAATTTGATTACAAGGCGGTTCGGTAAGCAGACAATCGGCGCGCCGTGGTCAGAAGCGGCATGATGTACGCAGTCCTGCGAGGGACAGGAAGCAGAGATCACGGATATCTTACCGTCACGCACGGAAAGCAGATTCCAAGCCTCGCCACGCTCAAAGCGATACTCCGTATCCTTTGATAGGTCAAGTGTAACGACCAGCTCCCCGTCGGAATAAACCTCTGCATATCCCGCTTGCTCCCCGCCGAGAAGAAGCCATACGCTCATGCCTGCCAAAAGGAGGCAGAGCAAGGAGAAAAGCAGAAGCCATGTCTTCGTCTTCACCGCGTGATCTCCTCAAATTCGCAGCCGCCGAGAAGGGGAGCAGCGCCTTCCGTTGCATAGATCGTTCCGCTTTGGGTAATGAATACCGCTTCAAAATCATTGCTTTCGCGCCAAAATTCGATGCCTCGCTCCATCCCCATGACATACAGCGCAGTAGAGAGAGCGTCGGCTGTCGCGCCGTCTTGTGTAAGAATCGTCACGGAGGAAAGCCCGGTTTCGGCAGGAATGCCTGTTTCGGGGTTGAGGATGTGATGATACCTCGTGCCGTCGAGATCAAAATAGCGCTGATAACCGCCCGAGGTCACGATCGCCATGGAGCCTGTGAAGGTAAGTGTTGCGATCGCTTCGGACGGCGCTTCGGGATTCGCAATGCCGATGATCCATGCAGTGCCGTCAGGCTTTGTACCAAGCGTCTGCACATTTCCGCCGAGTGAGAGCATGGCGGTCTGCACGCCTTTTTCGGAGAGCAGCTCCAAGCATTTTTGCGCCGTGTAGCCCTTTGCGATGCCACCGAGATCGACCTGCGCGCCGTCTGTCAGCGCGGCAGCAGCTCCCTCCAAACGCAAATGCTCCGTCCCGACAAGGGGGAGAAGCACGTCCAGCTCCTCCCGCGTGAGAACGTGCGCTTCGCCGGTGGTAAAGCCCCAAGCGCTGACCAAAGGATAGACTGTGGGGTCAAACGCGCCGGCTGTTCGTTCGGAAAGCGTGATCGCCTGTTCAAGAATTTCTGCGGTATCTGCGCTGAGTTCCGCGTTGCCGGTTTGATTCAGCGCGTAGACCTCGCTGTCCTCGTCGGTCACGGAAAAAAGTCTTTCCAGCCTGCGAATCTCGTCTACGGCATCATGGAGCAGATCGTTGTCGCCCCAAATGCGGATGCGCATATAGGTATCCATAGCGAATATCTCCGTCTCAGCAGGGCCGTCCTTTGAGCAGGCGGTTAGGAACAGACAGAGCAGAAGGAGAACGGAAAGTATTTTTTTCATAGAATCACCGAATCCTTTGCGATTTGATAAAAAAAGTATACCAAATCCGAAAAAAAGAGTCAAATAGTATTTGACTTTTTTAAGAAGGAATGTTAGAATAGATGCGCCGCGTCGAAAAGGTTCGAAGTTGAGCGCGAGTTCACACCTTCAGAGCGAGACTACAACAAAGGTAGGTGCAACCAAATTATGCAGGCAGTTATCGTTACCGGTGGCAAGCAGTACAGCGTCAAGGAGGGCGACGTGATCTACGTCGAAAAGCTCGGCGTTGAGGCTGACGCAACCGTAACCTTCGATCAGGTGCTGGCAGTCGTGGACGGCGAGAACTCCAAGTTCGGCGCTCCCGTCGTGGCAGGCGCTTCCGTCGAAGCGAAGGTTCTGAAGAACGGCAAGTCCAAGAAGGTCGTCGTCTTCAAGTACCGCCCGAAGAAGGACTCCAAGTCCCTCCGCGGTCACAGACAGCCGTACACCAAGGTGCGGATTGAAAAGATTTCCGTGTAATGACAACAATCGAAATTTTCAATCATGACGGCAGAATCAACGGATTCTCCGTATCGGGGCACAGCGGCTATGCAGAGGCGGGAAGCGACATCGTTTGCGCTGCCGTCACCACCGCCGTCAAGTTTGCCGAATGCACGATCAATGATGTCCTCGGCAACCACGCAAACACGAAAGTGAACGAAAAAGAGCCTCGAATCACCTTGACCCTTCCCGCAGCCTGCGACGATGAGGACGCAGTGCAGGATGTGCTGAATGGTTTTATTTTGACCATGCTGTCCCTGCGGGATGATTATCCTGATTATATCGAAGTTATGGAGGTGTAACAAATGCTGAAAATCGGTTTTCAGTTCTTCGCACATAAGAAGGGCGGCGGTTCTACTAAGAACGGTCGTGATTCCGAGTCCA
>JAQXWB010000093.1 GCA_029225225.1 Bacillota bacterium | reverse complement strand
AAGAACGCCACGGAGCGGAAATATCTCAAGGAATATCAGGAGACAGCAAACCGTCAGCTTGCGGAGCAGCAGAAGCTGGACAAGCTGCAAGCAGAGCTGGACGCGCTGCCCAAAGACAACCGCCAAACCTCCCGCGCCCGCACTCTGAGAGACGAGCTCATCAAAACCAAAAACCGCCTCCAAATCTGCCAGTCCATCCAAACCCGCCTCGAAACCGACTCCCCGCTGACTTACCTCATCCATCGCGAAATGAAACCCCGCCTTGCAGAAGTGCAGAAAGCCGCCATGCCGCAGACAAAAGCGAAAACCACAGCGCTCCCATTCGAACAGAACAGTGAAGAGCGTGCCAAATCAGTACAAGGCAAGCGGTCGGGTATTCCCTCTATAGACCTTGAACGCCGGTCTAAACAAGAGCAACTGCCTTCTACAGGTGTTGCAAAAGCTGATAATGATGGTATAATAAACTCAGCCACAAGTTACCAAAAGGCGGAAAGAACACTGCCGTATTCTTCTTCTCAAACTTCAGCGGAAAAGAAGGATAATAAAAGTGTCCGTGAATGGTATATCGAGCAAGCATCGAAAATTCCGGCTTTGATTGACGAAACACTTCCTGCTGAAGAACAGGCTAAGCAGGCATTTGAAGCAAGAAATAAAATTAGAACCGAAGCAAGAAAGATGATGGTTGACGAAGAAACAAGGAAGAAGCTGGATAAAGAACGCCCAAACAAAACATTTGAGGAATTAGTCGAGTCAAAAATGAAAAGAAAAGGCATGACAAGAGAAGAAGCGATTCTTGATATTTTGAAAACTGCAACGAAAACAAATTCTGATGTAAACAAAGAGCTTGGCGTTGGAGGTGAATAGGGTGTTTTCTTATACCATTCAAAATTTTGCAGATGAAAAAGCATTTAAAAAGGCGTGCAGTATTGTTGAAATGCTACTAAAGCGCTTTAACAAGAAAGAGTTGCTTGTTGACGTCGACGGGTCGAAGATTCAATTTTACGAGGATGATTCCGGCCGAATGGTCAAAGTGTATAACGATTATGAAATTGACGCAGTTTTTATTGATTCTGATGTTGAAATGTGCTTATAACATAACACGGGTAACACAGGGGACGGTTCTGCGTGTCATAGACCTGAATGCCGCGAAAGTACTTGCCAAAGCGAAAATCCGTAGTTTTTCCAAATGCAAATTGAGTTTTGTTACAGCTCAGGGGGCAGCGATGCTCCCCATGTTTTTTTGCCTATCGTCAAAGCATAGGTAACACAGAGAACCGTCCCCTGTGTTATGTCAGAGAACCGTCCCCTGTGTTATGTTCACTATTCACTATTCACTGAAGCTCCTGTATAAGGCGCGTCAGGGATGCCGCGCGCTACAGTAGCTATGATAGTGTATGTACGGATGCCGCTTCGCGGAGGGGTGCGGCGGGTTTTCGGGGTGCCTGCACGCTGGCGGCTGATAGCCGCCCCTACAGCATAGCCGCAAATTCTCTCGTAGGGAAGGCTGTCAGCCGTCTGTTTGAAATCTGCGCGGAGCGCTCCGACGCTATTCTCTATTCTCTATTCACTATTCCCTGAACCCCCTGTGTGCTCAGGTTTTTAGTATCAGAGGTTCCTTAGGAAGTTGTTTCAAATCAAATAAAATTCGTTTTGATAATAACTTCCTAACATCCGTGTTCTACAATAATATAACGGTAAAACGAAGCAAAGGCGTTCTGCAACGGCAGTAATTTCGATCTTGAGGGGGTTATCCTATCATGAAAAAGCAATTGTCCATGCTCCTTGCTCTGGCGTTGGTGCTCAGTCTGCTGGGGACCGTCCCGGTTCGGGCGGAGGAGATTCCGGACGTCACGGACTACAGCTATACCGTCACGCCCATTTTGTCCCCATTCACCTATTACCTGTATGTAAAGACAGACAATCCTGACCCAACCAGCTTCCGTCTTGTGGATCAGAGCAGCAAATTTTACGACGAGGACAGCCGTGGTGAAATCAGAATCAAAACGGACAACGGCTACTATTTGGGATATGTTGATCCGGGTACCTATTACATCTCGCAACAGTGCTATGCGGATGTGGTTTATGAGGACGAGCAGACCTACCGCGTGCCGGGCGGCTATATCTTCACGGCATACGGCGCCTATTCCGACGGCGGAGAGTTTGTCCTGCTGCAAAAGACAAGCAGCGGCAGCAACATCCTGCATGACACCTTTGAGGAAACGGAGGTTACGGTGCCCTGCCAGCCGCTGAATACCATGACCGGCTATCTGATCGACACCTGCACCACCGAGGAGATGAGCTTCTTTGAAAAGCTGAACGCGGTGCAAGCGCAGCTCAATAAGATCGCCGTCTATCCCCGCTCTGTGTATAATATGGACGATCCCAACGAAAAAACGCCCTATCCATTGCTGGCATCCTCTCCCTATCCGGAGCTGGGTCTGAACGAGCACTACAATATGTACAATGTCCTGAAGGACGGTATACTGGTGTCCAAAGCCTATCCCTTCGTTCTGGACTCCGCGAGCTTCCCGGGAACGCTGAGGTCTGTGGCAAAGCAGCTGGAGCCGGAGTGTGAGGTCGCTTCAGCGGGGGTGCACTATATGATCAATATCACCTTCGAGGGAGAGACACACGCATATGGCGGCGCCGGTGTCGGCGGAAATGATCCGCTGTATTCCAATCGAGTGGAAAAGGTCTTCACCTTCTCCGGCAGCGGCGACGATTTCGGTACCAACGGCACCGTGGAGGACTACTATACGCTTCTGCGCGGCTATGAGCCTGTTGCCAAAAAGGACGCGGAAAAATATCGGGATCTGATCCGTGGAACCACTTTTTGTCAAACCATTCAAGCCACAGGCGGCACATGGATCAGGATCGGCGTAGAGGGCTTCTTCGGTTTTGGCACTTCCTTCGGATATGTTGTCCCGCTTGGGACAAAGACCATGACGCTGTCCGACGCTTGGGTAGACGGTCGGTATATCGGAAATCGCGAGCGGATTGTTCTCAATGAGAGGTTTGAGGATCACCCGACGGCGGACATCACGCTGCACGATGTAACCTTCACCGACCGCCATGGTCAGACCCATACGCAGGATGTGGTCTACAGCTACGACAAGGATAAAGACGCATGGACCGCACCTTATTTCTACAACGGCGACTATTGGTATTCCACCGCGTGGCAGCTTCCCGACGAGTTGATTCTCACAAGAGAGCAGGTAGAAGCGATGGAGCCGGATTACAACAGCAGCCATTGGCCTGAGGGAGGACTTGTCTATGACGGCACGGAATACCCGGGAACTCCCTTTACGATGACCCTTGTGACCGGTGTCAGTGTTCCTGAGACGCTGGAGCTTTACGAAGGGGAAAGCGCGACGATCACAGCCCTTGTGCAGCCCGCCGATGCCTTTGACACGCGTGTCAGTTGGACTTCCTCCGATTCGTCGGTCGTGGAGGTGCGAAACTCCGGCACCGGCGCAATTTTGGCATGTAGCGAAGGGACGGCAGTTCTCACCGTGGTCACGTTAGACGGAAGCTACGCCGCAGCTTGCACGGTAACGGTGCTGCCGGATCCCTGCAAGGACGGGCACAGCTATACAGAGACAATCACCGCGCCG
Source organism: Bacillota bacterium (assembly GCA_029225225.1). Classification (GTDB taxonomy): domain Bacteria; phylum Bacillota; class Clostridia; order Oscillospirales; family Oscillospiraceae; genus JAZOXB01. Next base: position 1,860 of record JAQXWB010000093.1, on the reverse strand, counting down.
ACCTGTACCGCGCAGGGCTATACCACACACACCTGCATATACTGCGGCGACTGCTATAAGGACACTTACACTGCTGCATTAGGGCATAACTACAGCTACAAGGTGACGACCACGCCGACAACCTCGGCAACGGGTGTTCTTACGGGGACTTGCAGCCGCTGCACCGCGACGACGACGGTGACACTGCCGAAGCTGAACACGACGGATTACAGCTACAGTGTGGTCAATGCGGCGACCTGTACCGCAACGGGTACGGGACGGTACACTTGGAAGACGACGACCTATGGCAGCTTCTATTTTGATGTGACGCTTGCAAAGATTGCGCACAATTATACGACGAAGGTCACGGCTCCGACCTGCACGGAACAGGGCTATACAACGCATACCTGTACCGCTTGCGTGGACAGCTACAAGGATACCTATACTGCTGCTTTGGGGCACAGCGAATCGGCGTGGATCGTTGACCGCAACGCGACTTGTACCGCTTCGGGCAGTAAGCATATGGAGTGTACACGCTGCGGTGTGGTGATGCAGACGGAGACGATCTCAGCGGCAGGACACAGCGATACTACGTCCGTGACTGCGCCGACCTGTACGGAGAAGGGCTTCACCACACATACCTGCGCTGTTTGCGGAGACAGCTATCAGGATACTTATACCCCGGAGCTGGGGCATGCTTGGGACAATGGCACAGTGACGACGCAGCCGACGGAGACAACGGAGGGTGTGAAGACCTTTGCCTGCACGCGCTGCGGAGAGACGAAGACGGAGCGCATTCCTATGCTTGGACACACGCATCAATACACCGAGCAGGTGACTGCGCCGACCTGTACGGAGAAGGGCTTCACCACACATACCTGCGCTGTTTGCGGAGACAGCTATCAGGATACCTATACCGCAGAGCTGGGGCACGCTTGGGACAACGGCACGGTGACGACGCAGCCGACGGAGACAACGGAGGGCGTAAAGACCTTTACCTGCACGCGCTGCGGAGAGACGAGAACGGAGCGCATTCCCGCAAGCGGGGAACAACCCGAAACGCCCTGCGACGGCGGCGCGGACTGCCCAAGCGCAAGGTTCCGCGATGTCAACGCGAAGGAATGGTATCATCCTTATGTAGACTACGCCGTAGCGCACGGGCTGTTCGGCGGCACGGGCGATACGACCTTCGAGCCGGAAACGGCAATGACGCGGGCGATGCTTGTGACGGTGCTGTGGCGCTACGAGGGTAAGCCGACAGGATATCAGAACAGCTTCACGGACGTGAATGCGAAGGACGGAAGCTGGTACATCGACGCGGTCGCGTGGGCTGCTGCGAACGGGATCGTCGGCGGCGTCGGCAACGGCAAGTTCGATCCCGACGGCAACATCACCCGTGAGCAGATGGCTGCCATTTTGTTCCGATATGCGGGAAAGAAGGGCATTGACACGAGCAAACGCGGCGATTTGAGCGGGTTCCCTGACAGCGGTAAGATTTCGTCTTGGGCGAAGGACGCGGTACAGTGGACGGTTGCCGAGAAGATCATTAACGGCTCCGACGGCAAGCTCCTCCCGCAGGGGAATGCCACCAGAGCGCAGGTCGCGGCGATTTTGATGCGCTTCATTGAGAACATCGTGAAGGCGTGACAGGGAACAACGGCTGTAGCGCGCGGCATCCTTGACGCGCCGTCCGCGAAGCGGCAGAGGGTATGCATAAACGAGCTTGTACGCACTCGGTACTTCCTGCACGAGATTGCCACGTCGCTTCGCTCCTCGCAATGACACGGAGAGGCTACCTCATCTGTCATTGCGAGACCAGTGCGCACACTGGTCGTGGCAATCTCAGGTTGTAGGTTTGCACGCACTTGGTAGTTCCTGCAC
>JAQXWB010000092.1 GCA_029225225.1 Bacillota bacterium | reverse complement strand
GTTGTAAGCGGCAGACCGTACAATAAACAGGTTTGTACGCAGCCGGTAGTTCCTGCACATGGGACGCCGAGGACGGCGTCTCCTACGGCGAAGCTGCGAGCAGCGGTTCGTAGGGCGCGGCATCCTTGACGCGCCGTCCGCGAAGCGGCTGACAGTACAGATGAACAGGTCTGTACGCAGTCGGTAGTTCCTGCACCGGCTTATGACATGTCCCCTGCCTACCTATGGTTTCATAACCATGAAAACAGAAGTGTCTGCACAATAGAAAATATCCCCCTTTGCATATGCCGCAATGAAGCAACATGATCGGCAATACAAAGGGGGATTTTTTCTTTCTCAGGAGCGGCTGTAAAGCGCCCTTCTAAACACTAACCAAAGATGGAAAGATGGGAATTGCGATTGCATCAAGAACTGAACAGGCTGTAGTTTTCGCCGGAAACATCATATGGGCAGAGCGAATCAGCGGGAGCCTGAACATTGCAAGGACTTACCACCGTAGTGTCAAAAATGTATTTCCCGGTATCGTAGCTGGGATTCACCGGAATCGCACATTCTCCAACTTCGAGCGCGGTGTTCTTGATTTGACAGGACGCAATGAGACAGCCGGAGAGTGAGAAGTCCTCATAAAGTAATTGAGGCTTTTGATAGGTTCTCTTCATTCTGTTTTCTCTCCTTTCACTGCTGGCTGAAGTAGGCACAGGTAGCGTCGCCGTATTTCATCATGGCGTTGACCAACTCGGCCAGCGCTGCATCCGTGTCATCGGCTTTGCTTGCGGCGTAGCTTTCAATGCTGTAGGTCACGGTGTCGCTGACGCGTTCGCCAGCGGTCTTGTCATAGACCTCCGCAGTGCAGGCCGTGCGCATCTGCAACGCATTGAGCGCCGAGAAGCTTGCGACATAGATGCCGTTTCGGTTGGAAAGTGCGCTGCCGTCAACCGTCGCCGTTTTCAGCGAGCCGTCCGTGTCTGTATAGGAGATCACGACTTGCAGATCGTTCACATCACCGTTGTAATCCGTGAGATCAAGATAGTAGTTGATCGTGACCTTCTCCTTAAGGGACAGAGACGCGCTCTTGAAATGCACCGCTGCGCCGTCGTGCTTGGTCAGGGCTTTGCAGCTCTCCAGCGTCGGCGCGGTCTGCGTCGCGAGCTTCTGCTGCTCCTCAGTCAGATTTGCGTTGGCGAGATTTGCCGTGTTGTAGTGCCAATAGGTCTGCGCCGCCGCGCCGTAGTTCAGAAGATCAACCAAAAGCGTATGCAGCTTCGTGTCCGTGCTCTTTTGCAGTTGGTTGGTCGCGTAGGTCAAAACGCTGTAGCTCACGGTCTCGCTGCTTGAAAGTACGCCGTTCTTTGTTGCGTACAGCGTCGCGGTCACTGCGCTGCTCATTTCCATCGCTGTGATTCCGCGGAAGGTGTAGACGTGGCAGCCGTCCTTCTCGGTGTAGCTGCTGACAGTCTCGTTCTCGTAGCCCGTGATATTGCCCGCAGCATCATACTTCGCCTTGGTAAAGACCATGTAAGGCGCGTCCCAGCCCTTGAGCGTCTCGTCCGCAACATAGAAGTTGATGGAAATGTCGCTCGACAGGGACAGCGAGGCGCTCTTGATCTTCAGCTCCTCCGGCGTATCGGGCGTCGGCTCCTCCGGTGTGGTGATCGCTTTGAGCAGTATGCCCTTAGCTGCCGAGGCGGTTTTATCGTTGCATGCAATGCTCACCACTTTGTTGGAAAGATAGGAGAAATCCGTCAGAGCGATCACCTGGTCGGAGTTGTTCCTCAGCACAATGGTCTGTTCTTCGCCTGTAAAAGTCACATGGGTATCATAGTGCATCAGTGTTGCGGAATTGACGGTGATATCCTTCCTTTGGGTGTCTTCACCTTCATAAACGGTGAGCGTGGCAGCCTTTCCCTTGCCCTCAAAGCAGTGGGCAGCAATGCGCAGTTCATCACCCGCGTTTGCGTTGACCGTAAAGGCAAGCGCTTGGTTCGGCTCAAGGTGAACTTCGAATTTCGGACCGTAGAAGTTCAGGATTCTTTCAACAGTGACATTATCCTCCGCTTCGGCAGGATGTGTGCTGTCAAACTGCGTGACGAACAGGTACGGATTCGAACCCTGCTCCGCATAGATATCATGGAGAGATTTCTGATTATAATCCAACTTGTTCTCGTCCAGCCCCAGCGGGTTGATCACGCGGATGCCGTCGATCACAAGGTCAAAGGAGCCCTTATTGTAGGGGTCAAAGTCCGCAGAATACATTGCCTCGACAATCACGGTGTACTGACCGTAATCCAGCTTATGATTCTCCAAATCCGAGGTAGAGTACATCGTTCCCTGATACAGCTTGTCGCGGTCTCGGGGAGTGGGTACGGGTTCTTCCTCAACCTCGCCGGTCTCGCTGAAATAGACACCGTAGCGTGTATTGCAGGTTCTGGTATAGAGCGGTCTTTCTCCCGCTTCGATCGTTCCTTCGTAAATCTCCACATTCAGAATGCCGCCGTAGGGGTTACCCATGGAGATCAGATCAAAGCCGGTGCCATAGAAGCTGAAGGTTACGGAGGGATACCATGGCATGTCCGTAGCATTTGGATATTTCGGCTCAGACGAGACATTTACCATCCGCGCGGTATTGCCGGAATAGAGCTTGCCGGTGTAGAGGCTGTCTTCATCATTGGTAAAGGTGTCGTAATCCTGTAACTGCGCTTCGGCAGTTGTATCATAGTTTGTCTCCGTCGTGCCGTTGTCTTCGTGTGCATATCCGTCCGTGTAATACTTCCACTCGCCAAAGCGTCCGTCCGTGAAGGTGAACATGGTGTCGTTGGACTCTTCGTAGTAAATGATATCCGCAGGACGGGCTACGACCTCAGTGACGATCCCAACGGTCATTCCGTCCGTCGTTTGATAGGTCAGCTTGTAGAAGAAGGAGGTATATTCCTTCGTCGTCTGAGCGAATATGATGTCGTAGGGATCCATCCGAATCTTTTGATTCACAAGCTCGGTGAAGACATAGTCCTTATCATGGGCATCCTTTTTAATCAACGTATTGCTCCATGTTGCCGGAACCGCAGTGTCGGCAAATGTGACTGTCGGCGTTTCGTCGCGGAAGCTCTTCAGGGGAATGTCCACCTGACGGTCGTAGTTCAGAACGAAGGTGATCTGCGAGTAGAGACCGCAGTCGTTGTTCTTCGATTCGTAGATATTGGTCTCACCTACCTGCTCAGGCAGGGCGATGTTTTCGATTCTCTTTTCCGCATTCGCGTCAGAATCTATGGTATCGTCAATGCCGCTGTTTTGAGTGGTAGCGCTAAGCTCCCCAATCCTCGTGGAGCCGTCCGCAAAGCTGACCGCATAGGTTCCGGCGGGCAGATGGGTAAACTCATATTTGCCATTCGCATCGGTTACGGCTGTTCGGTTTTCGAACGGTTCATAGCCGCTGCCGCTCCACTTCATCAGGGTAACCAACACACCGGGGATAGCGCCGCCCTCATTCTGAATGCCGTCCTTGCCGGCATCGTTCCAAACCAGTCCGCTAAGACTTCGGGTTACAAGAGTGCTCTTAGCAGAGACTTCCAGCGGTGTGCCCGCAGTATCGCTTTCATACAGCTTGTTGACCACAACATCGCCGCGTGTTCCATTGGTCAGCTCCATGGTCAGATGGATGCCAAGCTCCACATTTGACGGCAGCTTACCTTTGATGATGATCGCCGTGGGTTTCCAAGGCGATGACGGAATGTTAACCGTGCCGTCGGCGTTGACCGTTAATTTCGTCCAGCCGCTTAAAGCATCACCATAGTAGTCTTTGCTGGTCTTTTCTCTGACCGCCGTATCAACAGTATAATAGACCTCAATGCTTGCAAGGTTGAAAGCGGAAGAGTTCACTTTGAGCGTCATTTCCGTCACCAGCGATTCACAGCCGGTTCCTTGCGCAAAGCTCGTTCCGTTGCCGCCATGATACGGGAGAATATCCATGCCGAGGAGCGTCTGTTCCTCAGCGGTGTTGTTGGTCATCGACATAGTATAGCCGAGGGGTGCGTTGTAATCAGCGTAGACCTGATCTGCTCTCTTGAGGATATCAACTTGCTTCAGCTTGGAAATGCGGATGGCGCAAGTCGTTTCATTGCCGTATGCCGTCTTGAATTCGCGCTGGTGATCCTCATCTGACCAAATTCTCGCCTTATTTTCCAGCGACTGCGTGTCATACACGTCGTTCTCCAGATTCTCTGTGTCGCCGATCTTGCAGGAGTAGAAAATTGTCGGCAGGACCGTTTTTTTATTCAAGTCCAGTTCTACATTTTCCAGCGTATACAGCAGCGTCGTTGTTCCGTCGGCATTTACCGTGACCGTCGTCGGATTGATCGGAGTGCCGCCGTTTACGCTGCCCTGCTGTCCCTCGGCCTTCTGCACATAAGTACCGCCATAGTAAGACGAGCCTTCTATGTAGCTCAAGCCTTTGGGGAGGGTGTCCTCAATATAGACCGTGGTCGTAATCACGGAAGCACCGGAGCTGGTCATACCTTCGGTGTCGATATTTGCCGAACCGATCAACTGGTAATCCGCAACACGCTGACCGTCATTCATGGAATAAGTCGTCTTTTTCTCGGAAGACTCGTTGCGCTGTGTTACGGTCTTTTCGATCTCCATCGCATAGCTGATCAGCAAGCAGGAATCGCCGTAATCCGTCTCGGCGGTACCGCTGAGCCAGCCGTTCTCGTCATAGACGGATTTGTGGTAGTTTTTGTAGCTCTCGTTGCGATCTCCTTCCGTTCCGTTTACGCCCTGATTGTTATAGTTATTGGGGTAGGCAGGGTAATTACCTTCGTACCGGATTTGTTGGCGCTCGTTATCAGCGGTTAGGCGGCTGGGGAACACATTTTTTGCATATTCGGCGTATTGCGCATAGGACAGCGTGTCTGCATCTTCCACACCGAAATATGCCGCGGCGGCCGCCTTAACATCTCTCTTTGTCCACGCGCTGGCGGAATGGGTCACCATGAATACATTGCCCGCAAGGCTCCGATCCGTGGTAGCGTAGCCATCCACCGTTCGGTTAGTATGGAAGTTGACACTGCTAAGGTAATTGCCCTCGGTATCTTTCGGCCAGCCTCGCATCTCATACAATACGCCGACGCACTTGTAGCCTGCGCCAACCAGCTCCCAATAATTGTTGAAGAAGATTAAATCATCCGCCGTAGCATACTTCATGGCATCGTCATAGCCCTCTTCATCTACTTCGTATCCATGATGATTCCATCCGCCTTCGGGCGTGCCTATGTCCGGGTTGTTGGGCGCCACCGCTGCAAAGCCGCCTCTGACTTCAAGACCACCATATTCTGTTAAATCGAGCCCCCATCCAGCGTAAGTGAAATAGTCCGGATCAAACTTGATCAACTGATCATAGGCAACGCCGACATCGTCTCCTTCTCCTTCATGGACAATGTAGTCAAAAATCGACATCGCGCCGCCGGCGACGACCCAGTCTTTGCCGTTATACCAGCAGCCGTCCGACAATGCGTCGTCCCATGACTTCCAGATCATCTTACGAAACGCAAGGTCGTAATCGAAGTATCCGCCGATGGCCACGCCGATACCAACATGGCGCAGATCGTCATCAGTAACCATCTGATTTTCATTGGTGTCGCTTGTCGGCAGCTCGGTGCCCTTGCCGGACATTTTCAGATTTTTTGCTTCTACATCGAGGACAAATGTACCCGGCGCCATTTCATCGCCAATATACGCACCCGTTTCACTATTATAAAACGGCTGGACGATCCAAAGCTCACCTGCCGCGAAGCAGGCCTGCTGCACCTCCCAGTAGCCGGATACCTTATCCGGATTATAGTAAGTCCATTGCCCCAGAGTATCTGAGGTGGTCCCGGAGGGCAATTGATTCAAGTTGATCTCATAGCCGCTCACCGTGACACTCAGCTTCTTTCCGTCCTCGCTGAGCGTAGCAGACCATGTGCCGCCTTCATTACACTGTTGGAAACGACCGTCGCCTCCCGCATCAGTGCTGTTCAACGGTGTCTTCAAGGCGTAGGGGAAATTCACGCCGGAGATTTCGCGGCCGTCCTGTTGAGCTTCTGCACTGTTCTGATCAAAACTCCAAATCAGAGGCGCATAGCCCGCGCCGAAGCAATCCCAGATCACTTGCTCTTCTTCCACACCCTCGATAGAATAGTAATAGCTGGACGAAATATCCAAATCAAAGGTGATAGCATTGCCGTTGGGAAGCTCACAGCCTCGCAGACCGTGCGCGTCATCCTTGCCGTAAATCTGCAGGACAATGCCGAAACTGGTGCGGCGTCCTTCCACGGCGCCCGCGCCCTTGCTGAACGCGTTCTCATTGCCCGTGCTGAAGTCAAAGGTTCCGGCATTCTGCTGTCTGGCATCCACCAGCACGACATTGAATCTCGGCGCAGAGGTGATCGTCACAGTTTCAGGCGTAACCCTCCGTAGCTCTACTGCACCTTTACTATCGTTCCCATACCAAAAGTCAAATGTAGGCTGAAGCGTTTCTCCCTCTGTCATTGCCAGCACGCGTACAGAAACATCCAGTGTTAACCTACCTTCGAAATTGGCGTCCGTTTCCGAACCTGTCCACGCAAAGTGCCCCCACAGATATTGATAGCCGTCGCCAAGCTGCCACACATAATATTCCGCATTTTTGGCAGCCAGCCACGCCATAGCATCGGTGTTAAAGACTGCTTTATCATCTTCCACGGGAAGCGTAAACTCAAAGTACAGCTCGCCGTCTCCCTGGTCTGCGTTGTTGGGAGCGCTTATAATTACGGACGTCGTATAAGACAATTGGTCAAACGAGCGAACCCTTCTGTTATCAGGGCTGCTGTCATCACCCGGGGCGTCAGAGCCATCTCCGTCAACATCCTCATCAAACGGCGCTGTACCGTCAATTTGGCTCACAAGCTTTGCCTCCTTGACATACACCACCGTGTCGGCAGCCGATGACGGCAGACAGCACAGGGAAAGCGCCAAGCTGAGCACCAGCAAAACACTTATGATCCTTCTACAAATGATCCTCATACAGTTTCCTCCTTACAGCCACCCTCACAAAGTATCCTACTTTCAGAGGCTGCCTTTTTTAATGGTATACAATTGTTTTTAACGGTATACAATTGTATATAGTATAGCACCTCAGCTCTTGGAAATCAATACAAAAATGATGATTGAACCGACTTTTTTCTACAGCACACAACTGAAAAGCATTTTACATGCGCTCCGCAGTGCGATATACCGTCCGTTTTGGGCAAGGACATCATTTGTCGCAGAAGATAATATCCTATAATGAAGATATAAATATCGTTAAACAAATACTTCAGCATATGACAGTTTAAAATAAATGTTATTTTTATGTAAAAGCATATCCAAAAAGCAAACGCTGCTCTTCTTTCTTCTGCAAAATAAGTCCTTTCCGGCGTAAAAGTCGTAAAAACTCCACACAAAGCCCGAGAAAAGCCCCGCGTTTTGTGTGGAATTCATTTATGTGCGTGATAAAATTCGGGCCTTCACGCGATTGGTGCATCACGAGCGCTTCCGGCTTCAGGGCATTCTGCCGCCGTAAACCGTCTGCCATAGCTCCTGCGTGGTTTCCAGATAGCTGCGGTTCAGTCTGCAAAGGTACTCCGGCTTTTTGTCAAATTCTCCCGTTTCGCAGTAGCACATGGCGGCGCAGGCGTGGCACAGGAAATTCAGACCGCAATTGCTGCATTCCTGCGGAAGGCGAATGGCAGCGGTGGCTTCCCTCACGGCCTGCCACGCGGCATCAAAGCCCATGGTCAGCACATCAAAGGCAGGCTCCGCCATCTGTCCGCAGGGCAGCATTTTGCCGTCCCATGTCAGCCAGAAGGAGCTGCTGCCGGCGCGGCACATCACACCCTTGCCGGGTACTCCCTCGCAGGCGTCCGCGGCTGTTTGGGCAATGCCCTTCGCCATTTGGGACGCAAGCAGGCAGAACTGCTCCTCCGTCATGGACAACAGATTGTATTTCGCTTGAAACTCCCCCGCCTGCTCCGCGCTCATGCGGTAGTTTTGTCCCACCATGCTTTTTTCTCTCCGAACGGGCGGGAACATATAGGGTGTGGCTTGGGTATGCGCGCCCAGCGACTTTGCCTGCCGCAGCACGGCTTCCATGTCGTCCATATTGTCGGGCGTCAGAGACATATTGATCTTCACATCCACGCCTGTCTTACGGAGCGCTTCGATGTTTTTCACAATGCGGTCATACGCTGGGATGCCGCACATCCGCCGGTAGGTCTCGTTGCTGACGCCGTATAGGGAAATGTTGACGCGTGTAGGCACTTCCTCGGCAAACAGCTCCAGAATCTTGTCCTGAAGCAAATATCCGTTGGAGTTAACCGAGATCATAAAGCCCATCCTCTTCAGCGCGCGGTAAATATCGGGGAAGTCCGCGCGGAGGGTCGGCTCGCCGCCCGTCAGCAGGAGGAAAACCGTCCCCGCCTCCTTTGCTTTTTGCGCGATTGCCAGCCACTCGTCCGCCGTCAGCTCTCTGCCGCGCCGGCGCTGCTCCGCTTCCGTCAGATGGACATAGCACATCTTGCAATTAAAGTTGCAACGCGCCGTCAGTTCAAAGGTTCCCGCAATAGGCAGCCCTTTCTTGCGCCCCCTGTTATGGAGATATTTAGACAGCATCGGTTCCACAGAATGTTCCATTGTTAGCTCCTTTCATCGCCGCTTCTAAACATTCCACGGCAGATTCCTCCGGCAGACACGCCAGATGATAGATCGGCAGGCATTCCGCCAGCCGCAGAGCGATGCCCGCGGCGTATTGCACATCCTGCGCATGCCATTTATGCAGACTGATCTGACTGACCAGCGCACGAACAGCCGCAGTCGGGCGCATACGTTCAATCCGGTTCTCCTTCGCTTGGCTCAAAAACACAATGGCGCGGATCGGCAGTTCAAACCTGTTACAGATGCCGGAGGTGCCGGCAAACGGCAGCCCGCAGGCAAGCGGCTTGCCGTTTCCAAAACGCAGCAGCGCCCTGTCTCCGTTGAGGACTTCCGCGTTCCGATGCTTCCGCCAAAGCTCCGCCTGCGTGGATTTTCCCGTCCCGCTGGGAGCCGTGAACAGAATCGCCTGCCCGTCCACGGCAATCACCGACGAATGCAGAATCGCGCTCTCACGCGCCAGCAGCAGGCTCTCTATCATCATGCCGGCAATCACATGATCCATCTTAAAGGTGCTGGTGGGCGACAAAATCTGCAAGCGGAGTGTATCGCTGTGATCATAATGCAGGATAGAATATGCCCATGTTTTCATCGTCCCGAAAGCGCTGTTTTCCAACCATACCCGTTCTCCGCTGACATAGGCACGGCAAAACGCATCCTCGTAGACCTTAGGCGCAGGAATCCGTATGTCGGGGTCGTAATAAATCTCCACCGTCACATCGGCTGACCCGTCCGAAACAAGGAATTGCGGCAAAAACGAATTTTCCGATGCGGGCGGCACCCAGCCGGTAAAAGCGCAGGTCAGCTCTCCAAGGCGGAGAAGCAGTCGGTCATTTCTCATAGGTCATGTACACGACCACCGTCTCGTCACCCGTAGCATGGCTCTGAATGCTCTGCCCGATGGCTTGATCCCGCAATCCGTCGAAGCGCGCACGGTAGGTAATGCCGCCCAAAAAGACGCCGTCCCGATAGTTCTTGTAATACACAAAAATGTCGTCGGTAAGCTCCTCGCCGGAGACATTTCTAATGTTGATAACCCCATCGCCGGGGTAAATTTCAAAGTCCGCTGCATAGTCCTCCGTGACATCCAAAGCGGCTGCATACTCCGTAACCTGCGGCGCGCTGATTTCGGAGTAGCCGCAGCGGTCTGCTTCCAACACCAATACAGAGGCATTGACGGGCAGTCCGGTCAGCACAAAGCGCAGCGTTTCGCCGCTGCTGTTGCGTCCGATCACTTCGGCGTATTCCACCGTCTCCGTCCCGATATTGCGCACAAGCAGCGCAGAGACATTCTCGATGGGATCGTCAGTGCCGTCTTCCATATATTTCCCGCTGTAGCTGCCTGCGGCGCTGATCTCTAAGCCTCGATCCGTCACTGGCGTCCACGCCTCCTGCGGCACAAAACCGTCGATCTCGATCCGCTCCTCATTCTGCGGCACAGAACCGTCGATCTCGGTCTGCTCCTCATTCTTCGTATTGTCCGTCGGCAGCTGCGACGGTTCTTCCGCATTCGGTGCGGAAGAGGCCTGCGTGGAGGATGCAGTCTGACCCTTCGGCCGCTGTTCGGCATTGTAAACTATACAAATGCAAATCACCGCTGCCACGACGACCAAACACACACACAGCAGCAACACATATTTCTTTTTCAAAATCAAAACCCCCTTACACTTTTGATCATCATACGACAAAACTCGTTCATTTGCAACAGGAGTTTTTCCCATTGGCAAATTCTTGCTAAAAAAATCCCGAACGCTGGCGCATTCGGGATTTTGGAGGTGCCGCCCAGATTTGAACTGGGGAATGAAGGTTTTGCAGACCTTTGCCTTACCACTTGGCCACGGCACCGAATATTAAACAAGGAACGCGGCAGGGCGTTCCTTATTGTTTTTGGAGCGGGTGACGAGGCTCGAACTCGCTACCTCCACCTTGGCAAGGTGGCGCTCTACCGGATGAGCTACACCCGCATATGGTTCCGAAAGCTTGGAACCAGTGCTTTTGTTATGGTGCCTCCGGTCGGAGTTGAACCAACGACACGCGGATTTTCAGTCCGCTGCTCTACCTACTGAGCTACAGAGGCATATCGAGCCGAGATAATCTCGGCTCAAATGCATTAAGTATGGCGACCCGGAACGGACTCGAACCGTCGACCTCCAGCGTGACAGGCTGGCGTGCTAACCGACTGCACCACCGGGCCAGATAGTGGTGGGAACAACAGGGCTCGAACCTGTGACCCCATGCTTGTAAGGCATGTGCTCTCCCAGCTGAGCTATGCTCCCGAACTGTCGTTGAAGAAGTGTCATGCATCAGCGACGGTTGTTATTATACACACGCACCACCATTTTGTCAAGCATTATTTCGAAAATTTTCGAAATTTTTTCTTCATACCTTTAAAGTGTCAAAAGCAGCGTCTGAAGCTCCTGCGGCGAGAACTCATAGACGTTGTCGCAAAACTGGCACTCGACGCGGATGGGCTTATTCTCCTCCACCAGCTCCTGAAGATCCTTTTTGCCGATTGTGATCAAGGTTTGTGCGACGCGCTCACGGCTGCAATAGCAGCGATATTCGACAGGCGTAGTCTCTAAGAACTCCGTCTCAAAATCCGCCAGCACGCGGCGCAGAATCTCCTCGGGGGAAAGTCCCTCGTCCAGCATCGGCGTGACCGCGCCGGCTTTTTGGATGCCCGCCTCCAGCTTGTCGATCACCTCGTCCGGTGTGCCGGGCAGGAGCTGGATCAGATAGCCGCCCGCGACCTTCACGCTTTGGTCGGTATCGACGAGGACACCCAGCGCACACGCCGTCGGCGTCTGCTCGCTCTGTGCGAAATACGCCGTCACATCGTCCGCAATCTCGCCCGAGACGAGTGCGACGCTGCCGATATACGGCTCCTTCATTTGCAGGTCGCGAATGACCGTCAGCATGCCGTCCTTGCCGACCGCCGCGCCGACGTCCAGCTTTCCCGCGTATTTTTCCAGCAGGGTGATCGACGGGTTATGCACATAGCCGCGCACATTGCCCGTTGCGTCCGAGGTAGCGAGGATCGTGCCGAGCGGGCCGCCTCCCTTGACTTGCAGTGTCAGCGCACCGTTGTCCACCTTTTGCAGATTGCCCATCATCGAGGCAGCCGTCAGCACACGGCCAAGTGCCGCCGTTGCGGTCGGCGTTGTCTTATGAATGCGGCGCGCGCGTTCCACTAAATTCGTGGAGGAGATCGCCATGGCCTTGACAAAGCCATCCTTTGTGATCCCGCGCACAATATGATCCTGTATCATTTTCGGTTCTCCTTCCATGCGGCAAAATAGATGCGCTGCTCACCATCGTTCGGTGCTTCCATGCGCCGGTCGCCGTAGCACTCGACGCGCGCAAAGCCCGCCTCAAGCAGCCATTGCCGCAATATAAGCGGGTCATAGGCATATTCGCAATGCTGCTCAAAGCTGCGCTCCCACAATGCGCCGCGTTTGCGGAACAGGTCGATGCCGTAATAGCAGCAGTTCTCCGCCTCGTCAAACTCCGCGCGCCAGACGCAATAGCTTTCCTCGTTCTCGTCCAAAAATACCTGCCCGTCCAGTGCGCGCAGCTTTTGCGGCGTGTTGATGTCAAAGAGGAAAACGCCGCCGTCCTTCAGCGCGCGATAGACGCGGGTGAAGGTCTGACGGCAGTCCTCGGGTTCTGTCAGATAATTGAGGCTGTCGAGCAGGCAGAGCACCGCGTCCACCGGCTCGGGCAGGCGCAGGCGCTGCATCGGCTGGCAGATAAAATAGGGCGGGTTCTTCGTGAGCTTCGCCGCCTTCCCCGCTGCCTCCGTCAGCATTTCCTCGGAAATGTCCGCGCCTAACACGCGGTAGCCGCGCTCAGCCAGCAGCAAAGACATGGAGCCGGTACCGCAGGCAAGGTCAAGCACCGTCTCCGGATGCCTGTCCGCCTGATGCAGTATCGCCTCCAAAAAGTCGAGGATTGCCGCGTAGTCGATATCCGTCGTCAGCCCGTCATAGGCGGCTGCCAGCGAGCAATAGGCGCTCATTTCTGCTCCTTCAGGCGCGCAAAGGTCAGCTCATAAGCCCCTTCGCCATTGACGAGGCTGCGGTTGACGCGGCTGATGGTCGCGGAGCTTGCCTTTGTCGCCGCGAGAATGTCGTTGTAGATCATGCCGGAATGCAGCATTTTCGCGACCTCATAGCGCTGCTCCATGGCGTTCAGCTCCGCCTGCGTGCAAAGATCCAAAAAGAAGCGGTGAAATTCCTCCGGCGTTTGCAGGGTCGTCAGCGCGCGATACAGCTCGCAATCCGCATTGGAGCGTTTATTCCGGTTATTCATGCGTGTCCCTCCGTATGCTTACGTTTAGAATTATTATAGCAACCTTCTTCAAGAAAGTAAAGCGCAAATCCTTACTTTCGTGAAAAAAAGTGAGGGCTGCTTTGCAGCCCTCGGAAGCGTATGCGTTTACTTGTTGAAGATCTCGAAAATCTTGTCGATATCATCAATATCCGAGCTGACTCTCGAAGCCGGCGTCTCAACGGACTTGGGAGAAGCCGTGCTGACGGAGGAGTAGATTCCCTTCGACTCGGGCTTCTTCTTTTCGTCAAAGCCGGTGGCAATGACGGTCACGCGCATCTCGTCTTCAAATTCCTCGGAGAAGGTTGCGCCGAAGATGATATTCGCCTCGGGGTTGGCTGCTTCCATGACAATATTCGCAGCAGTCTCGACGTCGTCCAGACCGAGGTCGGCAGAGCCGGTGACGTTGATGAGGACGCCGGTCGCGCCGTTGATGGAAGTCTCGAGCAGCGGACTTGCAACAGCCGCCATAGCAGCCTGCTCTGCCTTCTCTCTGCCGGAGGCCGTGCCGACGCCCATATGCGCGCGGCCGGCATTCTTCATGATGGAGGAGACGTCGGCAAAGTCGAGGTTGATGATGACGCGGTCGGAGTAGCCGACCAGCTCGGAAATCGAGGTGACTGCCTGCTTCAGAACATCATCCGCAATACCGAACGCGTTGGCAAAGGTAATCTTCTGATCGGTGACATACTTCAAGCGGTCATTCGGGATAATGATCAGCGAATCGACCTTATCCGACAGCGCAGCAATGCCCGCCTCTGCCTGCTTCATGCGGTTGGCACCCTCAAACTTAAAGGGCTTGGTCACGACGCCGACGGTCAGGATGCCCGCCTCATGTGCCAGATCCGCAATGATCGGCGCTGCGCCGGTGCCGGTGCCGCCGCCCATACCTGCGGTGATAAAGACCATATCGGTGCCCTCCAGAACCTTGGAGATCGCCGCGCGGCTCTCCTCAGCGGACTTCTTGCCGATTTCGGGCTTGGAGCCTGCGCCCATGCCGCCGGTCAGCTTCTCGCCGATCTGGAGCTTATTTTCACACTTGGACTTATTGAGATCCTGACGGTCGGTATTGACAACAACAAACTCAACGCCGCCGATCTTACTGGCGATCATACGGTTGACGACATTGTTGCCTGCGCCGCCGACACCGATGACTTTAATATTGACTACCTTATCTGCATAAACTTCGGACATTGTTACTCTCCTCCTATGTATATGAAAATGGCTACTTCGATGCATTATAGAATTATACTTTTCTATTTTATCGTGAAAAACCGCTTAGGTCAATAGAATTTCTCGTTTTTGGCAAAATTATTTACAAATTCGTGAAAAAATCAGTCGCCGAGCATCACATGCGCTTCCTCTCCCTCGCTCAGAGAGAGGTCGATTGTGCCGGAAGCGTATTCCTTCTGTTCTGCGATGACCTTTTTTAAGAACTCAAGCTTATAATCCAGCCGCTCGGTATTTCCGAGATCGACCGCAAAGCGTCCCTCATAGCTGACGCTGATATGGTAGGACGACGGAACACTGACGGAAACGATCTGTTTTACAAGCTCGGCATTCTCGATCTCCGTCAAAAGGCTCGTCAGCGCGTTCAATTGTCCCTGCGCGGCAAGCTCCTCCTCTTCGTCGGCATGAACCTGAATGATCTCTCCGATGGTCGGCGGCTCGATGGTCAGCTCGGTAACTTGAATATGCGACTTTGCCTCGCGCGCCTCCACCTTCTCCGTCACTTTCCCGTTTGCGGTGATCAAATACCAGTCTCCCTCGGTATCGGTGACGGCATACGTTGCGTCAAACTCCGAGACGGTCAACAAAAGGGTGTTGGGCAGATTGCGCGTAACACGCACGCTCTCAATATACGGCAACTGCGCCATGATATTTCCGGCGACGCTGCCGCGGGAGACCGTGAGAAGGTTATCCCCTTCGGCGACGCCCGCCGCCTGCACGATCTCCTCCGGCGAATAGTAGCCGTTGCCGACTACCTCAATGGTCTGCACGCGGAAGAAGATTACCATACTCAGCACAACAGCCACGACAATACCGCCCATAATGAGCAGACGCTTCCATGTCTCCGGACTGATGCGTTTTCTTGTGCGGCGCTTTGCCTTTCGCTTCTGTTTCTGCCGCAGTTCGTCCAGCCGTTCACGCTCCTTGCGTTCCTCCCTGCGGCGCTGTGCCTCCCGCGCGGCGCGGGAATCGCGTTCCTTTCGCTCCTCCCTGCGTCTCTGCGCCTCCTTTGCGGCGGGGGAATTGCGCTCCCCTCTCTCCCGTCGTCTCTCCTGCTCTACAAAGGAATCGCGCTCTCTTCGCTCCGCAGGACGGCGCTGCGCCCGTTCCGGCGTCCGCTCGTTTCCCGAACGTCTTCGCGCCGGCTGCCGCCGCGCAGGCGGTCTTCTGTCTTTGCTTTCGTATTCCATAAGCCTTACTCCGTTAAGCTGATCTCCGCGCCGCAGGCGCGCAGGCTGCTTACCAGCTCGGCATAGCCGCGCTCGGTATGCTCCGTTTTCGTAATAATACTCTCTCCCTGCGCCGCCAGCGCCGCGATCACCATTGCCGCGCCGCCGCGCAGATCGGTTGCCTCCACGCCGGCGCCGCGCAGCACGGGGACGCCCTCAACAACCGCGCAGCGTTTCGTCGCGGTGATCTTCGCACCCATTTGCCGCAGGGCAGGAACATGGCGGAAGCGGTCGGAAAAGACCGTCTCTTCAAAAATGCTGACACCCTCCGCCGTTGCCATCGCTGCCATCACGGGTGCCTGCGCATCCGTTGGGAAGGCGGGATACGGCGCGGTGCGGATCGGGCTGACGGCTCGCAGCGCGTCGCAGCGCAACGTCAGCTCCCGTGCGGACTGTCTAAGCTCGCAGCCGCCGCGAAGGAGGATATCCGTCACCGCGCACAGGTGGTTCGGTTCTGCCTGTGTCAGTGTGAGCTCCCCCCTTGTCGCGGCTGCGGCGCAGAGGTAGGTTGCCGCCTCCATGCGGTCGGGCATGATCGTATATTCGGCGCCGTGCAGCGGTCTTCTGCCGTGAATGCGCAGCACCGAGGTGCCCACGCCCTCAATCTCCGCGCCGCAGGCGATCAGAAATCCGATCAGATCTCCGATCTCCGGCTCCCGCGCCGCGTTGCACAGCACAGTCTCCCCTTCACAGGAAAGCGCGGCTAAAAGCAGGTTTTCCGTCGCACCGACGCTGGGAAACGGCAAGGCAATCGTTGCCGCCTCCGGTTTGTGCGCCGTGCAGAGCAGCTCCTCGCCCTCATAGACACAGGAGGCGCCCAGCATTCGAAGTCCCATCAAATGCAAGTCAATCGGTCGTTCGCCGAGGCGGCAGCCGCCCGGGTGCGACAAACGCGCGCGCCCGAAGCGTGCCAGCAACGCCCCGAGGAAGATCACCGCTGCCCGCATTTTTTGCATCAGCGCCGCTGGGATCTCCGTCCCGTCTGCGGCGTATGTATCGACAATCAGGGTATCTCCCTCGCGTTTTACTTGACAGCCGAGGCTTTGCAGGATGGTAAGCGCCGCGTCCGCGTCGGAAATTTGCGGGCAGTTGTGCAGCACGCATGTTCCTCCGCTGACGAGCGTTGCCGCCAGAATCGGCAGCATACTGTTTTTTGCGCCGTGAATCGGAATCACGCCGCGCAGCGGTCTCCCGCCGATGATCTGATACGCCCCCATAGGCAAACCTCCGTATCGGAAATTTGCCCCATCCTATGCAAAAGGTGCGCTCAGCGTGATTTTGCCAGCTCCATCAGGATGCGGTAGATGCGCTCTGCGGAGTCAAGAACTGCGACCTCCCGCAGGGCGGTACGCATTTTTTTGCGGCGCGCTTCATCTTCCAAAAGCGCGCAAGCCTCGCGGTAGAGGCGCTCGCCGTCGCACTCGCTCTCGCGCAAAACAACCGCCGCGCCGCGCTGCTCCAAAATACGCGCGTTTTTCTCCTGATGATTGTTGGTCACATTCGGCGACGGCACAATGATGCTCGGCGTGCCCGCCGCCGCGATCTCGTTCAGCGTCGAAGCGCCCGCGCGGCTGAGAAAGAGATCTGCCGCCGCCATCAGGGTAGGCATATTATAGATATATTCCTGCATCGTCACCATCGGATGCGCGGCAAGGTCCACGCCCTGCTCCTTTACATAGTCCGGCATCCAGCGCCAACCGAACGAACCGGTTGCGTGAATGTGACGAAAGCGGTTTTCTTCACATTCCAGCTTCATAAACTGCGCGATCTTTTTGTTCATCTCCCGCGCGCCGAGGCTGCCCCACGCCGAAACGATGAGCGGCGTATCGTCGTCCAGTCCCAACGCTTTTCTGGCTTCGGCGCGCTTCGTAAACACGAACTCCTCCCGCACGGGCATGCCGACGGGAATCACACGATCCGCGTTTTGATACTCGCGCTTGCTCTCGGCAAAGCTGACCAGAATTTTATCGACCTTGTCACAGACCATCCGCGTCGCAAGCCCCGGGACGGCGTTTGCCTCATGGACGGCGGTCGGTATGCCGCGCTTTGCCCCCTGCCGCAGCATGGGGTAGCTTGCGTAGCCGCCCGTGCCGAGAATGACGTCGGGTTGAAACTCCCTGATGATCTGATCCGCTCTGCGCAGGGCGCGGCGAATAATGACAAGCGCCTTCGCGTTGTGCCACATTGCAGACGGCGTCAAGCTGCGCAGAAAATTGGAAATCGTAACCGTTTCGATGCGAAAGCCCTCTCTGGGCACAAGCTCCGTCTCCATGCCGTCGTCCGCGCCGACAAAGAGAATCTCCGCCTCCGGCTTGCGCTCACGCAGAATCTTAGCGACCGCAATGGCGGGATTGATATGTCCGCCCGTACCGCCGCAGGTAAATACGACCTTCATGGCAACGCTCCTTTATTTCGGACTATGGGAAATACTGCGGGAAATATTGAGCATAATGCCGCTCTCGGCAAGCTGCATGATCAGCGCCGTGCCGCCCGAGGAGAAGAAGGGCAGTGAAATGCCCGTTGCAGGCAGGAGATTCGTCACAACCGCGACATTTAATACCACCTGAATTGCCAGCAGCGTGGTCAAGCCTGCCGCAAGCAGCATGGAGAAACGGTCGCGTGCGTGCATGGCGATCCAGTAGCCGCGGATGATCAGCAGCGCAAAGAGGATCAGAATGCCGACCGCGCCGATAAAGCCCAGTTCCTCGCAGACGATGGCGAAGATATAGTCGTTATGTTCTTCGGGAAGGTAGAGATATTTCTGGCGGCTCTTGCCAAATCCAAGCCCGAGCAAGCCGCCGGAGCCGATGGCGTACTCAGACTGCAAAATCTGCAAGCCGGAATCCAACGGATCCGCCTCCGGATTGCGCCAAGCCGTGATACGCTCGCTGGTGTAGCCGCCGCTCAAGAGCAGGAAGAGCAGACCCGCCGCGCCGATGGCGACAATAATACCGAGATATTTGCGGTTTGTGCCGCCGATGGCCATCATGCAGAACCATAAAAGCGCAATGATAATCGTTGCGGAGAAGTGTGGCTCCGCAATCAGCAGCAGCGCGATAATCGCAAGCGCGCCCGCACAGGCAAAAAAGGTGCGCGGGGATTTGATATCCTTTTGATTGCGCGTCATCAGCACGGACAGAGAGATGATCAGGGACAGCTTCGCGATCTCGGAGGGTTGAAGCTGGGTAAAGCCGAGGTTGATCCAACGTGTCGCGCCGTTGACATTCGTACCGACAAGCAGCACCGCCAGCAGGAGCAGGATCGTCCCGCCGTAGATCAGACGCGAGAGCTTGTAATACCATTCATACGGCACGCGGCTCATAGCATACATCGCACCGATCCCAAGCACCGCGAAGATCGCCTGACTGGTAAAATAGCTTGCGGAATTGCCCGTGATATAGTAGGCGCGGGCAAAGCTTGCGGAAAAGAGCATGATCAGTCCGATGATGACCAAGAGCACCGTCAGAAGCAGATAGGGCAGATCCATCACGCCGCGGTCGTTTTCAATGACGCGTTCCTGCTTTTTCAATTTGATCGCCGCAGCTTCGTCTTTTTTTCTGCCGAACAATGCCGCACCTCCTTTCCGCGCGAAGCGTTATGAAATTAGGAAACTTAGAACCAAATACGGACGCCGAACCACGCAACGACGCACATGACGACCGTTGTCAGGACGAAAACCGTCCAAATTTTCTTTTCCGACCAGCCGCACATCTCAAAATGATGGTGGATGGGTGCCATTTTAAAGATACGCTTGCCATGCGTCAGCTTGAAGTAGCTAACCTGCAAGATGTCCGAAAGGGTTTCAATGATATAGATCAAGCCGACAAACAGCAGCACCAGCGGCATATCCAGCGCGAACGCCAAACCCACGACCGCGCCGCCCAAAAACAGCGAGCCGGTGTCACCCATAAAGACCTTTGCGGGATAGAAATTATAGAACAGGAAGCCCGCAAGTCCGCCCAGCAGCGCAGCCGGGAAGGTCGCAAGCCCGAGCTTTTTCATCGACATGGCAACCAGCGTGAAAAAGAGCATGACCGGCATGGTAACGCCGGAAGCAAGCCCGTCGATGCCGTCGGTCAGGTTGACGGCGTTGACGCAGCCGACGATCACAAACACCGCCACGGCAAGGTACAAAACGGGCGGCACATGGGCAATCGGCTCCTTGACGAAGGGGATGTAAAGGTCGTAATGCAGACTGTCCGTCAGATACATCAGCAGCAGAAAGACACCCGCCGCAAGCACCTGCAAAACAAGCTTCTGCAAGCCCGTCAGACCGAGGTTACGCTTTTTCTTGACCTTGATAAAGTCATCATAAAAACCGATCAGGCCGAACATTACGGCCCGCGCCAGCACGAGCAGGTGCGAATAATCCCCCGTCTTGCGCATGGCGTACCAGCCGGTCATGGCGCAGAGGGCGGACGCGGCGATAAACATCAGACCGCCCATCGTAGGCGTGCCCTGTTTCCCGTTATGCCATTTCGGTCCGACCTCACGGATGGACTGTCCCGCCTTCAGCACGCGGAGCGCAGGGATCAGGAAGTGCCCCAGCGTCAGCGCCAGAACAAAACCCGAAATCACTGAAAGCAGCACCATAAGCAACGGTGTATCCATAATCGTTATCCTCCAATTTTGCTTTTGTCAAAAAGGAGCTGCAATACGCGCTCCATTTTCATGCCGCGGCTTCCCTTGACGAGCAGGGTGTCCTGCGGGCGCACCGTCTCGCGCAGCGCCTCGGTCAGCGCCTCGTGCGTCGGGAAGCAGCGCGCGTTGTCCAGCCCCGCCGCCTTCGCGCCACGGACATATTCCTCGCTGTTCTCGCCGTAGGCAAGCAGGATATCCGCCGCACCCGCAGCCGCCTGCCCGATCTCATAATGGGCCTGCGGCGCAAAATCGCCAAGCTCCAACATCCCGCCGAGAACGGCGATTCTTCTGCCGCGCGCACCTTGCAGCACCTTGAGCGCCGCGCGCATCGACTCCGGCCCCGCGTTGTAGCAGTCCTCAATGATATGCAGACCGTCGCGGTCATAGCGTTTTTGCCGCATACCGGTGTTGCGGAACTCCGCCAGCGCCGCCGCGATTTTCTCCGGCGAAACGCCGCATTGCAGCCCGACGGTGATCGCCGCCAGCGCATCCAGCACATAATGCTCCCCCGACACGGGCAAGACCACGCGAAATTCTTCTCCGAAGCCCCTTGCCGTGAACGAGGTCTGCGTTTCCTCCACGCGAACCTCGCGCGCGCGGACGGTATTGTCTTCTCCGCACCCGAAGGTCACGGCGTGATATTTTGCCGCCTCGCGCCGCAAAAGATCATTATCACCGTTGAAGACGGCAACCCCGTTCGGACGCAAGCCCTCTAAAATTTCAAGCTTTGCCTGCAAAATTCCCTCTCGTGAGCCGAGATTTTCCATATGCATCGTACCGATATTCGTAATCACGGCAATGTCCGGCTGGGCAATGCGCGTTAACGCGGAGATTTCACCGAAATGATTCATGCCCATCTCCAGCACTGCCGCCTCGCAGTTTTCGCTCAGTCCGAGCACGGTCACGGGCAGTCCGATGCCGTTATTAAAATTCTCCGCCGTTTTCTGCGTGACAAAGGTCGTTTCCAAAACGGCGGCGATCATTTCCTTCGTGGTCGTTTTGCCGACGCTGCCCGTAATGCCCACACAGCGCAGGGAGAGCTGCGCGCGCCGTTGTTGCGCGATTGCTTGCAGCGCTTTTTCCGTATCCTGTACATAGATCGCGGGAATATCGGCGTCCAAGCCTTCGCTTGCCAAAACGCCCGCCGCGCCCTGTTCCATCGCGGCGCGGGCGAAAGCGTGCCCGTTGCGCGCACCGACCAGCGCGACAAACAGCTCTCCCGCCTGCAAACGGCGGGTGTCAAAATTTGCCCCATGGAACGCGGTTTCGGCAAATTGGGGCGCGACCGCTCCGCCGCACCACGCTGCCGCCTGTCCAAGCGTTATTTTCCCATCTCGCATAATACTGCGGCAACCTCCTCGCGTTCATCCAAATGCGTCTTTTCCGTACCGAGGATCTGATAAGTCTCATGTCCCTTTCCGGCGAGCAATACTATATCATCTTTTTTTGCGCAGCGCAAGGCGGTACGAATTGCCAAGCGGCGGTTTTCCTCCACCGTATAGGGCGTTTTCGTTCCCGCCATGCCCTCTAAAATATCCTCAATAATCATCATCGGCTTCTCGGTGCGCGGATTGTCTGAGGTGACAATGACGAAATCAGCCAGTTCCGCCGCAAGCTTTCCCATGATCGGGCGTTTTTGGCGGTCGCGATCGCCGCCGCAGCCGAAGACGAGTAAAATTCTGCCCTTGCAGAAATCCCGCACGGAGCGCAGGACATTTTCCAAGCCGTCGGGCGTATGGGCATAGTCGATCAAAACGGTAAAGTCCCTGCCCGGCGTCGGTACGACCTCCAGCCGTCCCTTGATGCCCTTCGCCTTGCCGAGCGCGGCGGCAGCCTGCACAAGCGGGATGCCGAGGCTGCGGGCAATGCCGAGGGCAACGAGCGCGTTGCTCACGGTAAAGCGCCCGGGAATGCCGAGACGCACAAACGCCTCCGTCTGCCCTTCGCAAACCGTCATGGAAATGTGATCCGCGCCGAGGGTGATCTCCCGCGCGGTCAGAGCCGCATCGGGACGTGTGCCGACAGTATAGCACTTACAGCGCGCTTGCGCAAGCATTTTCGGCGTGGTTTTCTTATCGTCAAGGTTGAACACACCGCTTTCGCAAAGCTGAAAGAGCCGCGCTTTTGCCTGCCGATAGTTCTCCATCGTCTTATGAAAATCCAAATGATCCTCCGTCAGGTTCGTAAACGCGCCCACGGAGAAACGGACGCCGTCCACACGGTGCAGCGCAAGCGCATGAGAGGAGACCTCCATCACAACATGCGTGCAGCCCGCGTCGCGCATCTGCGCAAGGAGCCCCTGCAAGGCAAAGCTCTCCGGCGTGGTGCGTTCCGTTTCCAGCTCCTGTCCGCCGATCATATTGCAGATCGTGCCGATCAGTCCGACCTTTGCGCCGCAGGCGTTTTCCAAGAGCGTTTTGAGCAGGTAGGTCACGGAGGTCTTGCCGTTCGTCCCCGTCACGCCGATGACCTGCATGGCTTTTGACGGGTCGCCGTACCAATTCACGCCCAGCTGCGCCAGCGCCTCGCGGGAGGACGCCACGCGCACCCACGGCACCTCCTGCGGCATGTCGCGTTCACACAGCACGACCGCAGCCCCGCGCGCGACCGCGTCGGGGATAAATCGGTGCCCGTCGGTGGTGTAGCCGGGCACGGCAACGAACAGTTCTCCCGTCCGCACCGTGTTCGACGAATAGCTTACGCCCGTGATCTCCATATCCATCGGTGCGTTACTTTCCGGCACCGCTATGCCTTGCAGCAGCTCTTGCAGCTTCATGTTTTTCTCCTGTATCAGTCCATATCGGTCGTATCCGCAAAAATGACCGTGATAGTCGTTCCTCGATCCACCTGTGTACCTTCTATGATATCCTGATCGGTCACGACGACATGCCATGCCGTAGAATCCGTACCCTTTGCCTGTAGGTAGAGTCCCAAATCAGACAGCACCTGCGTCGCCTGCGTCACCGTCATGCCCATCAGATTCGGCACGATGACGGGATCCGTCGGCATGGAATCGTCGGTGTAGAGGAGCACGGTGGAGTTACCCGGGACCTCTCGCCCGCTCGCCGGGATCTGGCTGACAATCTTGTCGCCGTCGCCGATGATGCGGTATTCCAAATACGAATCGCGCAGCATCGAGGCGGCCTCGCTCTCCGTCATGCCCTTGACATCGGGCATAAAGACATTCACGCGGTACATGTCTTCCTCCTCATACTGCGGCTCAACGCCGAGATACGGAAGAATATCCTCAAAGACCGCCGAGACCGTCGGTGCCGCCATGACGCCGCCGGAGACATACTGTCCGCTTGCATAGTTCGGCGTATCCAGCGCGACCAGCACCACATAGCGCGGGTTCTCCATCGGCGCAACGCCGATGAAGGAGACGATCTTGTCGTTGGTATATTCGCCGTTTTCGTCAATCTGGTCGGTCTTTTCCGCCGTGCCGGTCTTGCCGCCGATGCGGTAACCGACAACCTTGGCATTTTTCGCCGTGCCCTGCGTAACGACGGATTCCAAAAGCTCGCACATCGTCGCGGAGGTCTCCTCGGAGATGACCTGCCGCACGACCGTGCGCTCATTCTTTTCCAGCACATTGCCTTCCTCATCGAGCACTTCGGAGACGATGTGCGGCTCAAGCAGATAGCCGCCGTTAATCACCGCGCCGACGGCGCGGACGATTTGGATCGGCGTCGGCTTCACGGTCTGACCGAAGGAGGTCGAGATCAGATAGCTCGTGCCGTAAGCCCCGTAGTCGCTCAGGCGTTCCTTGGTGTGGAAAATGCCGCTTGCCTCACCGGGCAGGTCAATGCCCGTTGTCTCCATCAGCCCAAAGGCGCGGCAGTAATCATACATCGTTTCGCCGCCGATCTTCAGACCCATATGTCCAAAGGCAATGTTGCAGGAATTTTGCAGCGCCTGCGCCGTTGTCTCCGCGCCGTGACCATAGTGCTGCCAGCAGTTCAGCGGCTGCGAACGGCCTTCAAAGGTTTCCACGCCGCCGCAGTAGAAGCTGTCATCCAACGTAACCTTGCCGGAGTCCAAGCCCGCTGCCAGCGTGATGATCTTAAAGGTAGAGCCCGGCTCGTAGCCGTCGCTGACGCAGCGGTTTCTCCACTGCTTGAGGCGCGCGGTCGCCATCGCGTCGTTATACTCAGCAATCGCCGCCTTGCGCTCCTCGCTTCCCTCGGGGTATTTCAGCGCACCGGCGTACATTTCCTCAAGCGTCTCGTTCGTTCCTGTATCAAAAATCTCTAAATAATTGTTTGGGTCATAACCGCCGAGCGTCGCCATTGCAATGACATCGCCGGTCTGTGCGTCATAGACAATTCCAAACGCGCCGTTGAGCACATCATAGCGGTCAATGGCATCATTCATCTGCTTTTCCAGCGCGCGCTGCACGGTCAGGTCAATCGTCAGCACAAGGCTGCTGCCGTCACTCGCCTCATAGTATTTCTCGTAGGAATAGAGCATCTCTGTCTCGTTGTTGCCCTTTGTGGTGATCACTGCGCCCGCCGTACCTTGCAGCGTGCTGTCATAATACGCCTCTAAGCCCTCGGAGCCTTTGTTCTCCGTGTTGGTAAAGCCGAGGAGCTGCGAGCCCGTCTCATGGTTGGGGTAATAGCGCTGGGAATCCGGCTCTAAATGCACGCCGATGATACCGTTCTCGCTGATAAAGCTCCGCACCGCATCGCAGATGTCCTTCTCCTGTCGGCGCTTGAGCATTTTATAACGCATATTGACATCCGCCGCCTGCTCCTTGATAAACGACTCGTCAATATCAAGGATCCTCGAAAGGTTCTTCGCTAAGAAGTCGATGTCCACATTGTTCTGCGACAGCTCCAGCGGATCAAGGAAGATGTTTTCCACACTGGCAGAGGCGGCAAGCACCTCCATATTGCGGTCGTAGATCGTGCCGCGGCTTGCCGTCACGCTGGTGCTGCGCGTCTGGTTGCTGATTGCCTTTGCCTCGTAATACTCGTGGTCAATCAGCATCAGCTTGACAAGTCTGGCTGTCAGGGCGCCGAAGGAAACCACGCCGATCAGGATCATCAGCCACAAAACGCCCTTGCGGACATAGCTGTTGCTGACGCTCTCCTTTTTGCGGCGCGGACGCGCCTTCGTTCTTCGTTTTAAATCATGCTGTTTCATATCCGCCCTCCGGATAGGTAATGAAGGGAAAGTCCAAAAACATGGGCGGCAATTTGGATTCACCGCCCATGCTCTGCTTGTTTACTATATGCCGCAGACTATGAAAAGTATTCCACAACATCGCTGATTACGCCGTGGAACGCATCATAGATCTGCTCAATCAGGTTACGTTCCTCCGGAGCAGCCGCAATCTGCACGGTATCCCCCGCCGCAACCTCAACATAAACGATCTGCGAAGCAAGCGGCTGACGCATGCCAAGCTCTTTGGCGCGCGCCTCAATCGCAGGCAGATCCAACGAATTTTCATATTGCGAACGAAGGCGCTGTTCCTGCGTCGCCAGCTCCGTCTGCTGATCCTTCAGGTCGCTCACCTCGCTTTGTGCCTCATAAAGGCGCACATAGCTAAACACAACCAAAAACAGCATCACGACCGCAATTGCCGTGCCAAGCACCGTAAAGGGTGCAATCGCCAGCTTCGTCTTAACGCGCCGAACCGGCTTCGTGCGCTGCGGCGCATCGGGCAGGCGCTCCGGTCGTTCTACGGGTCTGGCAGTATTGGCGTGAATATCGTACGCCGCAGAGCCGTTACTGCGATATTCTTCATACTTCGGCATAGTTTGCGCCTCCTTCGTCGCTACAGCTTCTCCGCTACGCGGAGCTTCGCGCTTCTCGCGCGGGGATTATCCTCCAACTCACGCGCGCCGGAAACGATCGGCTTGCGCGTGACAATACGGATCAGCGGCGTTTTACCGCATACACAGACCGGGAATTCCGGCGGGCAGGTGCACCCGCGCGCGGCAAGCTGCATCTCGCTCTTGACGATACGGTCTTCCAACGAGTGGAAGGTAATGACCGCCAGTCTCCCGCCCGGCTTCAATCTTGCAAACGCGCTACGCATCAGCTTGCCAATTGCGCCCAGCTCATCGTTGACCGCGATGCGGATGGCTTGAAAGCTCCGCTTGGCGGGGTGCTGCTTTTCGCGCAGCGCCTGCGGCGGCATGGCGGAACGAATGACCTCCACCAGCTCCAGCGTCGTGCGGATGGGCGCTTTCTCGCGCCTGCGGACGATCGCTGCGGCAATCTGCGGCGCGTAACGCTCCTCGCCGTATTCATAGAGGATGCGGCGCAGCTCGTCCTGCGACCAGAGGTTCACGACCTCCGCCGCCGTGAGTGTGTCGTCCTTGTTCATGCGCATATCGAGCGGCGCGTCCGCCATGTAGGAAAAGCCGCGCTGCGCGTCATCCAACTGCGGGGAAGAAACGCCGAGATCAAAGAGCATCCCGTCCACCGCGTCAATGCCAAGACCGTCTAAAATGTGATCCAGCTCGGAAAAATTTGAATGAACCGTCGTCACACGGTCTGCAAACGGCGCAAGCCGCTCTCCGGCAGCCTGCAGCGCGACCGCGTCTCTGTCCACGCCGATCAGCCTTCCCGTCGTCAGACGGCGGGCGATCTCATAGGAATGTCCCGCGCCGCCGAGCGTCCCGTCCAAATAGATTCCGTCGGGACGGAGCTTTAACGCTTCCATGCATTCGTCCAAAAGGACGGATTTATGACTAAATTCCATCAGAACCCCAATTCTTCCATCACAGCGGCAAGCGCCTCCGGCGTGAGGTACTTCTCCTCCTCCGCCGCATAGCGATCCGCAGACCAGATTTCAGCACGACCCGCCTGACCGAGGAACACGGCTTCCTGCTTGATTCCGGCGTATTCCCGGAAGGAGTCCGGCAGGAGAAAACGCCCCTGCTTGTCCGGTTCGCATTTGATCACATTGGCAAGAAACACACGCATATTGCGCGCCTGTGACATAGGGAGCGCGTTGAAGCGGTCGAGCACGCGCTTCCACTCCGCTTCCGGATAGACCGCAAGACAGCCGTCAGGCGCCTTTGCGATATAAAACGAAGCGCCCAACTCCTCTCGGAACTTCGAGGGGACGAACAGTCTGCCCTTTGGATCCAATGTGTGCTTGTATTGACCGTACATCGCCCTCACCTCGCTCCATTTTGCTCTTTTTTCTTCCATTTGGCTCCACTCACTAACAGTATACTATCCTCAAGCGGAAATTGCAATCACTTTTTCATACTTCGGCACATTATTTTTTGTTTTTTTCGGTGATTATTCGGCGTAAAATCAAATTTTCGAACAAATGTTTTATTATATTATGTCTACCGTTGCAGGAAGAAAATGTCAATTTATACTTCCTTCATAAGACAAGGGGACGGTTCCCTGTCTTGACAAAACTTTTCGGTTATGCTATCCTGATTTTGGGTGATGAAGAATGCCGAGACAAGCACGAAGAAAAAGTAGCAGCGGAATCTATCATATCATGCTGCGTGGTGTAAATCGACAGCAGATTTTTAAGGAAGGCGCAGACTATGAAAAGTTCCTGCAGATTTTAGCGAAAAGTCAAGCGATTAGCGCATTCAAAATCTTTGCCTATTGCCTGATGGGAAACCATGTACACCTTCTTTTCCAAGAGGGTAGTGAGCCGATTGAAAAGAGTATGAAACGTATTACCGTGCGCTTCGTCTATTGGTATAATGCCAAATATCAGCGCATCGGGCATTTGTTTCAGGATCGCTACAAAAGCGAACCGGTCGAAACCGATGCATACCTGCTGACGGTACTCCGATATATCCATCAGAATCCGGTGAAAGCCGGTATCTGCGGGAGCGTTGCAGACTACTGTTACAGCAGCTACAACGAGTATTTTTCGGACACTGCGTTAATCGACCGAAACTTTATTTTTTCAATCTTGAGCAGCGAGGAGTTTGTGGCGTTTCATGCGCAAAGCTCCGATGATCAGTGCTTGGATGACGAAGATGCAGCCGAGCAGCGATTGACGGACGAGCAGGTGCAAAGGCTGATCGAGAGTTACGCAAAATGCAAAAACGCCTCGGATTTTCGGAGTCTGCCCAAGGAACTGAAGGAAAGAACCGTGAAAAGCGTCCGCGCACAAGGTGCTTCCATTCGCCAAATCTCCCGTGTGTGCGGCGAATCCAAAGGAATGGTGGAAAGATGGCTGAGATAATGAGACAAGGAACCGTCCCCTGTGCTAATTCTTCCGACTGGACGTATAACGAAACCTCGCATTGGCATGCCTGTGTGGATGAGGGCTATACCGATCTCAAAAAAGACGAAGGCGCTCATACAATGGATGCCGGTACAGTTACTGCCTCGGCTACCTGCACCGAAAACGGTACAACCGTCTATAAATGCACAGTTTGCGGTATGACGCAGGAAAAAACCATCCAGAAGCTTGGCCACTCCTGGTCGGATTGGCAGTCGATAACCGATGCAACCGGTCTTGTGACGGTTGGAAAACAGCGTACCTGTGCGACATGCGGAAAGGTTGAAAAACAGACGTCTTCCGGCGCCAGCCAGTTTGTCGATGTAAGCGAGAGTAGCTTTTATGCGACACCTGTTGCTTGGGCGGTCGAACAGGGTATTACCAACGGCACTGACAAGACCCATTTCAGTCCGGAGAGTCCCTGCACAAGAGGACAGGTTGTGACTTTCCTGTGGAGAGCCGCAGGCGAACCCGCACCGCAGTCCGGGAACAATCCCTTTGCTGATGTAAAGAAATCCGACTATTTCTATACTGCTGTCATTTGGGCAGTAGAGAACGGTATTACTACCGGCACTTCCAGCACCAAATTCTCTCCGAATGAGCCTTGCACCCGCGGTCAGGTTGTTACATTCCAATATCGCTCGAATAATGAGCCGGAGGTAAACGGAAAATGCGATTTCACCGATGTGAAATCAAGCGATTACTTCTATAATGCAGTGCTTTGGGCGGTAGCAAACGGCATTACTAACGGTACTTCCGCAAAGACCTTCTCTCCGCAGGCTACCTGTACCCGCGGTCAGATTGTGACCTTCCTCTTCAGAGATTTCAGCAAGTAACGAGGGAGTCTATAAACAAATCGTCTGAGTCTCTTTTGCCGAGCGCGCTTGCTGATTGATTCAGATACCCCCAACCAAGCATCCCGCAGGAGAAGAATCTCCTGCGGGGTTTTACGCCGCTAAGCACATTGATGAAGCAGCCGATAAGGTACAATAAGTTGCGCAAATTGAAAAAGGCAAAAAAGTAGACACGGCTTGCTGGTCTCTGGTAGAATGAAGTTGCGACACACATTCTGAAAGGAGACGACAAACCATGTCCAACAACATTGTACAATTCAACGAGGAAATTATCAAGGGGCAAATCAAGGAATTGGTTCGAGGTAGCGTAGAAGAGACCCTCAACGAGCTGCTGGAGGCCGAAGCCCAGAAGCTCACCCAGGCGGCCAGATACGAGCGCAGCGAGGCCCGTCAGGGCTATCGCAGCGGTCACTATGACCGGAACCTGACTACCACTTCCGGGAATGTGACGCTCCACGTGCCCCGTCTGAAGGGCATCTCTTTCGAGACTGCCATCATTGAGCGCTACCGCCGCCGGGAAAGCAGCGTGGAGGAAGCCCTGATCGAGATGTACCTGGCAGGCGTGTCCGTGCGTCGGGTAGAGGACATCACTGAGGCTCTGTGGGGCAGCAAGGTGTCCGCCTCCACCATCAGCGAGCTGAACAAGAAAGCCTATGTCAACATTGAGGCCTGGCGTAACCGTCCCCTGCAAGGCGGAAAGTATCCCTATGTGTACGTTGACGGAATCTATCTCAAGCGAAATTGGGGCGGTGAGTACGAAAATGTGGCCGTTTTGGTGGCGATTGCTGTGAATGAGGACGGCTATCGTGAGGTTTTGGGTGCGGCCGAGGGGATGAAAGAGGACAAGGCAAGCTGGGTCAGCTTCTTCCAGTGGCTTCGTGGAAGAGGTCTTGAAGGTGTCAAACTCATTGTCGGGGACAAATGTCTGGGGATGCTGGAGGCTGTGGGAGAGGTGTTTCCCGAAGCGAAGTACCAACGCTGTGTCGTGCATTTCTACCGGAACGTATTCTCTGTTGTGCCCAAATCCAAGGTAAAAAATGTGGCGAAGATGCTCAAAGCGATCCACGCGCAGGAGAGCAAGAAGGCCGCCCGGGAGAAAGCTACCGCAGTGGTTGCGGAGCTGAAGGCCATGAAGCTGCCGGAGGCCGCAAAGAAGATAGAGGCGGGAATTGAGGAAACGCTGACCTACTGTGACTTTCCCTCTGAGCACTGGACAAAGATCCGAACCAACAATGTGATCGAACGGATGAACCGCGAGATCCGGCGCAGGACGAGGGTAGTCGGCGCTTTCCCGGACGGAAATTCGGCTTTGATGCTGGTGTGCGCCCGGCTGCGCCATGTGGCTGGAACCCAATGGGGCAGCAAGAAGTACATGAGCATGAAGCACCTGGAGGCGATGGAGCAGGAGCTGCTGGTTGGATAAGCAGCAGTCAGGTCACAAAGCGTCAAGGGCAAGACAAGCGGCGTACCGCCGCCCTTGACACTTTGCGCCCTGCCCGCTGAATCGTAACCAAGGGGCGGTATCCCGCCCCCTGTAATAGATTTCTACCAGAGCCATAATCAATTTTGCGCATAATACTTGACACTACCAAGCAGCAGGGAGCCAATGAGCAAGCCATCAAAAAGGTGTCACAGGTCTGTCCCCATTGACACGCAAAAAGATCCCACAGCTTCACATGAACGAAGCTGTGGGATCTTTTTTGATTCGATTTGTGCAGGTGTGCGCTTATTTCTGTTCGTTGTCGATCATGTCCTGCGTGATCTCGGATTCGGGCCACTGTTCCACATCGTAGTTGCGGTAAATGTCAAGTCCCGAACCAGCGGGGATCAGCTTGCCAATGATGACATTTTCCTTCAAGCCGACAAGGTGATCGACCTTGCCCTTGATGGCAGCCTCGGTCAGCACCTTCGTCGTCTCTTGGAAGGAGGCGGCAGAGAGGAAGGACTCCGTTGCCAGAGACGCCTTCGTGATGCCCATGAGGATCAGGCTGTCGGTCGCCTCGCGCAGATCGGTCTCGCCTGCCGCGATGCGCTGGCGGATCTTCTCGTTGGCGTCGTCAAACTCGTAAACATCGACGACGGTGCCGCTGAGCAGCTCGGTATCACCGGGATCCTCGACGCGCACCTTGCGCATCATCTGACGGATAATGACCTCGATATGCTTATCGTTGATATCGACGCCCTGCTGACGGTAAACCGCCAAAACGCCCTGCGTCAGGTAGTTCTGCACTGCCTCAACACCCGAAATGCGGAGCACATCGTGGGGGTTCAGCGCGCCGTCGGTGATCGGCTCGCCCTTGCGGACCGTCTTTCCGTTTTCGACCTTCAAGCCGACGGAATACGGCACCTGATAGAGCTTGACTTCGCCGTCCTCAGCGGTCACGGTAATGTCGCGCAGCGCGCTGCGGTGGCTGTCGTCGACCGCGACAACGCCGTCGATTTCGGAAATAACCGCCATTTTCTTCGGCTTGCGCGCCTCGAAAAGCTCCTCAACACGGGGAAGACCCTGTGTGATATCGTCGCCCGCGACGCCGCCGGTGTGGAAGGTACGCATGGTAAGCTGCGTGCCCGGCTCACCGATGGACTGCGCGGCGATGATGCCGACCGCTTCGCCGAGATTGACCAGCTCGGAGGTGGCAAGGTTCATGCCGTAGCACTTCGCGCAGACGCCGCTTCTTGCGCGGCAGCCGAGGACGGTGCGGGCGTAGACGCTGTGAACGCCGTGCGCTTCGAGCAACTTCGCGTCGTCCTCCGTCATCATGCGGTCGTTCGGGATCAGCACCTCGCCCGTCTCGGGATCGACCACATCATCCACCGGGAACCTGCCGTGGATACGGGAGGCGAAGGACTCAATGACCTGTCCCTTTTCCACAACCTCGCCGAGGTTGATGCCGTGCATCGTGCCGCAGTCGTGCTCGCGGATAATGACCTCCTGCGAAACATCGACCAGACGGCGGGTCAGATAACCGGAGTCAGCGGTACGCAGCGCGGTATCGGTCAAGCCCTTACGCGCGCCTCTCGAAGAGATGAAATATTCCAGAACGGAAAGACCTTCACGGAAGTTTGCCTTGATCGGGATTTCGATGGTGCGACCATTGGTGTCCGCCATCAGTCCGCGCATACCGGCAAGCTGACGGATCTGGTTCATGCTGCCGCGCGCGCCGGAGTCTGCCATCATATAGATGGGGTTGAAGCGGTCGAGGTTTTCTTGCAGCGCGCCGGTAACATCCTTAATGGTCTGCTCCCACTGACGCACAACGAGACGATAGCGTTCGTCATTGGTGATAAAGCCGCGCTTATACTTACGGTCGATCTTGACCGCCTCGTTTTCCGCTTCGGCAACGAGGGCATATTTCTTTTCGGGGATCGCCATATCCGCAATGGAAACGGTGATGGCGCCCTTGGTGGAGTATTTATAGCCGAGTGCCTTGACGCGGTCGAGCATCTCGGTGGCAATGGTGAAGCCGTGCTTGCGGATGCACTTGTCGATGATAACACCGAGCTTCTTCTTACCGACGAGGAAGCTGACCTCCAGCTCAAAGGCGTTTTCGGGCTTGCTGCGGTCAACAAAGCCGAGATCCTGCGGAATCGGCTCGTTGAAGATGAGTCTGCCGACGGTCGCGTTGATGAGTTGATACTGCATCACGCCGTCGATCTCCTTGCCGTAGCGGACGCGGATGGGCGCGTGCAGACCGATTGCGCCGCAGGAATAAGCGGTGATCGCCTCTTCCACGCTCGAATAGGCATGCTTCGCGACGAACTGCGGCGCTTTCTTGTGGAAGCGCTCGGCCTCGTCAATCGCCTTTTCGACAAGATCGCCGTCAACAAGCTGGTTCACGGGCAGGTCAAAGTCGCCTGCGTCAGTCACGAAGACCTCCTCTGCGCCCTTCTCCTCCTTGCCCAAACGGACATAGGTCAGGTAGTAGGTGCCGAGGATCATATCCTGCGTCGGCACGGTGACGGGCTTGCCGTCCTGCGGGCGGAGCAGGTTGTTCGCCGAAAGCATCAGCATACGGGCTTCCGCCTGCGCTTCTGCGGACAGCGGGACATGGATTGCCATCTGGTCGCCGTCAAAGTCCGCGTTGAACGCCGTGCAGCACAGGGGGTGCAGCTTGATTGCGCGACCCTCGACCAGCACCGGCTCAAACGCCTGAATGCCGAGACGGTGCAGCGTCGGCGCACGGTTCAGCATGACGGGACGGTCCTTGATGATCTCCTCCAGCGCATCCCAAACCTCGGGCTCGCCCTTATCGATCTTCTTCTTCGCACTCTTGATGTTGTTGGCAACGCCGTCTTCGACGAGCTTCTTCATCACGAAGGGGCGGAACAGCTCAATTGCCATTTCCTTCGGCACGCCGCACTGATAGAGCTTCAGCTCCGGGCCGACAACGATAACGGAACGGCCGGAATAGTCAACGCGCTTGCCGAGCAGGTTCTGACGGAAACGGCCCTGCTTGCCCTTGAGCATATCGGACAGGGACTTCAGTGCGCGGTTGTTCGCGCCCGTGACGGCTCTGCCACGGCGACCGTTGTCGATCAGCGCGTCCACCGCCTCTTGCAGCATACGCTTTTCGTTGCGGATGATGATATCCGGCGCATTGAGCTGGATGAGGCGCTTTAAGCGGTTGGTGCGGTTAATGACGCGGCGGTACAGGTCGTTGAGGTCGCTCGTTGCAAAGCGTCCGCCGTCCAGCTGCACCATCGGTCGAATCTCGGGCGGGATGACGGGAAGGACATCCATAATCATCCACTCAGGCTTGTTGCCGGACATACGGAACGCCTCGACAACCTCCAAACGCTTGATGATACGCAGCTTCTTCTGGCCGTTCGCGTTCTTCAGCTCACTGCGGAGCTGCTCGGAGAGCGCCTCAAGGTCGATCTCCGCAAGCAGCTTCTTCACAGCTTCCGCGCCCATGCCCGCGTCAAAGTCATCCTCGTACTTTTCGCGCATGTCGCGGTATTCCTTCTCGGAGAGGATCTGGCACTTGCTCAGCGGCGCGTCGCCGGGGTCAGTGACGATATAGCTGGCGAAGTACAGCACCTTCTCCAAAATGCGGGGGCTGATATCGAGGAGCAGACCCATGCGGGAGGGAATGCCCTTGAAATACCAAATGTGGCTGCACGGCGCGGCAAGCTCGATATGACCCATGCGCTCACGGCGCACCTTGCTCTTGGTGACCTCGACGCCGCAGCGGTCGCAGATCTTGCCTTTGAAGCGGATCTTCTTATACTTTCCGCAGTGGCACTCCCAGTCCTTCGTCGGTCCGAAAATCTTTTCGCAGAAAAGGCCGTCGCGTTCGGGCTTGAGGGTGCGGTAGTTGATGGTCTCCGGCTTTTTGACCTCGCCGTAGGACCAATCGCGAATCATTTCCGGCGAAGCAATACCGATTTTGATCGCACTGAAAGTCTTATTGCTCATCGTATTACTCCTCCTTTTTTATTCTTCATCGTCTTCCGCATCGAAATCGTCAAGGGCGAATTCCTCGGAAAAATCGTCTTCATCGTCTTCCGCGTCCTCGTCATCACCTAAACCGATGATCTGGGAGAGAGCGGAAACATCGCTGTCTAAGCTGTCGGGATCAATGGCATAGCCCGAGGAGAGGACTTCGTTCTCGTCGGTCACAAAGCTCTCGTTGCCGGCGGTGTAGACGGTATCGTCGTCATCATCGTCCTCACGCAGCTCGATTTCCTCGCCCTGATCGTCCAACACGCGGACGTCGAGGCAGAGAGACTGCAATTCCTTGACAAGAACCTTGAAAGACTCCGGAACGCCGGGCTTCGGGACATTGTGTCCCTTGACGATCGCCTCGTAGGTCTTGACACGGCCGGTCACATCGTCGGACTTGACCGTCAGGATCTCCTGCAGGGTATAGGCTGCGCCGTAAGCTTCCAGCGCCCAGACTTCCATTTCGCCGAAGCGCTGACCGCCGAACTGCGCCTTGCCGCCGAGCGGCTGCTGTGTGACGAGGCTGTACGGGCCGGTGGAACGGGCATGGATCTTATCATCGACCAAATGGTGCAGCTTGAGGAAATAGGGATAGCCGACCGTAACGAGGTTATCGAACGGCTCGCCCGTGCGTCCGTCATAAAGGACAGTCTTGCCATCCTCGCGCAGACCGGCAAGCTTCAGCGTCTCGCGGATGTCCTTCTCGTTTGCGCCGTCGAAGATCGGCGTTGCGACCTTCCAGCCGAGGGCATGGGCGGCATAGCCGAGGTGAACCTCCAAAACCTGTCCGATGTTCATACGGGACGGAACACCCAGCGGATTCAGCACGATATCCAGCGGTGTGCCGTCGGGCAGGAACGGCATATCCTCCTCGGGAAGGATGCGGGAGACAACGCCCTTGTTGCCGTGACGGCCCGCCATCTTATCGCCGACGGAGATTTTACGCTTCTGCGCGATATAAACGCGGACGACCTTGTTGACGCCGGGTGCCAGCTCGTCGCCGTTCTGACGGGTAAAGACCTTGACATCCACGATGATGCCCGCCTCGCCGTGGGGAACCTTCAAGGAGGTGTCGCGCACCTCGCGCGCCTTCTCGCCGAAGATGGCGCGCAGCAGGCGCTCCTCGGCAGTCAGTTCCGTCTCGCCCTTCGGGGTGACCTTGCCGACCAGATAATCGCCGGACTTGACCTCCGCGCCGATGCGGATCACGCCGTCTTCGTCCAAATCCTTCAGAACGTCGTCGCCGACATTCGGGATATCGCGGGTAATGTCCTCCGGCCCGAGCTTCGTGTCTCGCGCTTCCGTCTCGTATTCCTCAATATGGATCGAGGTAAAGACATCCTCACGGACAAGACGCTCGTTGAGCAGGATCGCGTCCTCGTAGTTGTAGCCCTCCCAAGTGACGAAGCCGATCAGCACATTCTTGCCGAGTGCAATTTCGCCCTGCGAGCAGGCGGGGCCGTCTGCAATGATCTGTTCGTTCGTCACGCGCTCGCCGACCTCGATGATCGGGCGCTGGTTGACGCAGGTGCCTTGGTTGGAACGGGCGAATTTG
The DNA here is from genome assembly GCA_029225225.1 of Bacillota bacterium. Taxonomy (GTDB): domain Bacteria; phylum Bacillota; class Clostridia; order Oscillospirales; family Oscillospiraceae; genus JAZOXB01. Next base: position 2,380 of record JAQXWB010000092.1, on the reverse strand, counting down.
GTAAGCTTATAATCCTTGACTTCACCGTTGTCATAGCGGACGGTGATGAGATCGGCGCTGACGCGGGTCACGACGCCGTCGCCCTCCGCCTTGATGCAGACCTCGGAGTCCACGGCGCACTTCTGCTCGATGCCGGTGGCGACAATCGGTGCCTCCGTGACCATCAGCGGGACTGCCTGTCTCTGCATGTTCGCGCCCATCAGTGCGCGGTTTGCGTCGTCGTTTTGCAGGAAGGGGATGAACGCCGTCGCAATGGAGGTCATCATCTTCGGGGAGACATCGAGATAGTCAATGGTCTCGCGGTCAACGGCGATGATCTCGTCGCGGTGGCGGCAGGTAATGCGGGTATTGAGCAGGTAGCCGTTTTCATCGACCGGCTCCTTTGCCTGCGCAATGTAGTAGTCGTCCTCCACATCGGCGGACATATACTCAACCTCGTCCGTCACGCGGGAGGCGACATACTTGCCGTTTTCATCATATTCCTTGGCGACCTTGCGGTAAGGTGCTTCCACGAAGCCGTACTCATTGATCTGCGCGAAGCTTGACAGATAGTTGATCAAGCCGATGTTCGGGCCTTCGGGGGTCTCGATGGGGCACATTCTGCCGTAGTGGCTGTAGTGGACATCTCGGACATCGAAGGAGGCACGCTCTCTCGACAGACCGCCGGGGCCGAGGGCGGACAGACGGCGCTTATGTGTCAGCTCTGCCAGCGGGTTATTCTGATCCATGAACTGCGACAGCGGGGAGGACCCGAAGAATTCCTTAATGACCGCCGTCACGGGACGGATGTTGATGAGGCTCTGCGGGGTAACAGTGTCCAGATCCTGCACGGTCATGCGCTCACGGATGACACGCTCCAAACGGGTAAAGCCGACGCGGAACTGGTTTTGCAGCAGTTCGCCCACGCAGCGCAGGCGGCGGTTGCCCAAATGGTCGATATCGTCGGTCGTGCCGACGCCGTAGACCACGCAGTTGAGATAGTTGATCGAAGCAAGGATATCGTCGCGGGTGATATGCTTCGGAATGAGGTCATCGCGGCGCTCCTCGATGGCATCCTCCCAGCCGTCGGCGGGAACCGTGTCGAGCATTTCAAACAGCACCTTGCGGCAGACCTTCTCACGAATGCCGTACTGCGCCGGATCAAAATCGACGAAGTTCTTCATGTCTACCATGAAGTTGGAGAACACCTTGCAGAGCTTGCCGTTGACCGTCAGAGTCGCTTCGCAGACACCGCGCGCCGAAAGCTCCTTCGCTCTTGCGCGGCTCAGAACCTCGCCGGGCATGGCAAGGATCTCGCCCGTGCGCGGGTCGGCGATCGGCTCTGCCAGTTCCTGACCGCTCAGGCGGCTCCAGATATCCATCTTCTTATTGAATTTATAACGACCGACCTTGGAAACATCATAGCGGCGCGGGTCGAAGAACAGCGCGTCTAAATAGGACGAGGCGTTATCGACTGTGGGCGGCTCGCCCGGACGCAGACGGCGGTAGATCTCCAGCAGGCTGTCCTCACGGGTCTTGCAGGTGTCCTTCTCCATCGTCGCCTTAATGCGCTCATCCTCGCCAAACAGCTCGACGATCTGCGCGTCGGTCTCTACGCCGAGGGCGCGAATCAGGCAGGTAATCGGCAGCTTGCGGTTCTTGTCGATGCGGACATAGAAGCAGTTCTGCAGATCCGTCTCATACTCCAGCCATGCGCCGCGGTAAGGGATCACAGTCGCGCTGTAAATGTGCTGATCCGCCTTGTCCACCGTGTCGCCGTAATACATGCCGGGGCTGCGGACAATCTGCGAGACAATGACGCGCTCCGCGCCGTTGATCACGAAGGTGCCGCCGTTGGTCATGAGCGGGAAATCGCCCATAAAGATCTCCTGATCCTTGATCTCGCCGGTCTGCTTGTTAAGCAGACGGACGCGCACCTTGATGGGCTTTGCGTAGGTTGCGTCGCGTTCCTTGCATTCCTCGACCGTATATTTGGGCTTTTCGTCGAGAGAATAGTCAAGGAAGGACAGCTCTAAGTTGCCGGTGTAGTCGGTAATCGCGGCGACGTCGCGGAATACCTCGCGCAGGCCCTCGTTCAGGAACCAGTTGTACGAATCCTTCTGAATCTTCAGCAGGTTCGGCATCGACAGGATCTCCTGATACTTGGCGTAGCTCTTGCGCTCGGTCTTTCCGAACTTGACATCCTTGATTTCCATATCGGTCATCACGCCTTTCTGAACAGATGTAGCTTGGTGTGTTGTTTCGCGCAGTATCATGCGGGAGTATCTGTGACACGCGCGGAAGCGTTGGCACTTTGTTGCACTTGCCTCTTGCGCTTTGCGTTCGCCCGTGTTATAATGCGATTAGTGGGTGAAGATTGGTGCTTGGCGATATTCCCGCA
>JAQXWB010000091.1 GCA_029225225.1 Bacillota bacterium | reverse complement strand
CAAATTCTTTTCTCATTTGGTTTGCAGTCCTTTCTTCCCAAGGCATGCCGGTTTCCTCCCGTTTTTTGCCTTGATTATATCACAAAACTGTAAACCATGTTCTTGCACAATCTGTAAACCATCTTACTGCACCAAACATATTAGCCGCCCGCGTGCAGGAGCTACCAACCGCATACGAATTTGTTCTCTCATACCGTCTGCCGCTTACGCGGTCGGCGCGTCAAGGATGCCGCACGCTGTAGCCGCAAACGGGGCACAACCTATTCACTTTTCACTTTTCAAACAAAACGACGCCCCTCACGGAGCGTCGTTTTGTTTTGACTTTGATTAGCCGTTCTCGCGCATCTTCGCGAAGCACTCGCTGCAATACACGGGACGGTCGGTCTTCGGCTCAAAGGGAACGCGAGCCTCGCCGCCGCAGTTGGCGCAGACAGCGGTGAAATACTCTCTCGGGCTACGAGCAGCATTCTTGCGAGCGTCACGGCAAGCCTTGCAGCGCTGCGGCTCATTCTGGAAGCCTCTCTCAGCATAGAACTCCTGCTCACCGGCGGTGAACACGAACTCGTTACCGCATTCCTTGCAAACTAAAGTCTTGTCTTCGTACATGTTGGTTTACCTCTCTTGATAAGTGATTTGCCCTGACGCTATTTCCATCAAAAAATGCTTGCTGGTTTGACACAGGGTTGATATTGCGAACGGCTTTACGCCGAAAACGCCTTTAAGCTACCTTATTATTATAGCATTTTATGCAGTTTTGTCAATAGTTGATGAAATATTATTTCTTTCCGACGAATTTTTGTTGAATTTCATTGATTTTCCCGTTTGAATTTGTTCAAAATGTCAGTTGTTCCGGCGCGTCATTGTGCAAATGCAGGTGATCATAGGCAAGCTGCGTGACACAGCGGCCGCGCGGCGTGCGGGTCAAAAAGCCGATCTGCATCAGGTAAGGCTCGTAAACATCCTCCAACGTGACCGCCTCCTCGCCAATGGTCGCCGCAAGCGTCTCCAACCCGACGGGGCCGCCGCCGTAGAACTTGATGATCGCCGTGAGCATTCGCCGGTCCGTCGCGTCCAAGCCGAGCTTATCGACCTCCAGCTTGCTCAGCGCGTGATCCGCCGCCGCCTTGGTAATGACGCCGTCATAGTAAATTTGGGCGAAATCGCGCACACGGCGCAAAATGCGGTTGGCGATTCGCGGCGTACCGCGGCTTCTGGAAGCGACCTCCAGCGCACCCTCCGGGTCGATCTGCATCCCGAGCAGCGCCGCCGACCGCGTGATGATGCGGCGCAGCTCCTCCGGCGAATACAGCTCCAAACGGAAGCTCACACCGAACCGATCCCGCAGTGGCGCGGAGAGCTGCCCCGCGCGAGTTGTCGCGCCGATCAGGGTAAAGCGCGGTAGATCCAATCGGATAGAGTTTGCCGAGGGGCCCTTACCGACAATAATGTCAATTGCAAAATCCTCCATTGCGGGATACAAAATCTCCTCCACCGCCGTGTTCAGACGGTGGATCTCGTCAATAAACAGGATGTCACCCTCGCTCAGATTGGTCAGCAATGCCGCGAGATCGCCCGCCTTTTCAATGGCGGGGCCGGAGGTGATGCGGATATTCACGCCCATCTCGTTGGCAATGACGCCTGCCAGTGTCGTCTTGCCGAGTCCCGGAGGACCGTAGAGCAGCACATGGTCAAGCGGCTCGTTTCGGCGCTTTGCCGCCTCGATATAGACCGCCAAATTTTCCTTGACCTTCTCCTGCCCGTTGTATTCGCTTAGGCGCTTCGGCCGCAGGGAGAACTCTCCCTCGTCATTTGCGGTGAAGCTCGTCGTCACGAGGGGCGCTTCATATTCCTGTGAAAAATCAATACTCATGCCGTCACCTCATCACCATCGCGCGCAGGCATTTCCGCACGATCTCCTCCGTGCTCATGCCCTCGGTCTTGATGCCCTTGAGCGCCGCGCCGATCTCGTTCTGATTGTACCCAAGCTCTGCCAGCGCCGCCTGCGCAAGCGCCAAATTGCTTCCCGCCGCAGGGATCGCAGCGGCAGCCGCGCCGTCGGAGAAATCGACCTCCGTCACCGCGCCGAGCTTGTCCTTCAGCTCCAAAATAATGCGCTGGGCGAGCTTCTTGCCCACGCCCTGCGCCGCCGTCAGCGCCTTTTCGTCCTGCGTCATGATAGCGAACATGAAGCGCTCCGGCGAAGTCGAAGACAAAATGGCAATCGCCGCCTTGGGACCGACGCCCGTCACCCCAAGCAGCAGCTCAAAGCAACGCAGCTCGTCGCGGGTGGAGAAGCCGTAAATATCAAACGCGTCCTCGCGGATATTGCAGTAAGTAAACAGCTTCGCCGTCTGCCCGACGCGGAGCTTGGAGAGCGTATAGGAGGTCGTTCTGCACGCATAGCCGACGCCGCCGCAGTCCACGACCGCCAAATTGCCCTCCATCATCGTTATTTCACCGTTCAGATAATAGAACATAAAGAATCCCTCATTTTTGCGGCAGCCGACTCGTCGCGCTCCGCGCATGGCATAAGGCAATGGCAATCGCATCCGCCGCGTCGTCCGGGCGCGGGAGCTTGTCCATTTTCAGAAAACGCCTTGTCATGTCCATGACCTGCCGTTTTTCCGCCTTGCCGTAGCCGACCACCGCCTGCTTAACCTGCATCGGCGTATACTCAAACAGCGGCACGCCCGCCCGCTCAATGGCGAGCAAAATCACGCCGCGCCCATGGGAGACGCCGATGCCCGTTGTGATATTGTGCCCCCAAAACAGCTCCTCGACCGCGACCGCCTCCGGCTTCGTCACCTCGAGCAGACGGGTCATGTCCTCAAAGAGCATATTGAGCCGTTTGGGAAAGGACAGATCGGCAGGCGTCGTCACCGTGCCGTATTGTAAAAGCCTGTATTCCCCGCGCTCCGAAGAGATCAATCCGAAGCCCGTCGTCGCATACCCGGGGTCGATGCCCAAAATAATCAACGGAACAGCCCCAGCGCCCACGCGCGCACGGTATCAATCCAGCCGGGGAACGCAATGCTGAGCAGCCAGCTCACGATTCCCAAAAGAACGATTACAAATAAAATCCAAGCAAAGACCCGCTTAGAAGTCGAGCTGGGCACAAACGGCTCCTTTTCCTCAACTGCTTCCTCCGCAGCGACCTGCTCCGTCATTTCTTCCGTTTTTTTCTCCTGCATTCTAAATCACCTCGAGTGTATCATACCACACCGTTTCCGAAATTGCACCTGTTTTTTTCCCGCCCGCCGTTTTTCTCTCGCAATCGCGACCATCAACCGCCCCCTCGCTGTAGCGGCGGACGACTCTGTCCGCCTCTGCAAAAGGGGGCACCGACCGCGTACAAAACTCCTACTGTGTCATTGCGAGCCGAGGAACGAGGCGTGGCAATCTCATGCAGAAATCATCGAATGCGTACAAACACAAAAATAGATCGCCACATCGCCTGCGCTCCTCACAATAACATATAAAGGTATTTTTCACATCAATGTTTGAACCCCTTTGTAGGGCGGGGAGTGCTGCTCAGTCATTCATCATTCGTCCTTAGCCTATTCGGTTCAATTCTCAAAAAGCGCCTCCCTGTCTTTTTCGCAGGGAGGCGCTCTCATTCATACCTATTTTATTATACCTCAAACATCAAATCGCCGTAGGTCGGGACGGGCCAGATTGCTTTATCGACAATCAGTTCCAGCTTGTCAATCGGTGTCCGAAGGGCGTGCATCGTGGGCACGACGGTATCGTGGCAGAAGTTTGCCATTTCGCACACGCAGTCTAACTCGTTGCTCTCGGCGACGGCGGCTTCCAAACGTTTCAGCGCCGCTCTCGCCTCGGTCAGAAGGGTGCTCGTCTCCTTCAAAAGCTCCTCCTGCACATCGGTATCCGCTTCCGGACAGGCATTGCGTACCTTGCAGATCGAGTCCGCCAAGCGCGCCGTATAACGCACAACGGAGGGGATGTAATGCTTCGACGCCATATGGAGCATCGTGCGTGCCTCGATCAGCGTGACCTTCGCGTAAGTCTCGTACATGACCTCGCTGCGGGATTCCAGCTCCGCCTTCGTAAATACGCCGAATTTTCCAAACAGCGCGATTGCCTTCTCCGTTGTCAGGCTCGGCACGGAGGACACCATACTCGGCAGATTCGGCAGACCGCGGCGCGCAGCCTCCTCGACCCAATCGGCGCTGTAGCCGTTGCCGTTGAAGATGACGCGGCGGTGGTTGCGCAGATTCTCCGCGATCAAACGGTTTGCGGCAGTCTCCAAATCGTCACTCTGCTCCAAAACATCCGCCGCCTCGCTGAACGCCTCGGCAACAATCGTGTTGAGGACGGTATTGGCGTTTGCAATGCAGTCGGACGAGCCGACCATACGGAACTCAAATTTATTTCCGGTAAAGGCAAAGGGAGAGGTGCGGTTGCGGTCGGTCGCGTCCTTGTCAATCAGCGGGAGGGTCGAAACACCCGTGTCAAGCTGACCGCCCGCGATGCAGCCGGCAGCCGTGCCGTTCTCGACGATCTGCTCCACAACATCCTCGAGCTGATTGCCGAGGAAGATAGAGATAATCGCGGGAGGTGCCTCGTCCGCACCGAGGCGAAGATCGTTGCCGACGCAGGCGGTGGACATTCTCAGAAGATCGGCGTGACGGTCAACCGCCTTGATGATGCACGAGAGCACCAACAGGAATTGCAGGTTGTCGTTCGGGGTCTTGCCGGGGTCGAGCAGGTTCTCGCCCGTGTCCGTCGCAATCGACCAGTTGTTGTGCTTGCCCGAGCCGTTCACGCCCGCGAAGGGCTTCTCATGCAGCAGACAGACCAAGCCGTTCTTGGAGGCGACGCGCTTCATCGTCTCCATCATCAGCTGGTTCTGATCGACCGCGACATTGCAGGTGCTGAAGATCGGCGCGCACTCATGCTGGGCGGGCGCGACCTCATTGTGCTGCGTGGTCGCGGTAATACCCATCTTCCACAGCTCATGATTCAGCTCCGCCATAAACGCGCCGACGCGCTCGCGGATAACGCCGAAATACTGATCCTCCAGCTCCTGTCCTTTCGGTGCGGGAGCGCCGAAGAGGGTTCTGCCGGTATAGATGAGGTCGCGGCGCTGTAAGTACTTTTGGCGGTCGACAATAAAGTATTCCTGTTCCGCGCCGACCGAGGGAACGACCTTTTTCGCGGTCGTGTCGCCGAACAGCCGCAGAATGCGCAGTGCGTGCTGGGACAGCGCCTGCATGGAACGCAGCAGCGGTGTCTTGTTGTCCAGCGCTTCGCCCGAATAAGAGATAAAAACCGTCGGAATGCACAAAATCGTGCCGCAGGACATCTCCTTGACAAAGGCAGGCGAGGTGATATCCCACGCGGTATAGCCTCGGGCATAGTGCGTCGCACGCAGACCGCCCGAGGGGAAGGAGGATGCATCCGGCTCACCCATGATAAGCTGCTTACCCGTCAGCTTCATGATCACTCTGCCCTGCTCGTCCGGCAAAGACAGGAAGGAATCGTGCTTTTCCGCCGTGATGCCCGTCAGCGGCTGGAACCAGTGGGTATAATGGGTCGCGCCCTTTTCAACCGCCCATTCCATCATGGCTTTTGCGACAACATCGGCAGCCGCCATGGAGATCTGTCCGCCGTTTTGCTCTACGCTGACGACCTCCTGATAGACCTCTCGCGGCAGACGCTCCCGCATCACTGCCTTGCTGAACACATTCTCGCCGAATAGCTCGCTGATCTTTTTCATTATTTATCCCTCCAAATCGTTTTTTTATCCGTGATTGTAACAGTTTAGCGGATAAACTTCGAAATTGCAAGTCTTTTTAAAGATTTCATAGGCGTCCACAAACCTCTTCTTTTTTCGGCAGGAAAATTTATACAAATTAACGACAGATTTATCATTTTCAACTCCTTCTTTTCTCAAAAGCGGATGAAACACACATTCGGCGTGCAAACTATCCGTCGGAGGCGATGCGAATGTGGACGATGGTCTGGCGTACCGTGCTGTTTCATATGGTACTGATCGTGACGGTGCGGCTTTTGGGCAAGCGGCAGATCGGAGAGATGGAGCCATCGGAATTTGTCGTGACGATGCTGTTGGCAAACCTCGCAACCATCCCGATGGAGGAGCCGGATCGCTCCATTCTGCACGGCCTTGTCCCCATCGGTTTGGTGATCTTGGCAGAGATGCTGATGGCGCTTCTGATGTTCCGCTCCATCCGCGTGCGTCGTCTGCTGTGCGGAAAACCGGTAATCCTGATCGAAAACGGGCGGATTATGGAGAAGAATCTCCGTCAAACGCATGTCAATTTGGACGAGCTGACGATGCATCTGCGGGAGCAGGAGATCTTCGATCTGTCAGAGGTCAAATTTGCGATTTTGGAGACAAACGGGCAGCTCTCGACGCTGCTGTATGCCAAGGACCGTCCCGCCTCGGCAAGGGACGCGGGCATCAAGGCAAGCGAGACGGAGCTGCCCGTGACGTTGATCTCCGACGGCAATTTGATGCGGGAGAATATGGAGATTGCGAAGCGGGACGAGGCGTGGATCCAAAAGGAGCTGCAAAAGCGAAATTGCCGGCTTGACGAGGTACTTTTGATGACGGTAGACCGCGCAGGAAAGATCTATTTTGTGAAAAAACGCGAGAAAAGCTGAATTCGCGGATTGGGGCTTGACCCCGATTCGCGGATTCGGTATAATGAAGCGGATGAATCTTTTTCGGAGGCGGCTATGAATACTTCTGAGTTGGACCGCCGTTACCTTGCGCATACCTATAACCGTTTCCCGATGGAGCTTTCCGAGGGCAGCGGCTCCCTCGTGCGAGATACGGACGGCAAAACGTACATCGACCTCGGCAGCGGCATTGCCGTAAATATTTTCGGTCTGAACGACGCGCAGTGGAAGGCGGCAGTGACCGCGCAGCTCGGCAAATTTCAGCACTGCTCCAATCTCTATTATTCCGCACCCACGGCAACCCTTGCGCAAATGCTCTGCGAAAGAACCGGTATGTCCCGCGTGTTCTTCTCGAATTCCGGTGCGGAGGCGAACGAATGCGCCATCAAAGCGGCAAGAAAATGGGGCGCGGAGCAGAAGGGTGCGGAGTATTACAATATCGTAACCCTGAAACACGGCTTTCACGGGCGCACACTGGCAACCCTCGCCGCCACGGGGCAGGATGTCTATCACAAAGACTATCAGCCGCTCCCCGAGGGCTTCCTCTATGCCACGGCAGGCGACCGGGCGGAATTGGAGCGGCTCGTCAAGGAGCATAAGTGCGCCGCTTTGATGTTTGAAGCGGTGCAGGGTGAGGGCGGCGTGATGCCCATCGGGCAGGACTACGCCGACGCGCTCCGCGAAATCGCGGAAAAATATGACCTTCTGCTGATTGCGGATGAAGTGCAGCTCGGCAACGGACGCAGCGGACACCTTTACGGCTATATAGAGTACGGCTTGCAGCCGGATATCGTCACGACGGCGAAGGGCTTGGGCGGCGGACTTCCCATCGGCGCGACGCTGTTCGGCGCGCGGACGGCGGAGGTCTTACAGCCGGGCGACCACGGCTCGACCTTCGGCGGCAACCCGACCTGCTGTGCGGGCGCGGTGAATATCCTAAGCCGCATCGACGAAAAGCTGCTTGCAGGCGTTCGGGAGCGCTCAGATTACATATTCCGCACTCTCTCCGGCTGCAAGGGGATCCAAAGCGTGAGCGGCATGGGCTTGATGCTCGGCTTGGAGGTCGAGAAGCCCGCGCGTGAATTTGCGGAGCTGGCACTGCAAAAGGGTGTGCTGGTCACGACCGCAAAGCAGAAGATCCGCCTGCTCCCCGCCTTAAATATCCCGATGGAACTTTTGGAAACCGCCGTGCAGAAGCTGATCGAATGCGCGGCTGAATAGGAGGACAATATGAATCTGAAAGGCAAAAATTTTCTGACCCTGCTGGACTTCACCCCCGAGGAGATCACGGGTCTGCTCGACCTCGCCGCCGACCTCAAGGCAAAGAAAAAGGCGGGCATCCCGCACGACACCTGCAAGGGCAAATCCATTGCGCTGATCTTCGAAAAGACCTCGACCCGCACCCGCTGCTCCTTTGAGGTCGCCGCCTATGATCTCGGCATGCATGTGACCTATCTCGACCCGACCGGCTCGCAGATCGGCAAAAAGGAATCCATCGCGGACACCGCGCGCGTCCTCGGCAGACTCTATGACGGCATCGAGTACCGCGGCTTCGGGCAGGAGATCGTCGAGGCGCTGGCAAAGCACGCCGGCGTTCCCGTCTGGAACGGTCTGACGAACGAATACCACCCGACGCAGATTCTTGCGGATATGCTGACCATCCGCGAGCATTTCGGCTCGCTGAAGGGCAGAAAGCTCGTCTTCATGGGCGACTGCCGCTATAACATGGCAAATTCCCTGATGATCGGCTGCGCGAAGTTAGGGCTGCACTTCGTCGCCTGCGGGCCGGAGGGTTATTTCCCGAACCCCGACCTGATCGCCCGCTGCGAGGAGATCGCCGCGCAGACCGGCGCAACCCTCGCCTTTGAGACTGACCCGATGAAAGCGACCGCAGGCGCAGATGTCATCTATACGGACGTCTGGGTCTCGATGGGCGAACCGATGGAGGCATGGGAGGAGCGCATTTCGAAGATGCTCCCCTATCAGGTCACGCGCAAGCTGATGGAAAACGCGGGAGAGAGCGCCGTCTTCATGCACTGCCTGCCCGCCTTCCACGATCTCAACACCGGCATCGGCAGACAGATCGGCGAACGATTCCACTTGGATGCTTTGGAAGTGACGGACGAGGTTTTCGAGAGCAAGCAGTCCATCGTCTTTGACGAAGCGGAAAACCGCATGCACACCATCAAAGCCGTCCTCGCCGCCACCCTGTAATCCGAATTACCCCCCGTTGGGCGGGACATGTCCCCGCCCTACAGGGGCTGTTTCGTTTATCGTGGTGCGTTTTTCGCGTGTCATTACGAGGCGCGCAGCGACGTGGCAATCTCGTGTAGGAACCACCAAACTACGTACGAACCACCGTCCCATGCAGCATCCTCCCGCACACCCCTCCGAAGCCGCATAAAAATTTCCCGCAAAAGGCGAAAAAGCTCACCTTTTGCGGGAAAAATTTTACTATTTAAACGCGAACCTGCTCACGGACGATGCCGCCGTCGAGGATCAGCTCGCCGGAATACTCCACGCGGTCAATCTCGCAGTCCTTCCCGATACGCACGACATTGCCGCGCACAACCTTCGCCTGCGTCGCCTCCAATTCCACGCGGTCGCCCTCAATCGTGCGGACGCGCAAGCAGCCCTGTCCGCTGCCGAAGCTGAAACCGAAGCCGTGCCAACCCCGATCCTTTTTGGTCAAAATCATACCGCCGCCGATGTCCGCGATCTCGCTGCCGCTGCTGACATGGATTTCGACCTGTTCGGCGTTGAGCAATCCGTGAATTTCCAGCTTGCCGCTGCTTTGGAACCGCTCCGCTTCAACGTCTTTCTCAACCGTAAGCTTTCCGGAGCAGGACAGCACCGTCGCGTGAAGCGCTCCGTTCACACTGCATGAGCCGGTAAAATTGCCTTCTCCGACCCGCAACGCTCCGCCGACCTTCGCACTGCCGGAAACGTTCAATCTACCGTCACACTGCAAGCTGTCCTCACAGGTAAAGCTGCCCGAAATGCGCGCCGCGCCAATCTTTGACGATCCGGTGAGCTTAACCGAGCCGGAGGTCACGACCTCGCCGCCGCAGTCCATGCTACCGTCGATCTTTGTCAAACCGGAACAGTGCAGCTCGTCGCAGCGAAGATCACCGCTGACCTTTAAGCTTCCGCTGACATGGACATCTGCGTAATCGCCGCCGTCAATATGCATCGAGCCGGAGCTATGTAAACTTCTATTTTCCATTTCGTTATTCTCCCTTCATGAATTCTAAAAAATCCGTTCTAATTTCGCCGTCCTCAACCGTAACGGCAGTCAATTCGTCGAGCCAAAAGCTTTTTGCGGAATAGCGATCCATAATGATCAGCCGCCGACGCGGTTTTTTGACTTCCCGTCCGTTCAGCTCCTCCGCAAGCGACTCCAGCGACACCTCGCCCCGTGCGCGGATCAGCTCCACCCGCGGACAAATCTGCCCCCGATAGAAGAAGGTCTCCTGCCCCGTCGGCGTCGCACGGCGCAGAAACCAGTCCTCCGGGATCAGCCCCATCCGTTTCCAACGGTAGAGCGCCCCATAGGAAATGCCGTATTTCTCCAAAAGCTCCCGCTTGGAGATCAAATCCTCTTCCGTAACCATCACCCTTCCGTAACATTGTTACGCCATGATAATAGCATAACATTGTTACGCTGTCAATAGGCACCAAAAAAATTTCCCATTTTCTCGTAGGGGCGGCGCCGGTGCAGGGACTACCGGCTGCGTACAAACCTCCCTCCATGTCATTGCGAACCCAGTGCGCACACTGGGTGTGGCAATCTCGTGCAGGAACCACCAACTACGTATATAAAAAATATCAAGTAATCCGTCCCCTTGACATCTCTTTTATCTTAAAAATCGTGTCTCGAACCACCGTCTGTTCCAAGCTCCTCCAAAATGCAGACAATCTCCTCAATCCGCGCAAAACAATTCGCATCACTCAGTCTCTCATCCTCAATCACTTTTTTGATCTGCTCGATTGCTCGATAGCATTTCAGCTCTAACAATTCAGTTGTAGGGATTTCTCCATTCAAGTTTCCCAAAATTTCCTGATACAATTTCATAATCTTCACTCCTTTACGTTTATGTAACGTATTTTACCGAATGAAATATGCTAAAGTCAAGTAGAATACGTGGTATTGGTGTGATTTTATGAAGAAGATTTATTACGACACGAAAAAGAATGTCATATCCAAGCAGTTAAAGCTTGCGCGGGTGAAAGAGGGTCTGTCACAATCGCAGCTTGCGGCACGAATGCAAACGCTCGGTGTCAGCATAGACCAGCAGATGATCAGCCGTATTGAGGCAAACGCGCGTATGGTCACTGATTATGAGCTTGCCAGTTTTTCACGGGCATTACATGTCCCTCCGGAGGAATTGCTGAAGGATTTTATGGAGGACATCACCAACGCGCCTTAGCCCGCCGCCGTATTGGGAATCCGCCCAAAAATTTCCGAAATTCGAGAAAATAATGATTGACAAATCCGATTTTCACAGGTAAAATAGATGAGCCTGCGGACACGCAGGTTATCCTTGCCGCCGACGTGATCGGCGGCCAAAAGTCCAGAAGGAGGTGCAAACAACAATGGCTAAGATTTCCGGCAAGTATGAGATCGTCTATATCATCGACCCCGCAAAGGGTGAAGAGGGTATCGCCGCTCTCGTGGAAAAGTTTAAGGCGATGGTTGAGGCAGAAGGTACTCTCACGGGTATCGAGGAATGGGGCAAGCGTCGGCTCGCCTATCCGATCAACGACCTGCCCGAAGGCTACTATGTCCTGATGAACTGCGAGTGCAAGCCCGAGCTTCCCGCTGAGCTGGACCGTGTGTTCAAGATCACGGACGGCATTCTGCGTTCCATCATCGTCGCAGTCGAAGAGTAAGGAGGCCCGTTCATGCTGAACCATATCGTTCTCATGGGTCGTCTTACCCGTGACCCCGAGCTTCGTCGGACAGCAACCGGCGTCGCCGTGGCCACCTTCTCCATCGCAGTTGACCGCGATTTCGCCAACAGCGCGACAGGAGAAAAGGAAACGGATTTCATCGACATCGTGGCATGGCGCAATACCGCTGAGTTTGTCAGCAAGTATTTCACCAAGGGCCGCATGGCGGTGGTTTCCGGTCGTCTCCAGATTCGTAACTGGAACGACAAAGAGGGCAACAAGCGCCGCAGCGCAGAGGTCATTGCCGACAACATTTATTTCGGCGATTCCAAGCGCGACAACAACGGCGGCGACAACGGTTATTCCGCGCCGAGCTACGGCAACCCGCCTCCCGCTCCCGCCAATAACTACGGTTATTCCGCTCCCGCACCTGCCGGTAACTACGGTTACTCCGCACCTGCGGCACCGGCTCCGGCTCCCGTCTCTGACTTCTCGATGATCGAGGATGACGACAGCCAGCTGCCCTTCTAACAAACAGCTTTTCCACTTGAGTATTTGAAGAAGGAGGATTTCATCATGGCTATGAACGACAAGGCTCGTCCGCGCAAGCGCAAGAAGGTATGTAACTTCTGCGTCGATAAGGTTACGAGCATTGATTTCAAGGATTCCGCCAAGCTCCGCCGTTATACTTCCGAGCGCGGCAAGATCCTGCCCCGCCGTACCACCGGCACCTGCGCAGCGCATCAGCGCCAGCTGACCATCGCCATCAAGCGCGCCCGTCAGATCGCTCTGCTGCCCTACGTCGCAGACTGAGTTATAACGCCAAATTCCTCCTCACGGAACTCTGTGAGGAGGGATTTTTTGCAATTGCAAAGGCAAAAACACGCAAGCCCCTGTAGGGCGGGGACATGTCCTAAGCCGTTGCAGGAACCACCGACTGCGCACAACCACGGCACGAGATTGCCACGACCAGTGTGCGCACCGGTCTCGCAATGACAAACAGGATACCCTTCCCATGTCATTGCGAGGAGCGCAGCGACGCGGCAATCTCATGCAGGAACTACCGATTGCATACAAGCTCGCGTCCTTGTCAGGACATATTGTCCAAAAAGTCAATAGGACGCATTGTCCTGCGGTATGATACCTTTCGGGTGATACGATGGAACTGCGAATCCGTGATCTGCGGGAGGACCGCGATCTGACACAGAAGCAAATCGCAGAATATCTGCTCTGCGACCAATCCTTATATTCCAAGTATGAACGCGGCGAGCGACCGCTGCCGTTGGAGTACGCCGTGAAGCTGGCGCAATTCTATCAGGTCAGCGTGGATTATCTCGTCTGCCTGACCGACCGCAAAGCGCCCTATCCCGTGAAGTAACAAACCTCTCTGCGAACGACGCGCAGAGAGGTTTCGTTTATTTCTTTTGACTCTCCAGCCACTTGGCAAGGGCGTCCGCCATGCCGGTGTTGATGGGCTTTTCCTCTTTTTGATTCTGCATGAATTTCGCCACATCGCGCTTGCCCGCGCCGGCGCTCTCCTTGCGCTCCTTAAACGCCGAGAGCTTCTCGCGGTAGCCGCAGACGCAGGCGAACATCTGATTTTCGCCCTCGCCGCGCAGCTCCATCTTCTTGAAGCAATTCGGGCAGCGCGCATTTGTCACCTGCGTCACGCTCTTGCGGTAGCCGCACTCGCGGTCGGGGCAGACGAGCATTTCGCCGCGCTTTCCCTTGACAAGCAAGAGGAACTTGCCGCAGTCGGGGCAGGTCTTGCGCGTCTGATTGTCGTGGGTGTATTTCGCGTCGCTGGCCTTCACGGCGGCGACCAGCTTTGTAGCGTAGGTGCGCATTTCCTCGACGAACTTCGTGTCGCGCTCTTGTCCCTTCGCGATCCGCGCCAGCCGATCCTCCCATTGTGCGGTCAGGGCGGCGGAGCGCAGGTCGGCAGGTGCTAACTCGACGAGCTGCATTCCCTTCGAGGTCGGGACAAGCTCTTTCCCGCGCCGCTCGATGTAAAAGGCGGAGAACAGCTTTTCAATGATGTCCGCGCGGGTCGCGGGCGTGCCGAGTCCGCTGGTCTCCTCCAAAATTTTGCGCAGATTCTTGTCCTCCACCTGTGCCTGCGGATGCTCCATCGCGGTGAGCAGGGTCGCCTCGGTGTAGCGCGGTGGAGGCGGCGTCTTGCCGTTTGTCACCTGCACGGAGCTGACCTTCAGCTTCTGTCCCTGCGTGACGGGTGGAAGGCTCTGGGTATCCTCCTCGTCCTCGTCCAAAGAATAGCTCTTGTCATAGACCGCGCGCCAGCCCATTGTCTTTATGATCTTACCCTTCGCCGTGAAGGTATGACCCGCAACGGTAAGGGTCAGCTCGACCTCCTCATACTCCTGCGGCGGCATCAAAACCGCCAAAAAACGGCGCACGACGAGATCGTAGATATTACGCTCCGGTCCCGAAAGCTGCCACAGATCCGGCGATTCCTCGGTGGGAATGATGGCGTGGTGGTCGGTGACCTTCGCGTTGTTGACGAGATACTTCGTCTTGAGCGGACGATTGCGCATGATCTCCTGCGCGAAGGGTTTATATTGATCGACCATGACCGCCTTGAGGCGTTCGGGGAGCGTCGGCACAACATCGTCGGAGATATAGCGCGAGTCCGTGCGCGGATAGGTCAAAAGCTTGTGCTGCTCGTAGAGCGACTGCATCAGATTCAGCGTCTCCTTCGCGGAGTAGGCGAATTTCTTATTTGCGTCGCGCTGCAATTCCGTCAAATCGTAAGCGGCGGGCGGCGGCGTCATGCGGCGCATCTTGCGCACCTGCGTCAAGACCGCCTCCCCGTTTTGGCACGCGGCTGCGACTTTTTCCGCCAAAGCCTTATCAAAGGTACGGGCATTGTTGTTCTTATCGCGCCACGTCGCGGTAAAGCCGCCCGCCTTGAGGCGCACGCCCCAAAAGTCCTTTGGAACGAAATTCCGAATCTCGCGCTCCCGCTGCACAATGAGCGCCAGCGTCGGCGTCTGTACGCGTCCCGCGGAGAGCTGCGCGTTGTGGCGGCAGGTCAGCGCGCGGGTGACATTCAAGCCCACCAGCCAGTCCGCCTCGCTTCTCGCCTGCGCGGAGCGGACGAGATTGTCATACTCGCTCGCAGGACGGAGCTTCGCAAAGCCCTCCTTAATGGCGCGGTCGGTCTGGGAGGAGATCCAAAGGCGCTTGGTTGGCTTCTTCCAGCCCGCCTTCGCCATGATCCACCGCGCAACCAGCTCGCCCTCGCGTCCCGCGTCGGTGGCGATGATCAGCTCCGAAACATCCCCGCGCTTCATGAGGCTCTGCACCACACGGAACTGCTTGCCCGTCTGCGGAATGACGACGAGCTTCATATTCTGGGGGAGCATGGGAAGATCCTCCATGTCCCACTTCTCCCACTTTTTCTCATAAACATCGGGGTCGGCAAGCGTGACCAAATGTCCCAATGCCCATGTGACCACATAGCGGTCGCCCTCCAAATAGCCCTCGCCGCCGCGCTTGCAGCCGAGGACGCGGGCAAGCTCCCGCCCGACGGAGGGCTTCTCCGCCAGCACCAGCGATTTTGCCATCAGTCAATCACCCGAATTTCCGTGATGACAGGCTGCTGCGCCGCCGGAATCGTGCCGTTGTTGTCCGTCGGCTTCGCATCCTTGCAGACCGCGTCCACGACCTCCATACCGCTCGTGACATAGCCGAAGCAGGCATAATCCCCGTCAAGGAAGGTCGAATCCTGATGAACGATGAAAAATTGCGAGCTTGCGCTGTCCATGTCAAAGCCGTTTCGCGCCATCGAGATCGCCCCGCGCGTATGGGAGAGCGGATTGTTCACACCGTTGGCGGAAAATTCGCCCTTGATTGTCTCATCGGAGCCGCCGAAGCCCGTACCCTCGGGATCGCCGCCCTGCATCATAAAGCCCTCCATAATGCGGTGGAAGGTCAAACCGTTATAAAAGCCCTCCTGCGCCAGCTTGAGGAAATTCGCAACCGTAATCGGCGCGGCGTCCGCGTCCAGCTCCACAGTGATCGTGCCGTAGTTCTCGACCTCGATCTCCACATGGTGCTTCCCGCCGCTGCTGATATCGACGGCATTCCCGCCCTGCGCGTCTTCCGGCTGTTTTTCCTCCGCCTTGCAGCCCGCAAAGAGACAGAGCACCATCGTCAGCGACAGTAAAATTGCAATCAGTTTTTTCATAATCGTTACCTCCATAAAAATTTGTCTATTGTTCGTCTTTCATCGTTCCGAGAATCGTGCCGCCGCCGACGAGATATTCTCCATCATAGAATGCGGCGGTCTGCCCCGGCGTTGCCGCCCGCTGCGGCGTGTCAAAGCGCAGCTCACAGCCGTGTTCCGTCGGCAGCAACAGCGCGTCCGCGAATTTCGTCGTATAGCGGAGCTTTGCCTGCACGCGCATCGGTGTCTCCGGCTTTTCAAACGGGAGATAGTTGACCTCTCCGACCGCGACACGCCGCGCAAACAGTCCCGCCTCATCTCCGAGGACAACATCCGCGCCGCGCTTGCCGAGGACATAGGTGCGCTGCCCGAGGGCAATGCCCAAGCCGCGCCGCTGTCCCGTGGTGTACGCCTCCATGCCTGCGTGCGGCGCAAGAATTTTCCCATCCGCCGTGATGAAATTCCCCGCCTGCGGGACAAGTCCGTGCGCGGTCAGATACGCCATATAGTCGCCGTCCGGCACAAAGCAGATATCCTGCGAGTCATGCTTGTGAGAAAGCTCCAGCCCCGCCTGCTCCGCCAAGGCGCGAATCTCCGCCTTGCTTTCCACCGTACCCAGCGGAAACAGCGTATGCGCAAGCTGCCATTGCGACAAGCCGCAGAGCATATAGGTCTGATCCTTCACGCGGTCGCGGGCGGTGCGAAGAACATAACGTCCGTTTTTCTCCTCCATACGGGCGTAATGCCCCGTAGCAATGCCGTCATAGCCGAGGGCTAACGCCTTCTCCAGAAACATGCCGAATTTCATCGTTCGATTGCACACGACGCAGGGGTTCGGCGTGCCGCCCGATTGATAGACGCGGGTAAACTCGTCGATGACCTTCTCCTGAAACTCCCGCCGCAGGTCGAAGAGATGAAAGCTGATCCCTATCTGTTCCGCCGCGCGGCGGGCGTCCTCCGCTTCGACCTCGCCGCCGTCTCGGAGCAGCATCGTCGCGCCGCCGACCTCGTAGCCTTGCTGTTTCAGCAGCAGGCACGCTGCCGCGCTGTCTACACCGCCCGACATGGCAACTAAAATTCGTCTCATAAGCACACCTCCCCTCATAGATCAATCAAATTAAGCATACCGCATTTCGGAGAAAAAAGCAAGTATGCGGTTGACCTTTCCGCATTTCGTGGTAAAATAAGCGATGAACAAAAAAATAAAAGAGGTATTTATGCTGAACTTTCGAAAAATCCTCCCCACTGACCGCGACACGCTGCACGCGCATTTTTATCAAGCCGAAGGTCACGGGAGCGAGTATTCCTTTGCCAATCTCTATCTTTGGGGCGACCAGCGCGTCGCTTTTGCGGACGAGACACCGCTCATTTTAAGCCGTTTCGGTACATGGTATTCCTATCTGATGCCGCTGAACGCCGACCGTGAAAAAACAATCGCGCTTTTGCGGGAGGACGCCCAAGAACGCGGCATTCCCTTCCGCCTGTTCGGTCTGCTGCCGGAGGAGACGGCATGGCTGCAAGCGCGCTATCCGCAGGCATTTTCCTACCGCCCCACTCGCGACAGCTTTGACTATGTCTATGACATTGACCGCCTCGCGGAGCTGCACGGCAAGAAGCTGCAAGCCAAACGCAACCACTGCAACCGGTTTGAGGAGGCGTATCCCGACTACCGCGTCCTGCCGCTGACGCAGGAGCTTCTGCCCCGCTGCGCCGCCTTTGCGGAGCGTTGGTATGACGAACACATGCAGGAGCACCCCAATACCGATTATACAGGCGAGCAAGCCGCCTTAAGCAAGGCGTTCTCCCACTTTGACGAGCTGCACATGGTTGGAATTTTGATTGAGACGACGGACGGCGATGTCGCCTTTTCGATGGGAAACCGCATCCGTGAAGACACCTTTGATGTCAACTTTGAAAAGGCGCTTGCGCAAATCAACGGCGCTTATCCCCTCGTCAACCGCGAGTTTGCCCGCCGTATCCGCGCCGCCTGTCCGGAGATACGTTTTCTCAACCGAGAGGACGACATGGGCATTGAAGGGCTGCGCCGCGCGAAGGAGAGCTATTTCCCCGATCTCCTGCTGGAAAAGACCGTAGCGGAGGCGCTGTGATGGCACGATTCGCACAGGCGCAAAAAGCCGACCTTCCCGCCCTGACAGCGCTGTGGCAGACCTGCTTTGGAGACGAAAAAGCGCAGATCGACGCCTTTTGGCGCGCACTTTGGCAGCATATCCGCGTGTTTGCCGCCTATGAAGGGAACGCACCTGTTTCGATGCTCTGCGCCCTGCCGGCCTTCCTCGTGGACGAAGCAGGCGAGAGCTACCCCGCAGCGTATCTCTACGCCGTCTGCACCGCGCCGCAGCACCGCAAGCAGGGCTTGTGCGCCGCGCTGCTGACCTACGCGGAAAAAGCACTGCAAAAAGAGGGCTGCCGCTTTGCCGCCTTAGTTCCGTCAAGCGAGGAATTATTCGGCTTTTATCAAAAACTCGGCTATCAGACCGCGTTTTTTCACAGAGAATATACCGTTTCCGCCGAAAAAGGAACGGCAAAAATTACAAAGCTCGACGCCGACGGCTACCGAAACCTGCGCGAGATGCAGCTCTACGGCGCGTTTCTGTCCTATCCGCTGCCGCTGCTGCAATGGCAGGCAAGCGCAAGTCCGGGGCTTTTCCGTATCGAGACGCCGGACACCGTCTGCTGCTGCGCCGCCGAAGGGTCGGGTGAGCACCTGATCTGCAAGGAGCTGCTGCCCGACTGCCCCGAAGCCGCCGCATACCTTGCCGCAAAGCTGGGCTGCAAGGACGCGTGCGTGCGCACCTGCGGCGAGGAAACGCCCTTCGGTATGGTCAAGCCCTTGGGAGATATCCCCGCGCCCACGGCGGCATATCTCGGCTTGGCGTTTGATTGAGCCCGATTTCTTCGGAAATTTTCGGATTTTTTGAAATTCCTGTAGAAATACAAAGGAAAAGATGTTATAATGAGTTGTTGACAGCCGTCGTGGAGGTGATCGGATGGAGTTTGGAGCGCTCCTCGGAAATGACGCATTGAAGCAGCGCCTTTCCGCCGCCCTTGCAAAGGGGCAGCTTTCCCATTGCTATCTGATCTCCGGGCCCGAAGGCGCAGGAAAGCGCACGCTGGCAACGCTGCTCGCCGCCGCGATGCAGTGCACCGGAACGAAGAAGCCCTGCTGCCGCTGTCCCCAGTGCCGCAAGGCGCTCGACGGCATGCACCCCGACATCGTCACCGTGGACGACCCCGAGAAAAAGGGTGTGTCCGTCAAGCTGGTGCGTGAGGCGTGCGCCGATCTGTATGTCCGCCCGAACGAGGGCGCAAAGAAAATCTATATTTTCCCTCGCGCGCAGGAGCTTAACCCGCAGGGGCAGAATGCTCTGCTCAAATGCATCGAGGAGCCGCCTGCTTACGGCGTGTTCTTCCTTCTGACCGACAACGCCTCGCGCCTGCTGCCGACCATTCGCAGCCGCTGCGTCGAGCTGCGCATGGCGCCGCTGTCGGAGGCACAGCTGCTTTCTGAACTGCAAAAACGTCTGCCGGACGCCGATGCGCAGACGCTCCGTGGCGCCGTCCTCCGCTCCGGCGGTTATTTGGGGCAGGCGCTTACGCTGGCGCAGGAGAATGCGTCCCTTCTTCCGCAAACGGAAGCCTTTGCCGCCGCTTATGCAAAAGGCAGCAGCGGCGGGCTGCTGCGGGTCTTGGCGCCGATGGAAAAGCTTAAGCGCGAACAGCTGCGTCCGATCCTGCTGCAATGGTACGCGCTGCTGACCTCGGCGCTGACCGCGCAAAACGGGCAGCCGTCCTTGCGCAAGGAAGCTTCCGAGCTCGCAGCCTCCCGCTCCGCCACCGACCTGCTCCATGCCGTGGACGCGCTGGATCAAGCGCAGAAGCTGCTCGATGCCAATGTCGGTACGGCGCACATCTGCGGCGCGCTGTTCGTTAAGTTGAACCAACCATCATAAGGAGCTACTATGGAAAACAATCCCACCACCCCCGCCGCGCAGGAACCCGTCACCGTCTGTGACATCCAGTTCCGTACCGGCACAAAGGTCTACTTTTTCGACCCCGGCGCGCTGACCGTGCAGTCCGGCGACGAGGTCATCATCGAAACCGCGCGCGGTCCCGAATTCGGGCAATGCGTGCGTGGGAATCACGAAGTTGCCGCGAAAGAGGTCGTCGCGCCGCTGCGCCCCGTTTTGCGTCTTGCCACCCAGCAGGATAAGCGCATCAACGAAGAAAACCGCCGCCGCGAGAAGCATGCCTACGAGGTCTGCCAGCAAAAGATCGCGGAGCTGAAGCTCGATATGCAGCTTGTCTCCACGGAATACGCCTTTGACGGCAGTAAGATTCTCTTCTTCTTCACCGCCGACGGGCGCGTGGACTTCCGCGAGCTGGTCAAGAGCCTTGCCTCCGTCCTGCGCACGCGCATCGAGCTGCGTCAGATCGGCGTGCGCGACAAGGCGAAGATGG
>JAQXWB010000090.1 GCA_029225225.1 Bacillota bacterium | reverse complement strand
GCAGGTATAGGTCAGCACGCCGTCCTCCGTCGCGGTCGCAGGCTTTGTTACCTTCGAGACATACTCATGGCCGAGGGCGGGGCTGTAGGAATTCTTGTAGCTATCGCCGCAGTTCTTGCAGGTATGCAGGGTATAGCCCTTCCCCTCACAGGTCGGGGTGACGACGGTATCCTCGTAGTCATGCCCGAGCGCCGGAATATAAGCATCTACATAGTTCTCTGCGCATCTTGTACAAAAATGCACAGTATATCCATTATCCACGCAAGTCGGCGCAAAAACAGTATCCTCATAGTTGTGTCCCTTCTTCGGGAGCGTCGTTTCAGAGATCAGCGTATCACAGTCATCGCAGACAGTCTTCTCGACGCCGTCCTCCGTGCAGGTTGCCGCAATGACGATCTCCGTATGGGTTCTTGTATGCGCACAGGGAACGCTCTCCGGCGCAAAGAGGATCGTCACGGTGCAGTCCGTCTTGACCTTGCTGACGGTGAAGGTATTGCCGCTCCGCGTCACGGTTGCCGCGCCTGCAGGAGCAACTTCATAGCCTGAAACCATATAGCCGTTCTTCGGTATTGCGGTGATTGTCATGTCGTTCTGCGACACCGTGCCGAAAGCTTCATCATTGGAGCGTGCCGTGACCGTATACTGCGGCGCGGAGTTTTTCGCCTCACCGGACGGAGTGACCATATCGGTGGGGAGCTCCTTTCCGAAGAGCAGCCAAGCATATTCGGGGTAGTCGATAAAGACATTACGGTTCCCTTGAATTCGCTCGACGGCGTCGTTTCTGCCCATCTCCCAAGTATCCACGGGGTCCATCTCGCACCACGCAAGGAGGGTGTCGAGGTTTTCAATGACCCGCAAGCCGTCGTCTCCGCCGTTATTCACATCATCAGAATCCAAAGCAGGGAGATTCTCTTGCTTTACATCCGAGTAGAGATTGGGCTGCTGCCAACGGACATAGACATACAGCAAGATACGCGCGGTATCACCCTTGACATTGTCGTTTGGCTCGAAGAAATCCTCCGTGTATCTGCCGCCGAGATTGCCCACCTCGTCATAAGCAAGTGTTCCGCCCGTCGCCGTGCCGTAAGGACGGTGCCAGTGCGGCGTCTGATTGATCTTTGCGCTGACGGGGCGAAGATGATGCCGATCCGCGCCACCGTTTATTTGGTAAAACGAGGCATGCGATTTCGGCCAGACATGCTCTCTGTTAAAGTAGTCTCCGTTCCAAACCGCCGTGCGCCCCGCCCAAAGGCAGCTCATCGTTCCGTCCTGCACGCCGTTTTGCGTGTCAGTATAGACAAAATCTTTGTTCAGTGAATTATAGCTGTAATACTCCGTCTGCGTCGAAGACATCAGCGTATAGAGCGTTTGATACAGCGGGTTGTTCTGCGTCGCGGCATAGGAATCGGTTGCGTCCTGCGCGCCGTCCAGCTCTTTAAGCAGTTCGTAAGAATAGGCATCCGTATAATACGCCTTCGCCTGCGCTGAAAGCACGGTGCATACCACATCGCGCTGTCCGGGGTTGGCAATTTTGCTGCCCGTCGCCGCCTCAGCAGGAAGCAGGCACGCCGTCAAAACGGCAAGCAGCAAGAGAAGGGATAAGAATCGTTTTGTGATATGTTTCATGATTGGCTCCTTGTTTATGTTTTATATTTATTCCGTAGCCGCTTAGTACTAAGGTAGTGTGCGCAGCGTTCTTGCAAGGGCAAAGCTGACCAGCTTGCATATCATTGCTGCAAGGGTACTTGTAGGTTGGGGACATGTCCCCGCCGGTGTAGGAACTGCCGGTTGTAGATCAATTGATTCGTCTGTACTGTCTGCCGCTTACGCGGTCGTCGGGGACATGTCCCCGACCTACATGAGCTGTTTCGTTTATTTCGGTAGGTACTTGTGCTCAAAATGCAAAAATGCCGCAAGCAATGCACCGTAGTAAGGCTTCTCCCCTGTGGGTAGTGTTCACACTGATTTCGCTATGGCAACAGTGAGCACTTTCCCTCTGACGAATTGCAGCGTTCTAAAAGCAGGCGCATAGCGGCTTTGCAGGCTTCTAAACGGTTTTCCTCTCGATTTCCGTGCAGGGTCAGCTTTCTGCACAGGCTCCCGCTTTGATCAGCGAGCGCGACATAGATTTCTCCGACGTTCGGATTCTTTTCGTCCGCACCGGGGCCTGCGTTGCCGGTGGTAGACAAAGCGAAACCCGCGCCAAAACGCTGCCTTGCGCCCTGCGCCATTTGCAGCGCGACTTCCTCGCATACCGCGCCTTTTTCCCGCAAAACCTCGGCGTCTACGCCCAAAAGCTTTTCCTTAACTTCATAGGCATAGGAGATCACGCCGCCCAAATACACCGCAGAAGCCCCCGGCACATCGGTCAGGAGCTTGCCGAGCAGACCTCCCGTGCAGCTCTCCGCCGTGGCGAGGGTCTTTCCCTGCGCGGTCAAAAGGCGGATCACCTGTACCGCCTCATCCATGATAACGCACCTTCACAAGCTCGGTGTTTTGCAGCGCGCGCTCGATCAGACCGTCAAAGTCCAGCGTTTCGCAGGCGTGATCGACCTGTCCCTTGGTGGGCTTTGTCTTGGGGTGGCGCGGCGTAAAGACCGTGCAGCAGTCCTCATAGGGCAAAATGGACGTCTCCATCGTACCAATTTTACGGGCAATCGTGACAATCTCCTCCTTGTCCATGCCGATGAGCGGCTGGAAGATCGGCAGCTCGACACAGGCACCAGTGACCGCCATTGCCTCCATCGTCTGCGAGGCGACCTGTCCGAGGTTTTCGCCCGTGACAAGGCAGCCGCAGCCGTGGTCGCGTGCAATGCGTTCGGAGATCATCATCATAAAGCGGCGCATGATGAGCGTAAAATATTCCTCCGGGCAATTGTCACGAATGGCTTCCTGAATTTCGGTAAAGCCGACAATATTCACGGTCATCCTGCCGCAGTAGCGCGTCATCAGGCGGGCAAGCTCCAAAACCTTGTCCTTGGCAAGCTCACTCGTGTAAGGGTAAGAGAAGAAGTGAACGCACTCCAGCTCCACGCCGCGCTTGGCGATCATATAGCCCGCGACGGGAGAGTCGATGCCGCCGGAGAGCAGCACCATTGCGCGCCCTCCCACACCGGTCGGCAGTCCGCCCGCACCCTGTTCGGCAGGGCCGTGGACATAGGCGGCGCGGTCACGCACCTCGACATAGACGGTATACTCCGGATGATGCACATCGACGGTCAGGCTCGGGATTGCCTCTGCGATGCGTCCGCCGATCTCCTGCGAGAGCTGAATGGAGTTGAGCGGGAACCGCTTGTCCGACCGCTTGGACTCGACCTTGAAGGAGCTTGCCATACGCAAATCGTCCCCAAGGTATTCCATTGCGGTGGCAAAGATCGCGTCCAAGTCTTTTTCACAGGGGCGGCAGCGGCACAGGCTGACCACGCCGAAAATCGTATGGCAGGCGTCCCACGCGCCGTCGAGGTCGCAAAGCTCGTTCTGCGGTTCGACATAGAGCGTCGATTGCATAATACGCACGCCAAAATCACCAAACGGGCGCATTCTCCGCGCCACATTGGTCTTTAAGCGGTTCTCAAACTGGAAGCGGTTGCCGCCCTTCAGGACGATCTCGCCCAGCTTCAGCAAAAACATTTCATTCATGATCCTATACTCCTCACACTTGTGTAAATTGATAGCTTCGGTACTGGATTGCCTCCGCGAGGTGCTGCGGCTGAATTTCGGCGCTCCCGTCCAAATCCGCAATCGTCCGCGCGACCTTACGGATGCGGTCGTAGCTCCTTGCAGTCAGACCGAGCGCGTCAAACGCCTGACGCATCAGCGTCGCGCAGGCTTCATCCAGCTCACAGTAGCGGCGCAGCTCCGGCGTCTGCATATTCGCGTTGGAATGGCAGCGGCTGTGTCCAAAGCGCTCCCGCTGAACGCTCCTCGCCGCCTCAACGCGCTTTTTGATTGCCGAAGACGGCTCCGGTGCGGCGTGTCTGCGCAGCTCGTCAAAGTTGAGTGCCGGCACCTGCACAATAATGTCGATGCGGTCGAGCAGCGGCCCCGAAATGCGTGAAAGATACTGATTGACCGACGCCTGCGTGCAGACGCAGCGTCCCGTGGGGTCGCCGTACCAGCCGCAGCGGCAGGGATTCATCGCGCACACAAGCTGAAATTGACTGGGAAAGGTCGCCGCGCCGCTGGCTCTGGAGATCGTCACAACGCCGTCCTCGAGCGGTTGGCGCATGACCTCCAGGGTCTCCTTGCGGAATTCCGGCAGTTCGTCCAAAAACAGCACGCCCTTGTGCGCAAGGGAAATCTCCCCGGGGTGCGGGATCGTGCCGCCGCCCGTCAAGCCCGCTGCGGAGATCGTATGGTGCGGCGAGCGGAAGGGTCTTCGGCGAATCAACGGCGATTCCGGCGGGAGCAGCCCCATCACGGAATGAATCTGCGTGACCTCCAGCGCCTCCTCCCGCGTCATATCCGGCAGAATCGAGGGCAGGCGTTTTGCCAGCATACTCTTGCCCGAACCCGGCGGACCTACCAAAAGAACATTGTGTGACCCCGCCGCCGCGATTTCCAGCGCCCGCTTGACATTTTCCTGCCCCTTCACGTCGGCAAAGTCGGGCAGATTCTCGGTATCCTCCTGCGGAATCCAGTGCGATTCCGGCGCGATCTCAAGCTCGCCGCGTAAATGCGCAATGAGCTGACGTACCTCAACAACGGGAATGACCTTGATCTCCCCTGCCAATGTCGCCTCTTTTGCGTTCGCAGCAGGGACATAGAGGGTTTGGAAACCGGCTTTCTGCGCCGCAATCGCCATCGGCAGTACGCCGTTCACGGGGCGGAGCTTTCCCTCCAAGCTCAGCTCACCCAAAAACGCCGACGGCTCCTTTGGAATTCTGCACACCTCCGTCGCCGCGAGGATGCCAAGCAGAATCGGCAGATCATACAGCGTGCCGGACTTCTTCGTATTGGCAGGCGCGAGATTCAGCGTAATGCGGCTGACGGGAAATTTGAACCCGCTGTTCTTAATCGCAGCGCGGACGCGCTCTCTTGCCTCCTTGACCGCCGCGTCGGGCAGTCCGACGATGTCGAATGCCGGCAGCCCGCTCGAAATAAAGCACTCCACCGACACGGGATACCCGCTGATGCCGCTCAACCCCATGGAATCCAAACGAGAGATCACAGCCGTCACTCCTTTCTCTATTCTGACCGCTGAGAAAAGGATACCTCTTCTCCGGCAATGCAGCGCCGCGTCCGGCGGTGTGTGTTCCGAAAGATCAGCCGGAAATAAAGTATCCTTTTTTACCTTATTCTATTATCATACAGCAAAACGTTCCTAAAAACAATTCTATTTTTCGCTTCTTTTCTCTATTTCAAAAAATTTCGTTTAATTTCCGCAAAATCTGCTCCTTGGCGCGTTTTTCTGATTTACAAAACCGAAAATCGGTGGTAGAATGAATGTGTCTGCAAATCAATACTTTTTTAGGAGGTATTTCATTTTGACCAGAAAACTCAAGACAATGGACGGCAATACCGCCGCCGCGCATGTCAGCTACGCGTTTACCGAGGTAGCCGGCATCTACCCCATCACCCCCTCCAGCCCGATGGCGGACTATGTGGATCAGTGGTCTGCGCAGGGTCGTCTGAACATCTTCGGCAACCGCGTCAAGGTCGTTGAGATGCAGTCCGAGGCGGGCGCATCCGGCACCGTGCACGGCTCTCTTGCCGCCGGCGCTCTGACCACCACCTACACCGCTTCGCAGGGTCTGCTGCTCATGATCCCGAATATGTACAAGATCGCGGGCGAGCTGCTGCCGGGCGTGTTCCATGTCTCCGCCCGTACCCTCGCCACCCATGCGCTGAACATCTTCGGCGACCATTCCGACGTCTACGCCTGCCGTCAGACCGGCTTTGCCATGCTCTGTGAGACCAACCCGCAGGAGGTCATGGATCTCGCTCCCGTGGCGCACCTCGCCGCGATCAAGGGCCGCGTGCCGTTCATCAACTTCTTCGACGGCTTCCGCACCTCCCATGAGATCCAGAAGATCGCCATTTGGGACTATGAAGACCTGAAGGAAATGTGCGATATGGACGCCGTTGCTGCGTTCCGCAAGCACTGCCTGAACCCCGAGCGTCCCGCCATGCGCGGCTCGCACGAGAACGGTGACACCTTCTTCCAGCACCGCGAGGCGTGCAACAAGTACTATGACGAGCTTCCCGAGATCGTCGAGGAGTACATGGGCAAGATCAACGCCAAGCTCGGCACCGACTACAAGCTCTTTAACTACTACGGCGCCCCCGACGCTGACCGCGTCATCATCGCCATGGGCTCCATCTGCGACGTGGCAGAGGAAGTCATTGACTACATGAACGCCCACGGCGAGAAGGTCGGCCTTGTCAAGGTTCGTCTGTACCGTCCGTTCCGTGCCGACCGTCTGCTCGAGGCGATTCCCGCCACCTGCAAGAAGATCGCCGTCCTCGACCGCACCAAGGAGCCGGGCGCTCTGGGCGAACCGCTCTACCTCGACGTCGTCACCGCGCTGGCAAACGCCGGCCGCATGATCCCCGTCATCGGCGGTCGTTACGGTCTCGGCTCCAAGGATACGCCTCCCGCGTCCGTGTTCGCGGTCTTTGAGGAGCTGTCCAAGGACGAGATGAAGCGTCAGTTCACCATCGGCATCAACGACGATGTGACCCACCTCTCCCTTGAGGAGAAGCCCGCGCCCAACACCGCTGCGGAGGGCACCATCGAGTGCAAGTTCTGGGGTCTCGGCGGCGACGGCACCGTCGGCGCGAACAAGAACTCCATCAAGATCATCGGCGACCACACCGACAAGTACGTGCAGGCATACTTCCAGTACGACTCCAAGAAGACCGGCGGCGTGACCATCTCGCACCTTCGCTTCGGCGATAAGCCCATCAAGAGCCCGTACTACATCAACAAGGCGGACTTCGTCGCCTGCCACAACCCGTCCTACATCACCAAGGGCTTCAAGATCGTCAACGACGTCAAGCCCGGCGGTGTCTTCCTCATCAACTGCCAGTGGGATATGGCGGAGCTGGAGCATCACCTGAATGCCGAGGCAAAGCGCTATATCGCCAAGAACAACATTCAGCTTTACACCATCAACGCCATTGACCTCGCTATTAAGGTCGGCATGGGCAAGCGTACCAACACAATCCTCCAGTCCGCGTTCTTCTCCCTCGCGAAGGTCATGCCCGAGGCAGACGCCATCAAGTACATGAAGGACGCTGCCGAGCATTCCTACGCCAAGAAGGGCATGGATGTTGTCGAGAAGAACTGGAACGCCATCGACGCAGGCGCGACCGCCTATGTCAAGATCGACGTTCCCGCTTCGTGGGCAGATGCTGTTGACGCAGCGGACGAGGCCGTTCTCGAGGGCAAACCCGAGCTGGTCAAGATGGTCAAGGATATCCTCCTGCCCATCGGCAAGATGGACGGCGATTCCCTGCCTGTCTCCACCTTTGTCGATCATGTGGACGGTCAGTTTGAGCTGGGCGCCTCCGCTTACGAGAAGCGCGGCGTCGCCGTCACCGTTCCCGAGTGGGATGCCGACAAGTGCATCCAGTGCAACAACTGCGCATTTGTCTGCCCGCACGCTACCATCCGTCCCTTCATGCTCACCGAGGAAGAGGCAGCCGCCGCTCCCGAGAATGCAAAGATCCGCGACGTCAAGGCAGGCAAGGGCAAGGGCGTTTACAAGTACACCATGGCAGTCTCCCCGCTGGACTGCATGGGCTGCGGCGTCTGCGTCGGCGTCTGCCCGACCAAGGCGATCTCGATGGTTCCGCAGGAGAGCCAGCTCGCACAGCAGGACGTCTTCAACTACATGGTCTCCAAGGTCGCCCGCAAGCCCGAGGTCGAAGACCTCACCGTGAAGGGCAGCCAGTTCAAGCAGCCGATGCTCGAGTTCTCCGGCTCCTGCGCAGGCTGTGCGGAAACCTCCTATGCACGCCTCATCACCCAGCTCTTCGGCGACCGTATGTACATCTCCAACGCCACCGGCTGCTCGTCCATCTGGGGCGGCCCCGGCGCAACGAGCCCCTACTGCACCGACAAGAACGGTCACGGCCCCGCATGGTCCAACTCCCTCTTTGAGGACAACGCAGAGCACGGTCTCGGCATGTACACCGCGCAGAAGGTCATCCGTGAAAGCCTTGCCGCGAAGGTCGCAGCCCTCATGGAGCGCACCGAGAGCGACGAGCGCAGAGCGATCTGCAAGCAGTATCTTGACACGATGAACGACGGCGAAGCCAACAAGGCAGCCACCGCCGCCCTCATCGCTAACCTCGAAGCCAATGTCTGCTGCGACGATGTCAAGGAGATCCTCGACAAGAAGGAATACCTCTCCAAGAAGTCCGTTTGGATCTTCGGCGGCGACGGCTGGGCATACGACATCGGCTTTGGCGGCGTTGACCATGTTCTCGCGCAGAACGAGGATGTCAACATCTTCGTCTTCGATACCGAGGTCTATTCCAACACCGGCGGCCAGGCATCCAAGGCTTCCAACATCGGTCAGGTCGCGCAGTTCGCGGCAGCCGGCAAGGAGGTCAAGAAGAAGAGCCTCGCCGAGATCGCAATGTCCTACGGCTACATCTATGTCGCGCAGGTCGCGATGGGCGCCAACCCCGCGCAGACCCTCAAGGCAATCGCCGAGGCGGAAGCTTACCACGGTCCGTCCCTCATCATCGGCTATGCGCCGTGCGAAATGCACTCCATCAAGGGCGGCATGATGCACTGCCAGGACGAGATGAAGAAGGCTGTCGAGTGCGGCTACTGGAACATGTTCCGCTTCGATCCTTCCAAGGAGACCGGCAAGTTCACTCTCGACTCCAAGGCGCCGAAGGATGGCTATCAGGAGTTCCTGATGAACGAAGCCCGTTACAGCCGCCTGACCCGCGAGTTCCCGGAGCGTGCGGACGAATTGTTTGCCCGCAACGAGGCAGCCGCGAAGGAGCGCTACGAGCATCTGCTCAAGCTGGTTGAAATGTACAAAGACTAATCATTGATTCCCTTTGCGGAGATGGGGGCTTGTCCTCCATCTCCGAAATTTCGGAAAAGGAGTTCCTATGCAAACAGCAACTCTCCTGCTCGCGATCGTCTCCGCCATTGGTTCCTTGATTGCCGCGTTTTATTCCTACCGTTCTGTTTATGTGGTTGTCGGTCTGTTTGCCACGCGTGTCTTTCCGAAAGCAAAGCAGCAGCATAAATACGCCGTTGTCATCGCCGCGCGCAACGAAGAGAAGATGATCGGCAATCTGCTTGACAGCATCCGGCGGCAGGATTATCCGACGGAACTGGTAACACCGTTCGTCGTCGCGGACAACTGCACGGACAAAACGGCAAGCGTTGCCCGTGCGCACGGCGCGGTTTGCTACGAGCGCTTTGATGCGGAGCACCGCACCAAGGGCTACGCGCTGCAATACTTATTTGAGCAAATTCGCAGAGACTACGGCATCGAGTCTTTTGAAGCATATTTTATCTTTGACGCGGACAATCTACTCAAGCAGGACTATATTTCCCGCATGAACGAAGCCTTCGACGCTGGCGAGCGCATCGTCACCTCTTACCGCAACACAAAAAATATCGACGACAACTGGATCGCCCACTCCTACGCGATGCACTGGATGCGCACCATCCGCACCGAGCACCGCGCACGCTCCCTGCTGGGGCTTGCCACGAGAATTCAAGGCACTGGACTTTTGGTTGCCTCCTCCCTGCTGAAAAACGGCTGGAATTATGTGACGCTGACCGAGGATCGCGAGCTGTGCGCCGAGGCGGTCGTCATGGGCTGTCCCGTCTCCTACTGCAACGCGGCGGAATTCTATGACGAGCAGCCGACCTCCCTGCGGATCGCCTTCCGACAGCGTATCCGCTGGTCAAAGGGTCATTTACAGGTCATGCGCAAGGTTGGTGGGAGGCTGTTCCGGCGCATTTTTACGGCAGGCAATGTCGCCGACTCCTTTATGGCATACGATATGCTGACGATCGTCTTCCCGCATTCGCTTTACAGCTCTTTTATCAAAATCGCCAAGCTGGCAATCAGTTTGTTCGTCTGGCTGCTGACGACACAGACCTTCGGGTTCTTCGGCGGTGCGGTGCTGACATGGCTCTACGGCATCGGCAAGGGCTACCTCTCCGATATCGTCACCTCGATCTATGTCTCCATTGCGGAAAGAAAGCATATCAAGCCCATGCCGTGGTATAAAAAGGTCTGGTTCTGCCTGACCTTCCCGATCTTCGACATCATCGGACGCATCTCCATGCTGATCGCCCTCGTGACCAAGGTCGAATGGAAGCCCATCCCGCATACGGTCGAGGCATCCATCGACGATATGCGTCAAGAGAATACGCCGATCGGCAAAAAATAAAAAATAGCGTCTGTTTCCCACAGGATACAAATTGTTAACAAATATGTCAGCTTTTAATGTTTACAGAAGCTCGTAAGTGTGATATGATAAAACCCGATTGATATCAAAGGAGGCGATGCTTCATCAAAGACTTCGATTCCACTTCTTCCGAGCGCAGGCGCTCGCAAGCATATGACGACACAGCGGACGCCATGACTGAGGAATATGTCGAGGCGGAGCACCCCAAAAAGTCCAAAAAGTCCAAAAAGAAAAAGAAGAAAAACCGAAAGCTGCGCGTCATCACGATTCTCTTATGCATCGTGCTGTTTTTTGAAGCGTTGTATTGCTTTGTTGTATTTACGGACATCCCCTCGATCAAGAATTTGCGCGAGATGTATATCGACACTGCGCTGTCTACCATGACGCATCAGTGGCTTGCCAGCGCTTTTCTGCCGGAATATATGGTGGATAAGGTTCGTTTACAGCGCGATCTTTTAGCCCAATGGCAGGTTGGCATAGACAGTAACCGTCCCGCGCCGACCCAGCCAACCGACCCTGCTACCCCCACCGAGCCTTCCTCCGAGACAGAGCCGCTCGATCCGGATACCGCCGAAGATCGCTTCTACGAGCTTTTCTGGGAGCTGAACCGCACCTCGTTTGAAGAGTACCTTGACACCCATCCGGAAACGCTTGCCAACGGCTGGGATCATATTTATATCAACGAAGCCGGACTCTACGACGAAGGCAC
The DNA here is from genome assembly GCA_029225225.1 of Bacillota bacterium. Lineage (GTDB taxonomy): Bacteria > Bacillota > Clostridia > Oscillospirales > Oscillospiraceae > JAZOXB01. Next base: position 2,872 of record JAQXWB010000090.1, on the reverse strand, counting down.
GAGCATCTATACCACGATGGGTGAGCAAGTCCTTGCCATCGACGCAGAGAATCAGATTCTGCTCGTCCGCGTTGCGGGCAGCAAGGCAGGCAACGGCTATCAGGGCGTACTTGCCATCGCAAAAGACCCCGCGCAGCTCCGTTGCGGGCCGTCCGAAGGCATTGGCTCCTACGGGCAGCCCTTAGAGGATCTCGTAGAGGGAAATAACGGCATCCTTGGTATGGCAGGCAGTGGCTTCTATGACCCGGGTGGAAACGGCAGCGGTGGTATTATCGCAGGCTACGCCATGTGTGAAGGGCAATCCTACGGTGTCCATTACACGGAAGCCGGCTATAAGCGCATTGAGCTGACGCAGGATAATAAAATGTATATCATTGACTCGTTTGAAGATGTCGCCTCCGATGTGACCGACGCGGTAGAATTCTCCCCCGCACTGATCGTGGACGGTGAGCTGGTCGTCGGCGGCTTCTATAACTGGAGCGGCATCAATCCCCGTGCAGCCATTGGTCAGTCCGAAAAGGGCGAGATTCTCATGCTCGTCATTGAAGGCAGAATGCCCGGTCGTTCCATCGGCACGGACGTGGAAGAATGCGCCAACATTCTCAAACGCCACAAGGGCTACACCGCCATGAACCTCGACGGCGGCACCAGCGCAGTCATGTGGTACAACGGCGAGTATGTCACCAAATGCAGCAACACCAACATCCAATCCCGCCTCCTCCCCAACGCATGGGTCTACGGCAATTACGAATAATGCGAACATCCCCTCGTCGCCAAAAACGACGAAGGGATGTTTTTTGTTTTGCCCCTGTAAGACGGGGACATGTCCCCGCCGTCCGCGAAGCGGCAGACGGTACGAATAAACAAATTTGTACGCAGTCGGTAGTTCTTGCACGAGATTGCCACGTCGCTACGCTCCTCGCAATGACAAAAAAGGCTACCCTCACCTGTCATTGCGGGCGCTTGCGCCGTGGCAATCTCTTGCTGGCACTATATTCAATGAATCACACCCCATCATCCGCAACCACCCCCGTAGACAGGGGACATGTCTCCGCCGCCCGCGAAGCGGCAGACAGTACCAACAAACAGTCTTGTATACACCCGATAGCTCCGACATAAGATTGCCACGTCGCTACGCTCCTCGCAATGACAAAAAGGCTACCCCACCTGTCATTGCGAGGCGCTTGCGCCGTGGCAATCCTGTGCAGGCACTTTGCTCTATGCAGCGTACCTACAATCTCCCAAGTACGCGGCGTTTACGCCCAATAACCGACCTTCTTGAAATAATCCGCGTACTTTTTGAAATAGGACAGATCAATATCCGACCATGCAAAACCGAGGTTTTTCAAATACTGCACCGTAAAGTCGTTTTCAATTCGAATATTGCTGTCATAATTGAGTTGCTCGTTTTCGTCCATATCGTTGATAAAGGTTTCAAAAATATGCTCCATATCGGTACGCTTTGCCGTTTCTCTTAACGCAGCAGTAAATTCAGCACCGCTGACGGTTTTCAGAGGATACCCAAGCGCATTGAAGTATTCCAGCAGCCGATCCATATAAACGACCTTCGTACTGTTGATATGAAAAACCGTTTGCTCGCTGCTGAAATGGCGGGTCAGAGTCATCACAGCGTTTGCCGCTTCGTCAATCGGCGTGAACTCCGCGTAAATATCCATCAGATACTCCGGCGCGCAGCCAAGCTCTAAAATCGCCGTGATACGTCGCAGCGCGGCATTCGTTTCGTGATTCTTCTGAAAAACGCCATCCGACAGGCGATTGGACAAATTGCCCATACGCATAATATTTGCGCGCAGTCCCTGCCGCATCGCTTCCAGCACTTCCAGCTCCGCTTCAAATTTGCTGCGGGCATATACATTCTCCAACGGCTGCCCGATATAAAGGCTGCTTTCATCAAAATGCTTCTCCGTTTTGCTGATGTAGCCGTCAAAATCATCACCGAATGTATTGCCGGACACGCTCAATGTGGAAGTATGGATCAGCTTTGCGTTCGCAGCATTGCAGAAAGCGATCAGCCGCTTGACCGTTTCCACATTGCTCTCGTAAAAATACCGGTAAGAGCCGTAGTGCTTTACGCTGGCGGCAGCATTGATCACGGTATCTACACGGCGCAGCAAAGCCTCATATTCCTGCTCTGCCAGACCAAAAAGCTCCTTTTGCAGATCCGCACAAACGACCTCAATACGACACATATCCTCATATTTCCTGCCGAAATAGAAGGTAAGCAATTCCTGCAGCCGCTGTTTGCTCTGCGTTGCATCCTTGCCGCGCACAAGGCAGTATGCAATACCGTCGTCTTTGTCAAGGAAGTCCGACAGAATATGGATACCGAGATATCCCGTTGCGCCCGCCAGCAAAATATTCCCCACAGGCTCCGCTTTCGGTGCGGTGATATATGCCGTCTGATTCTTTTCCAGAATCGCGTTCACTGCCGTAAAATCCCGATCCGCAAAGGAATGCTCCTGCCTGTCGCCGTTTTCAATGCACGCAGAAAGTTCCTCCACAGACGGATAATCAAAGACATTTTGCAGATTGAAATAAATTCCCTCGCTGTGCGCTTTGGAAACAAACTCGATTGCCTTGAGCGAGTCGCCCCCAAGATCAAAAAAGCTGTCTGTAATCCCAACAGGAGAGGTACCGAGGACTTTTTCCATCAGTTTGCACAGTTCCTTCTGCCGTTGGTTTTTCGGAAGAACATATTCAGTGTTGCTTGTTGCGATTGCAAGGTCGATCTCGGGCAGCGCCTTTCGGTTGACCTTTCCGCTGGTGGTCAGAGGCATGGTGTCCAAATGGGTAAAACAGTGCGGCAGCATATACTTCGGCAGGGTTTTCCCGATCTGCGCGCGAATCTCTT
>JAQXWB010000089.1 GCA_029225225.1 Bacillota bacterium | reverse complement strand
TCTGGAGAAGCTCATTTTTGAGTGCCGAAGGTGCAAGGCGCAAGCCGAATCTCTCAGGCAAAAGGACAGAGTTTGATTCCGCGCAAGCGGAATTGCTGTGTTGGAGTGTAACCGGAGACGGCTGCACTCTTTTTGTTTTGTTTTTAGATCAGTCTCATCGTGTCATTGCGAGGAGCGCAGCGACGCGGCAATCTCGTGCAGGAAGTATCGAGCGGGTACAAAGCTACAGCCGGAGATTGCCACAGCCAGTGTGCGCACTGGCTTCGCAATGACAAAAAGGGTAGCCTCATCGTGTCATTGCGAGGAGCGCAGCGACGCGGCAATCTCGTGCAGGAACTGTCGAGTTTGTACAAGGAAGGAAGAAGAGATTGCCACGACCAGTGTGCGCACTGGTCTCGCAATGACAAATTAGGGGAGTGCGTTTTCACTATCGCCATTCACCATTCACCATTCACTATTCACTACTTATTGCATCATAGGAGGAATTGCCATGCGTACCATTTCTGAACTTGCCCCGAATATTGAATATGTATCACGCTTCGATGAGGAAATCGGTGCGCTGATGGGCGATGAGCTGCGCCGTCAGCGGCGGAACATCGAGCTGATCGCCTCTGAGAATATCGCGTCCGCAGCCGTCATCGCCTGCATGGGCACGGTGCTGACCAACAAATACGCCGAGGGTCTGCCCGCAAAGCGCTACTACGGCGGCTGCGAGGTTGTGGACGAGGTTGAGCGCCTTGCCATTGCCCGCGCGAAGCAGCTTTTCGGCGCGGAATTCGTCAATGTCCAGCCCCACAGCGGCGCGCAGGCGAATTTGGCGGTCTATGCCGCGCTTTTGCAGCCGGGTGACACGATCCTCGGCATGAGCCTTGCAAACGGCGGTCATCTGACCCATGGCGCGCCTGCCAACCAGTCGGGCAAGGTCTATAACGCGATCTCCTACGGCGTCGATTCGCAGACAGGCAGGATTGACTATGACGAGGTCGCGCGTCTGACGGAAATCCACAAGCCGAAGCTGATCGTCGCGGGTGCGTCTGCCTATCCGCGCGCGATTGATTTCCAAAAATTCGCGGAGATCGCCCATGCCAACGGCGCGCTTCTGATGGTCGATATGGCGCACATTGCCGGTCTTGTCGCCGGCGGCGCACATATGAGCCCCGTGCCCTATGCCGACATCGTGACGACCACCACGCACAAGACCCTCCGCGGCCCGCGCGGCGGCATCATCATGGGCAAGGAGGAGTTCGCGAAGAAGATCAACTCCGCCGTCTTCCCCGGCACGCAGGGCGGCCCCCTGATGCATGTGATTGCGGCGAAAGCCATCTGCTTCCGTGAGGCGATGCAGCCGGAGTTCTCTGACTATGCCCATCAAATTGTCAAGAACGCGCAGGCGCTGGCGGCGGCGCTGCTCGAAAAGGGCTTTGACCTCGTCTCGGGCGGCACGGACAATCACCTCATGCTTGCCGATCTGCGCCCGCTGCACATCACGGGCAAGGAGTTGCAGCGTCGTTTGGACGAGAACTACATCACCGTCAACAAAAACGCTATCCCGAACGACCCGGAAAAGCCCTTCGTCACGAGCGGTGTGCGCATCGGCACCCCGGCGGCGACGACCCGAGGCATGAAGGAGGACGACATGCGCGTGATTGCCGAGTGCATCTACGATACCGCCGTGGATTTCGAGGGCACGCAGGAGAAGGTACGCGCCGCCGTGGGTGAGCTGACCAAGAAGTATCCCTTGTATGAGTAAGGAGGGTCACGGTAAAATTTCCATTGCAAGTGTGAAAAATTCGTGATATGATGGGTGCATCAAACTTGCAAAAGGAGAATCCCAGTGAAAAAAACAAAAAGATATCTTGCGCTGCTGCTGACGGCGGTTCTGCTGCTGGCGGCGCTTGCAGGCTGCGGAAAGGAGCAGTCGGACGAACCGGAAACTTCCGCTACGACGGAGACGACGGAGGTAACGGAGGCGACAACGGAGTCTGCTGCGCTGACGGAGCCTGCTGCGCTGACGGAGTCTGCAGGCTACGGAAACAACACCGTCGCAGCGCTTTCGAATTATGCGGTTTCGACCGCCGTGCCGAATGATGAAATCATGTCTGCAATCGTCGCCGTGGACGCGGAGGATCATCCGCTGATGACGAATGCCGCTTTGCAGATCTGCTACTGGATCGAGTTCTACGGCTTTATGAGCAACTACGGTGAGTATGCCTATCTCCTCGGACTGGACTACTCCACGCCGCTCGCGGAGCAGGATTGCAGCGAGGATCGCACATGGGAGCAGTATTTCTTAGAGGCTGCGGCGCAGCATTTCTGCCAGAATTACGCGATGGCGCAGGCTGCCTATGCCGAGGGCTACACGCTCCCCGAAGAGGATGTGGCGACCATTGACGACATTGCCGATCCCAACGGAGACTTTGCCGCGGAGGCGACCGAGGCGGGCTACGACAGCCCCGAGGCGTACATCATGGCAAACTTCGGCGACGGCACCGGCGTTGCGGACTATCAGGATTATCTGCGGCTGTACTATGCGGCGGTGGATTATTACCTCCAGCTCTGCGACAACGTTGAGAACGGTCTGACCGACGCCGAGGTGGAAGCATATTATGACGAGAACGCGGCGACCTATGAGGAGAGCCGTGTATTCAAGCAGAACAATGTCACCGTGCGGCACATTCTGATCGCGCCCGAGGGAGACAAGGACGAGACGCTGAACGACTGGACCGAGGAGCAGTGGGCGGAAGCGGAGACAAAGGCGGCTGACATCTATACGCTCTGGCAGGAGGATCCGACCGAGGAGAACTTCGCCGCCCTCGCGACCGATTACACCGACGACCCCGGCTCTGCCGAGAGCGGCGGCCTGTATGAGGATTTTGCGACGAATAAGATGGTCGAGGAATTCAGCGACTGGAGCTTCGACCCCGAACGCGCGCCGGGCGACTCCGGCATCGTCAAGACACCCTATGGTTATCATATCATGTATTTCGTCGAGCAGACCGAGACACGCGCGTGGTTCGACACCGCGAAGACGGATCTGACGAATGCGCGCGTTGACGAGCACATTGCGGAGCTGTGCGAGACCTATCCCGTCCGGTTTGACTATACGCTCGTGCGTGTCTTCGACATGGTGAGCAAAATGGCGCAAGAGGATACTCCGCAGGGCTGATCGTGTGAGAATGCTATAGAGATAATCAATTCCCCTCAAAGGATGTGCGTCCTTTGAGGGGAAGCTGTTTTTTAGTGAATAGAGAATAGTGAATAGTGAACAACGAAGGTGCGCTCCGCGCGGATTTTGAATTGCGACTAGACTACCTTTTACGCGTCATTGCGAGGAGCGAAGCGACGTGGCAATCTCATGTAGGAACTATCGGGTGCGTACAAACCTACAGCCAGAGATTGCCACGACCAGTGTGCGCACTGGTCTCGCAATGACAAAGTGGGGTAGCCTCTCCGTGTCATTGCGAGGAGCGCAGCGACGCGGCAATCTCGTGTAGGAACTACTGAGTCGTACAGATTCGTTCCTGACTGCTGTCTGCCGCTGCGCGGACGGCGCGTCAGGGATGCCGCGCCCTACGACCGTTGCTTGCGCCCTCTCTGTAGGGGACGCAGGTCTATCACAGGAGGCGGATTATTCCGCGACTTGGTTGATTACGCCGAGGAAGAGGAAGGTTTGGGTTTCGTTGTCGTAGATGCCCATGACGAACGGGCGGTTGAGGAAGACGGAATATGTCATTTCTATGGCGCATTCCTTCATCATGACGGCAGTCGCGGCGGCTGCCTTGGTGCCGTTTTCGTCTACCTCAAGGTAGGTCTTTTGCAGCACGGTATCAATGCAGAGCCCTTGATCCGCAATGCCGGAGAAATCCGCGCCTGCGCTGAAGGCGAGGGGCATGCCCATTGCGCACAGCGGCTCGTTCAGCTCCCTTGTCGTCTCGGTTTTCAGCTTAGGCATGGTGACCTGCACGCTCTCCGAGGAGGCGTTTGCGATGGTTGCAAGCAGCTTTTCTCCCGTCAAAGAGGCGAGATACTCCTCCATGGTTATATCCTCGTTCGGCAGCAGGGCGAGATAGCTGTAGCGTCCGCCCTCGTAAGGCTTCAAAAAGCCCGTTGCCATGCCGTCGTCGAGATAGGTGCTCTCCTCGCTGTGCAGGTAGGTCGCTTGCTGCACCGTACCGTCCGCCGCGTTGAATTCGCCGTCCTTCGCGTTGCTCTCGGTGTATTTCTCCTGCCACTGCGCGTCAAAGCTCAGCGCGTTGATGAGGACAAGCACGATCTCCGGCGATATATTGTTCAACATTGAGGGGATGCGGCCGGCGGTATGCGTTTTGACCCAATCGTTGATCTCGCTGACGGTCTGCTCGTCAAAGGAGCTGCGGTAGGCGTCCGCGCCGTAATAGTCGGCGTTCGCCTGCAAAAAGGCGTCCTTCACGACAAGGTCGGGCGTGTCGCGGAACCACATCGCGTTGGCAGCGGTGACCTCACTGCTCATGTCGCAGCCGTGGAGATACTCGTTCAATGTGCCGATGGGCAGACCGAGCACGGCTTCCATCTGCGCAAGCGTCTCGCCCTGTGCGCCGTTGGCGGTCATGGCGAGGGCGACCATTGCGGAATAGGGCGAGAGGACGCAGTTATCCGTCCCGTCTGCGCTGCCTTGCAGAAGCCCGACGGCAAAATTCGCCGAAGCTTGGGAAAACGCGGCGTCGGATGCGCGCTCTTCGGCGTCCTTTGCCTGCACGCCCGCCATCAGATTGACGGCCTGCATATCGGACGTGCGCTTTTCGGCATCTCCCGGCTGCGCGGATACCATCGGATCAGCAACCTGCCCGTTGGGGATCTCCGCCCGGCAGCCGAATAAAGGCAGCAAAAGCGCAAAGCTGAGCAGCAGACAAAGCTGTTTAGTGAAGTGTTTCATGATGAAAGCCTCCTTTGGTTTTTTCCTTTGGTTCTTTGACGGAGCAGCTTCCAAAATGTTCCGAAAACTTTTGATGGTGCCTGCAAAGGCGCGTCAAGGATGCCGCGCGCTACACAAAATGCGTCAAGGGATCCGTTCCCGTGACATGTTTTGTGAAAAGCTTTTTGAGTGTGAATTTCTGTGTGCACATCGGCATCCTATGGGTACGAGGATTAGAAATTTGAAAATTTTTACTGGACAAATGAGACAAAATCCACTATAATATATGAACATTGCACCTGCTGCAATGAATTATTTGATAAAGGAGACGCAAAACATGAAAAAAATCTCACGCATTTTAGCCATGCTGTTGACGCTTGCCATGCTGCTTTCTTTGGCGCCGATGGCGTTCGCTGCGGACAACGCGACCGTGACCCTCGTGACCCCCGCGGGCAGCAGCGAAGTGAAGGTAGCGGTCGGTGAGAACTTCACCTTCCCCGGCTGTGACGAGGAATATGAAGGCTATCTCTTTGAATGCTGGGTTTCTCAGCGCTATGAACAGACCGACGGCACGGATATCGAAGAATTCTACTATGAAGGTGATCAAATCACGGTCGGTGAGGATGTTACCTTCTATGCACTCTATGCATGCGGCGAATTCGTTGCCTATGATGAGCTGTGCTACTACTGGTCGGCAACGCTGGAGGACTATACCGGCCTTTGGGCGCTGATTGGCTTTAACTACGATGCCGACATAGAGGACTATGACTATGAGAATCCCATTGCGCTGGGCGAAAAGGGTGAGGAAGTAGACTTGTTCAACGATCTGGGCATCGCTTACGATTCGGAAGAATATGAATTCTATACGAATGACCTCAGCATTCAATTTGAGATCGAGCGTCAGACAAACGGTACTTATACCATCAAGAACACCAAGAGCGGCAAATATCTGAGCGTTTCGAACGAATCCATTGCGATGCTCGCCACGCCCAATGCCACGAGCTATTGGGACATTACAATCGACGATTACGGCTGTGAAAAGCTCAGCAATGCCTCGAAGAGCAACCTTGTTTTGTATTATGACGATGAAAATGGCTGCTTCGAGATCTTTGACGACACGGAACCCCTGTTTGAAGGCACAGACGGACCGGTCTACCCCTCTGATTACTTCTACCTCCACTTCTTCGCCTGTGCGGAAGGTGAGTGGGCGACAGACTATTTCACCACTGAGATTGATGTAGAGTCGACTTGCCGGCATACCAACACCGAGGTGCGCGGCGCGAAGGCTGCCACCTGCACCGAGAACGGCTACACGGGCGACACCTACTGCAAGGACTGCGGCGAAAAGCTTGCCACCGGCACGGTGATCGTCGCGAAGGGACACAGCTTCGGCGCATGGACGGTCACGAAGGCCGCGACCGCGACGGACAAGGGCGTTGAGACGCGCACCTGCAGTGTGTGCGGCGCGACCGAGAACCGTGACATCCCGGCGCTCGGCGAGGAGAAGCCCGTTTACGGCGAATGCCATTTCGACGATTTCTCCGACTGCAAGGACAAATGGTATCATGAGGCGGTGGACTTCACCGTGGAGAATGGTCTGATGAACGGCGTCGGCAACGGCAAGTTCGACCCCAGCGGCAGCATGACCCGCGCGATGATCGTTACCGTGCTCTACCGTCAGGCGGGTGAGCCGAACGTCAAGGGGCCGTCTACCTTTACCGACGTTCCCACGGGCGTATGGTATTCCGACGCGATCGCGTGGGCGCAGGAGTTCGGCATCGTCAACGGCGTCAGCGATACGGAATTCGCGCCTGAGGCTTCCGTTACCCGCGAGCAGATCGCAACGATCCTTTGGCGTTTTGAAGCATCTCCTGAAAAAGAAGCGGATCTGACCTCCTTCAAGGATGCTGGCAAGATCAGCGGCTATGCCGTCAAGGCAATGACTTGGGCTGTCAGTGTGGGCATCCTCAACGGCGATAACGGCAACCTCAAGCCGCTGGACAATGCGACGCGTGCGGAGTTTGCCTGCATGATCATGCGCTTCCTCGGCGGCTCTTACAGCTGCGCTGCACTGGAAAAATAAGAAACATATCCAATCAAAATCACCCTGCGGCTTGCCGC
>JAQXWB010000088.1 GCA_029225225.1 Bacillota bacterium | reverse complement strand
GGGCAGCCTATTATGTCATTGCGAGGAGCGCAGCGACGCGGCAATCTCGTGCAGGAACAACGAAGTGCGTACACACCAACAGCCAGAGATTGCCACGACCAGTGTGCGCACTGGTCTCGCAATGACACAAAAGGGCAGCCTATTATGTCATTGCGAGGAGCGCAGCGACGCGGCAATCTCGTGCAGGAACTTCCAAGTGCGTACAAACCAACAGCCAGAGATTGCCACGACCAGTGTGCGCACTGGTCTCGCAATGACAAAAAAGGGCAGCCTATCCTTGTCATTGCGAGGAGCGCAGCGACGTGGCAATCTCATTTTCCATCCCCTAAAGATGAGAATTACCACTGCTCATGCAGAGAAAGCCATCAGCCATGCACGAATCCGCACTCCGTGAGGAGCATTCCGACAGGATTACCTATTCACCGTTCACTGAACAAACCCGCTTCTCTCCCAAAACGGAGAGAAGCGGGTTTGTTGTTAAAAGGAAAACAGATTTTCCAGCTCCGACGGGTCAATGAAAAGCTGGATGATAATCAGCACCGCCGCAAAGGCAAGCAGCGCGCCGATGGCAATCCAAAGCTTTTTTCGAAACGCGCGGGAGCGTTCCCTTCTTGTGCGGTTCGGTTGATTTGCCACGCTGCGGCGTGGCGCGGGCGGCGTCGGCTTTTTTGACTTCGCTGCCATTTACTGCTTCGGCTCCTTCACGGACTCGACCAGCCCGTTGGCAAGCCCGGCAAGCCCCTGCAGGTCGGACGGGATGATGATCTTCGTCGCCTTGCCGTCGGCAACCTTCTGCATGGCCTCGAGCGCCTTGAGCTTGATGACCTGATCGTTGGGGCAAGCCTCGTTGAGCAGACGCATTGCCTCGGCAGTCGCCTTTTGGACGGCGAGGATCGCCTCCGCCTGACCTTCTGCGCGGAGAATGGCAGCCTGCTTTTCCGCGTCCGCGCGGAGAATGGCGGATTCCTTCTCGCCCTCTGCCACGAGGATCTGCGAGCGCTTTGTGCCCTCTGCTTGCAGGATCGCCTGACGGCGGTCGCGCTCGGCTTTCATCTGCTTCTCCATCGAGTTTTGGATATCCTGCGGCGGCAGGATGTTTTTCAGCTCGACGCGCGTGACCTTAATGCCCCACGGATCGGTCGCCTCGTCCAAAATGGCGCGCATCTTCGTGTTGATCACATCGCGGCTGGTGAGGGTTTGGTCGAGTTCCAAATCGCCGATAATATTACGCAGGGTGGTTGCGGTCAGCGTCTCCATTGCCATCATCGGCTGCTCGACGCCGTAGGTATAGAGCTTCGGGTCGGTGATCTGGAAATAGACGACCGTGTCGATCTGCATCGTGACATTGTCCTTCGTGATAACGGGCTGGGGCGGATAGTCCAGCACCTGCTCCTTCAGACTCACGCGGCGGGCAATGCGCTCGATGAACGGGAGCTTGAAATGGATGCCGACCTCCCAGACCGCCGAGAACGCGCCGAGACGTTCAATGACGTAGGCGCGGGACTGTTGGACGATGGCGATGTTCTTGATGATGATAATAAACAGGATGACGACGGCTGCAACAATGATGATGACTGCGGAATACTTGCTCCAAAAATCACTCATACTTTTTCCTCCTCCTCTTCTTTTGCAGGTTTGACTACAGGTTCGACGCAGACCTTTGCGCCGACGATATCCGTGATGCGGACGAGCGTGCCGACCTCAATCGGCTGCTCACTCCGCGTACGGGCAGACCATTCGACACCGTCGATTTTGACCGCGCCTTTTCCGTTCAAGGTGTCGATCCGTTCAATCACGACGGCGCGCTTGCCGATGTTGCCGCGTGCGTTGGTCTGCTCCGTTTGCGGAGTCAGACACTTTTTTGTCAGCGGACGGATTGCAAGCAGCAGCAGCGCGGAGACGGCGAAAAACAGCAGAATTTGCAGCCAAATCTCCGCGCCGCACAGGGCGGATATCATTGCCGCCAGCGAGCCGCCGACAAACCACATAGACACTAAGGCGGCTGTGGCGGCTTCCAAGATGGCAAAGATAATCAATGCAGTAAGCCAGATCCATTCCATTTGAGGCATCGAATGCATCTCCTCCTTCTTCAGTCTTCCAATACGGTGTTCGGTTCGTACAGCCCGTCGGGAGAGACGGCCTTACGCACCCAATCAAAGGTCGCCAGCTTATAGGTGGAGTAATACAGCGAGCTGCCGTCGTAGGAATATAAAATATAGCAGCGCTGTTCGTCCTCGGGATCAAGCCCGACGATATACTCCGCGCCGTCGGGGAAGGTGATCTTCACGGCGGTTTCCGCCACATAGTCGGGACGGAGGTAGACATCGTCGCGGCTCTTTCTGCCGACATCCTCCATGACGCGTGTCACGTTGCGGGAAGTAAGCGCGACGCGCATTCCGTCATATTCCGCAATGGCAGGCGCTTCGGCGGTGATGGAGGCGGGATGGATCAGCAGGCGGCGATTATAGGTGTTGTTATCGTAGGAACGCATAACGAAAAAAAGCATTGCGCCAAGTCCGCCGACGGCCAACAGCGCAACGACGGCGAGGATCATTTTCTTCATCGCCGTTCCGCCTCCTTTCTTTTCCCTTAGTATGGCACATCCAAAGAGAAAAGTCAAGAGGCACACAGGCGGTGCGCGCAGTGTCATTTTTTGTCAAAACCCTGCATTTGCCATTGCAATAGCGCGCGCGATTCGGTATAATAAAATATGAAGCATCATAAATGAAACAGCCCATGTAGGGCGCGGACATGTCCCCAGCGGTGCAGGAACCATTGATTACGCGCAATCTTTCCTCGTTATGTCATTGCGAGGAGCGCAGCGACGTGGCAATCTCGTGCAGGAACCACCGACTGCGTACAAATTTGTTCGTTTATACTGTCTGCCGCTTTGCGGTCGGCGGGGACATGTTCCGGAGCTACATTGTGCATACAATATTTGGGGGATCTATGGAAAAATTAACGATGGCAGTTCCGTGCCTGTTCGGTTTAGAGGGCTTGGTCGGCGACGAGCTGCGGCGTATGAAGTTGGAGAATGTCCGCGTGGAGGATCGCCGCGTTTTTTTTGATGGCGGCTTTGCGGATATGGCGCGGGCAAATCTCCGCCTGCGCATGGGTGAGCGCGTAATGCTCCTGCTGGCGCGCTTCCCCGCAAGAAGCTTTGAGGAGCTGTATCAGGGCGTGAAGGCGATCCCGCTGGAGCGCTTTATCCCGAAGGAGGGCGCGTTCCCCGTCAAGGGCTACAGCTTAGACTCGCAGCTGCACAGCGTCCCGGACTGTCAGGCGATTGCCAAAAAAGCAGCCGTGGATCGTCTCGGTGCGAAATACGGTCTGACATGGCTGCCCGAGACGGGGGAGACGTACCAGCTCCGCTTCTCAATCATGAAGGATGTCTGCGAGGTCTTTTTGGATACCTCCGGCGTCAGCCTGCATAAGCGCGGCTACCGTGCGGTCGGCAATGAGGCGCCGCTGCACGAGACAATGGCGGCGGCGCTCGTCAACCTCTCACGCTATCGCGGCAGGGACTTCTTCTGGGACCCCTTCTGCGGCTCCGGCACCATCGTCATTGAAGCCGCGCTGACCGCGTTAAACCGCGCCCCAGGCTTAAACCGCGACTTCGCCGCGCAGAAATGGGCGTGCGTCCCCGCGGAGGTCTGGACGCAGGCGCGGCAGGAGGCAAAGGATTTGGAATTTCGCGGAGAGTACCGCATTTTGGGCACGGATATCGACCCCGCCACCCTCTCCATCGCCATAGCCAACGCGAAAAAGGCGGGTGTGGCGAAATATATCGACTTCCGCGAGGCGGACGCGACGAAGATGAGCCTGCCCTGTGACAGCGGCGTTTTGGTCTGCAACCCGCCCTACGGTGAAAGAATGCTTGAGCAGCGCTCGGCGCAGCAGCTCATGCGCGCCTTTGGGCGGCACCTGAAATTCGCCGACGGCTGGAAAAAATATATTATCTCCTCCGAGGCGGAGTTCGAGCATTATTTCGGCAAACAGGCGACCAAAAAGCGCAAGCTCTATAACGGCAGACTGCAATGTAATGTATACATGTATTTTTAAAAGGGGGACGGCGCGATGAAGCATCTGTTTATCATCAATCCTGCGGCGGGAAAATATGACCATACGGGTGAGTTCACGCAAATGATCCGCGAGGCGTGCGATAAGCGGTGTCTGGCGTATGAGATCTTAGTTTCCCGTGCCCCCGGCGACTGCACGCGCATCGCGCAGGCGGCGGCTGCAACGGGCGATCCCGTGCGGATCTACGCCTGCGGCGGCGACGGCACCCTGAACGAGGTTGTCAACGGCGCGGTCGGCTACCGCAACGCGGCAGTCACGCATTTTCCCGGCGGCTCCGGCAATGACTTTATCCGTATTTTCTCGGATCCCACGGCGTTTCGGGATCTTGGCAGGCTGCTCGATGCCGATGTAGCGAGCTTTGACCTGATCCGCTGCGGACGGGCACAATATGCGTTGAATATCTGCTCGATCGGCTTTGACGCGCGGATCGGCACCTCAATCGGCAAATATAAACGCCTGCCCTTGGTCAGCGGTTCGGGCGCGTACCTGCTCTCGACGGGCGTAAATCTCGTCAAGGGGGTATATCGGCACTATGTCGTAGAGATCGACGGCGAGAAGTACGACGGGAAGCAGACGCTCATCTGCATAGCGAACGGGCGTTGGTACGGCGGCGGCTTCAACCCCGTGCCTGAGGCGGAGCCGGACGACGGCATGCTCGAGGTGCTTTTGGTGAAGGATGTCTCCCGTGCGACGGTAGCGAGCGTAATCGGCAAGTATAAAAAGGGCCTGTACGCGCAGCTGCCGGAGATCATCCGCCATTTTCAGTGTAAACGCGTCGTCGTCCGCTGCGATGAAAAGAACGAGGTCAATTTAGACGGTGAGCTGCTCATGCGCAAGGAAGCAACCTTCGAGGTCGTGCCGAACGCGATCCGCTTCTTCTACCCGAAGGGGCTGACGTATCATGTGCGATAGAGAACAGGAAATAGGGAATAGTGAACAGTGAATAGTGAACAGGTTTCGCGTTAACAATCTTATACAAAATACGATAGCACCCCTGTAGGGCGGGGACATGTCCCCACTGGTGCAGGAACTACCGACCGCGTACAACCTTTCCCACCATGTCATTGCGAGGCGCTTGCGCCGTGGCAATCTCGTGCAGGAACCACCGACCGCGTACAACCTCTCCCACCATGTCATTGCGAGGAGCGCAGCGACGCGGCAATCTCGTGCAGGAACTACCAAGTGCGAACAAACCTACAACCTGAGATTGCCACGACCAGTGTGCGCACTGGTCTCGCAATGACAAAAAGTGCATCCTATTATGTCATTGCGAGGAGCGCAGCGACGCGGCAATCTTGTGCAGGAACTGCCGAATGCGTACAAACCTGCCTTTCCCGCATCGTCTGCCGCTTATGCAATACCTATTCACTCTTCACTGTTCACTGCATACAACAACCCCCGACTGGCAAAACGCGGTCGGGGGTTTGCTGTATGCGTAGATCAATAAATAATGACTCTCGTCCCCATCGGGAGGTTGTATATGTATCTGCAATCGTCGGGCAGCATACGGACGCAGCCGTGGGAGAGGGGGATGCCCACTCTGCCGTCAAACACGGTCCCGCTGTAGTCGATCAGGATCGAATGGAACGCGTGTCCGCCGCTGAAAATGGAAACGTTGTCGACGTAGTAATAGCTAAAATTCCAGCGCGTCGTGCGGGCGTTGATCGTGTAAATGCCCTCCGGTGTCGGTGTGTTGTTTGCGCCCGAGGAGCAGGGGAAGGTGCGGATGACCTCCCAATCGCCCTTTTTCCCTTGGAAAACGATGACCTTCTGTGTGTAGCGGCTGACCCAGACGAGATAGTCCGTTTGGCTGTCGTAGCCGCGCAGATCGACGAAGCCCTCCTTTGTCGCCTTGGAGTAATCAAGCGTTCCGTCCGTCGTCACGGTGTCGTCGGGGATGTCGCAGTCCCAGCGCGGCACCCAGCCCTTTGTGCCGTCCTCCAGCGAGACAAAGAAGGCGTCGCCTGCCGGATGCCATTCGTTGTAGACCGTCGTGCCGACGGGCAGATCGCGGAGATAGCCGGTGAAGTTCTGATTTTGATAGATTGCCGTCGCACGTTGCACCGTGCAGGCGACGCGCATGGTCCGCACCGTTTTCAGCGCGGCGTCATGCTCCTTCTGGTAATTCTCATACCATACGTCGTCTACGGTGTCGCAGGAAAGCTTTGCGCTGCAATTTTCCGCTTGGATTGTGAGCGTTCCGACCGAGCCGCTGCCGTCGAGTACGGCATTTTTGCCGTTGACGGTCACCGCGCCGACCCTGCCGCTGACGGTCAGACGCACGCCGCCGCCGTCAATCACGACGGATTCCGCGTCGCCGCTTAAAACGAGGCGTGTCTTTTCGTCCAAAGAAACCGTCTTGCTGTCGCCCCGATGGGTGAGGGAACCGGCGCGCACCGTCAGCTTCTCGGAGCTGCCGGCAAAGGTATGGTCGCCGCCTAAGACGGTGAGCTGCTTGGCGCTGCCGGTGTAGGACGAGGCGACGCCCCAGAGGAAGACCTTGTCCGCCCCACCGCTGACCTTGCCGCCGAGAGGCGCGCAGACCAGCTTCTGTGTGCGGACCTTGGTCAGGTCGGCGTCCGTGTCCTTCCCTGTGCGCAGCACCAAAGCGCCCGAAATCTCCCAATCCGTCGGCGCGAACGCAGCCGGTGCGGACTGCGCGAGAATCAACGTGCCGTCCAGCTCCAGCTCGTCCGGAAGCGCCTGCGTGCCGCGATAGAGCACGGTGCCGCTCGTCTTGATCTCGTCGGGCGTGTCTGCGATGCAGTCTAAGATGTTGCAAAGGAGCTGCGCGATCTCGGCGCGGGTGATATGCGACTGCGGACGGAGCGAACCGTCCTCATAGCCGTTCATCAAGCCCTGCTCTTTAAGCGCGCTCACGCTGTCGCGGGCATAGGCGGAGACCTTCTTGCTGTCGGAGAACGCCGTATACGCGCTGCGGTTGTCCGAGACAATGCCGAAGGCGCGGCAAAGCACAACGACCGCCTGTTCGCGGGTGATGGGGGCGTTGGGCAGCATCTTTCCGTCGGAGCCGCCGAAGATCCCCGCAGCGTAGGCGGCGCTCAGCTCATTATAGTACCATGCGTCAGAATCGACGTCGGGAAAAGCGGAAAGGTCGCCCCGGTCGTTTGCGCCGAGCAGACGCACCAGCACCGCCGCCATCTCCGCGCGGGTGATGTTCTTCTGCGGGTTGAGCTTCTGATGCTCGTCGCCGCGCAGAATGTCGTTCTCCACCGCGAAAACGAGGGCGTCGTGACTCCAGTCATTGGGAATGTCGTAGTCACCGGCGTTTGCCGCCGCCGCCCCAACGGACAGCAGCGATAAAATAAGTACCAAAGCCAAGAAACGGCATACTCTCTTTTTCATCAATGTCTCCTCCTCATAGTTAGCAGCTTCTTTTAGGGCAAGGACATGTCCCCTACATAAAGACAGTAGGCAACGACTGTAGCGCGCGGCATCCCTGACGCGCTTCTGTAGGGGTGCAGTGAATAGTGAATAGAGAATAGAGAATGGTGTCGGAGCGCTCCGCGCGGATTCCAATGTAGGGCGGGAACATGTCCCCGCCGTCCGCGAAGCGGCAGACAGTACAGGCGAACAAATATATACGCAGTCAGTAGTTCCTGCACGCGGCGGGGGCATATCCACGCCCTATATCAGCGCTTCGTAATTGGTTTAGTCGTCAAAAAACGCCTCGCACAGGCGGCAGATGGCCTCCTGATCGCGCACACCCATCAATTCACGGGCGGAATGCATCGCAAGGATCGGCACGCCGATGTCCGCGGCGGGCATGGCGAGCAGCGCGGAAGCCATCGAGCCGACGGTGCTGCCCCCGGGCAGATCGGCGCGGTTCATGTAGACCTGCAGCGGGATATCGTGCTTGTCACAAAGCCCCGCGATGACTGCGCAGGTCTCCGCGTCCGAGGAATAGCGCGGGCTTCGCTTGAGCGCGACGCCGCCGTTCATCACAGGCGCGCAGGAGGGATCGGCAAATTCTCCGTGGTTCGGATGCTGCGCGTGTGCTACATCGCAGGAGAGCAGCATACCGTTAACACAGGCGTTCAGGAAGGCGGCGCGATCCATGCCGAGGGCAAGCGCCAGCTTTTCCAGCAGCAGGGAAAGCGTCTGACTGTCCGCGCCGTGGCGGGTGTTGCTGCCGATCTCCTCGTTGTCATACAGCACTGCCACGTTGACACCGTGGCCGCTTGCCTTGGTCAGCCCATCCAAAACCGCGTGGACGGAGGTGAGGTTGTCCAGCCGAGGGGAGGAGAGAAGATCCTGCTCAAAGCCGACGAGCTGCGGCTGCTCCGCGCAGTAGACATACAGCTCAAAGGAGAGAATGTCCTCCTTTGCCGCGCCGAGCTTGTCCGCGAGTCTGCCGAGCAGATAGCCGTCCTTGCTCCACCCCGACTGCACTGTGCGGCAGATCGGCAGCAGATCGACATTCGGCTTGAGCGGCACACCCTTGTTGACCTCGCGGTTCATGTGAATGGCGAGATTCGGAATGGTCAGCAGCGGCTCGTCCCACGCAACCAAACGCCGCTCCGGACGCATGGGGTCGTCCGTCCTTACAAGGGCGATGCCCGCAAGGGACAGGGGACGGTCGAGCCATGTGTTGTAAATTGCGCCTCCGTAAGGCTCGACAGCGAGCTTGCAGCAGCCGCCTGCGACCTGTTCCGCCGCAGGCTTGACGCGCATGCAGGGCCAGTCGGTGTGCGCGGCGGCAATGCGGAAGAAGTCGGCGGTATTCCCGACGGTAAAGGCAGCCAAGAAGGTGCCGTGCTCGATAAAATACCGCCCGCCGCGCTCGACGGCAAAATCTCCGCCGAGGGGAAGGGTTGTAAAGCCCTGCGCAGCCAGCGTTTCCGCCGCCTCGCGCACCGCGTGATAGGGGGAAACGCCGCGTTCGAGGAAGCGGCGCAGATCGGTTATGTAATCAGACATAAGGCTACTCCTTTGCTCCGCCGCAGGGGCGGAATGAATCATGAAGATAAAAACAGTATAGCATATCTTTTCCTGTGAAGCAACGCGGAAAATCGCTTTTGGAGAAGAAATACAAAATGGGAAATGTGATTCTGTACAAACCGCGCAAAGTATGCTATAATAAGTTGAAAAACTATCCAAATGGCAAGGGAGGCGCCGCAAATGCGGAGGTTCGGCGGATTTTTGTGCAGCCTGTGCATCCATGCGGTGTTCTGCCTTTCGTGGACGGTTCCGGCGTGGCTGCTGCTTGCGCTGCATTTTTGGAAGGGCTGGTCGCTTGCATGGTTTTTCGCGGCGCTTGGGCTTTGGCTGCTTGCGGTCTTTCTCAAGACGCTCATATTTTCTCTGCTGGCAAAAGGCGCTTCCGCACCGGAACCGCGCACCGTCAATCGAAATCCGTATTCCAAAAAGACACAAGAGCTTTTTAAAAAGACACGATAATTTGAAAGGAGAACTACTATGGGTCTGATCAAAGCCGGTATCGGCGCGCTGGGCGGCACGCTTGCCGATCAGTGGAAGGAATTTTTCTATTGCGAGGCAATCGACAAGGATACGCTGGTCGTCAAGGGACAAAAGCGCATCACGAGCCGCTCCTCCAATACCAAGGGCAATGACAATATCATCTCCAACGGATCGGGCATTGCGGTCGCGGACGGGCAGTGCATGATCATCGTCGAGCAGGGCAAGATCGTCGAGGTCTGCGCGGAGCCGGGACAGTTTACATACGACGCCTCGACCGAGCCGAGCATCTTCTCCGGCAAGCTGGGCAACAGCATCAAGGAGACCTTTAAGACCATCGGCAAGCGCTTCACCTACGGCGGCGACACCGGTAAGGATCAGCGCGTGTACTATTTCAATACCAAGGAGATCATCGACAATAAGTTCGGCACGGCAACGCCCGTTCCGTTCCGCGTTGTTGACCGCAACATCAATTTAGATGTCGATGTCTCCGTCCGCTGCAACGGCGTCTATTCCTACAAGATCGCAGACCCGCTGCTGTTCTATACGAACGTCTGCGGCAATGTTTCGAGCGAGTACCGCCGCAGCGAGATTGACGGGCAGCTCAAGACCGAGTTTATCAGCGCCTTGCAGCCCGCCCTCGCGAAGCTCTCCGAGCTGCAAATTCGCCCGAACGCCATCCCCGGCCATGTCGAGGAGCTGTCGCAGGCGATGAACGAAAGCCTCACGGCGAAGTGGAGCAGCCTGCGCGGCTTGGAGATTGTCTCCATTGCGATGAATTCGGTCACGCTGCCGGAAGAGGACGCGGAGATGATCAAGCAGGCGCAGCGCACCGCGATCATGCGCGACCCGACCATGGCGGCAGCGACGCTCGTCGGCGCGCAGGCGGACGCGATGAAGGCAGCCGCGGAGAACAAGAACGGCGCCATGATGGGCTTCATGGGCATGGGCATGGCGCAGCAGGCAGGCGGCATGAACGCGCAGAACCTCTTTGCGATGGGACAGCAGCAGCAACAGCAGCAAGCCGCTGCTCCGGCAGCCCCCAAGGCAGACGGCTGGACGTGCTCCTGCGGCACGGTGAATACGGCAAAATTCTGCCAGAACTGCGGCAAGCCGAAGCCCGCCCCCGCCGAGACATGGACCTGCTCCTGCGGCGCGGTGAACAGCGGCAAATTCTGTTTGGAGTGCGGCAAGCCGAAGCCCGCGCCCGCTGTCGGCTGGACGTGCTCCTGCGGTGCGGTCAATAAGGGCAAATTCTGCATGGAATGCGGCAAGCCGAAGCCCGCAGCCGAGCCGCTCTACCGCTGCGACAAGTGCGGCTGGGAGCCGAAGGACCCGAAGCACCCGCCCAAATTCTGCCCCGAATGCGGCGACCCCTTTGACGACAGAGACATTCAGTAATCAGTGAATCGCACCTGTAGGCCGGGGGCATGCCCCCGCCGGTGCAGGAACAACCGACTGCGTACAAACCCTCCCACAATGTCATTGCGTGGAGCGAAGCGACGCGGCAATCCTGTGCAGGAACTACCGACTGCGTACAAACCCTCCCACAATGTCATTGCGAGGAGCGAAGCGACGTGGCAATCCCGTGCAGGAACAACCGACTGCGTACAAACCTTCCCACAATGTCATTGCGAGGAGCGAAGCGACGCGGCAATCCCGTGCAGGAACTACCAAGTGCGTGCAAACCTACAACCTGAGATTGCCACGACCAGTGTGCGCACTGGTCTCGCAATGACAAAAAAGGGTAGCCTACGATGTCATTGCGAGGAGCGCAGCGACGTGGCAATCTCATGTAGGCACTCCGAATAAAAACGCGCATCCCATATCAACCACCGACCTTATGAAACGAGGTGCAATATGCCAACGATCATGGAATACAAATGCCCCTGCTGCGGCGGCAAGATCGAATTTGACAGCGGTTTGCAGCAGATGAAATGCCCCTACTGCGACACGACCTTTGATGTCGAGACGCTGAAGGGCTACGACGACGTGCTCAAGGAGGAGCAGCCGCAGGAGGAGCTGCACTGGCAGACCCAAGCGGGCGGCGAGTGGTCGGAGGAGGATACGGCTGCAATGGGCGTCTTCACCTGCGGCTCCTGCGGCGGCGAAATCGTCGCGGATGCGAATACGGCGGCGACCCATTGCCCCTTCTGCGGAAATCCCGTCGTCCTGACGGGAAGACTCGCAGGCGACCTCAAGCCCGACGTCGTCATCCCCTTCAAGCTCGATAAAGAGGCGGCAAAGCAAGGCCTGCGGAACCATATGCGGGGCAAGAAGCTCCTGCCGAAGCTGTTCCGGGACGAGAACCACTTAGACGAGATCAAGGGCGTCTATGTCCCCTTTTGGCTCTTTGACGCCGATGTGGACGCGAATATCCGCTACCACGCCACGCGCACGCGGGTGTGGAGCGACTCCGATTATAACTATACCGAAACGAGCCACTTCTCCCTCCTGCGCGCGGGCAGCATCGGCTTTGACCGCGTGCCGGTGGACGGCTCAAGTAAAATGGCGGATGACCTGATGGAGTCCATCGAGCCTTACGATTTCCGCGATGCGGTGGATTTCCAAACCGCGTATCTGTCCGGCTACCTTGCCGACCGCTATGATGTCACGGCGGAGCAGAGCATCGACCGCGCGAACGCAAGAATCCGCGAAAGCACGGAGCAGGCGTTTGCCGACACAACGCAGGGCTACGCCACCGTGGTGCCGGAATCGACGAATATTCGCCTGATGAACGGCAAGGCAAAGTACGCGCTCTATCCCGTCTGGCTCCTCAACACAAGCTGGAACGGGCAGAAGTACACCTTTGCCATGAACGGACAGACGGGCAAATTTGTCGGCGATCTGCCGATGGATAAGGCGGCGTATTGGCGCTGGTGGGCGATCTGGGCTGCGATCTTGGGTGCACTGACCTTCGGCGTCCTCCTGCTGCTGCGCCTGACCGGCTTTATCTGAGGAGGGGACTGCAATGAAAAAAAGACTGTTTTCCCTGCTGCTTGCGCTGCTGCTGTGTGCGCTGTTCGTCCTGCCCGCTTTTGCGGCGGATACGGAACATCCCTTGCGCCTGATCGACAAGGTCGGGCTGCTCTCCTCGCAGGATAAGGCGAAGATCATCGCCCGTTTGGACGAGGTGAGCGAAGAAAATGAGTTTGACGTCGCCATCATTATCGCCCCCGCAGAAGAGGTGGGCAGCCAAACCAAGGCATATGCCGACCGCTGCTTTGTGGAAAACGGCTATGGCATGGGCGACGATGACAGCGGCATTCTGCTTGTGATCTCGCCCGACGGCGACCGGGTAAATTACGCCTATACCACCTTCGGCGAGGATTCGAGACCCTTTGACGAGGACGCCTTCGACCGCCTCGACGACGCCTTCCTGCCCGCGCTGCGGGATCGTGACTATGTAGCCTCCTGTCTCGCCTTTGCCGAGACCTGCGGCGAGATCGCGGAGAGCGGCGGTATTCCGGTTGTCCCGTGGATCATCCTCTCGCTGATTGTCGGCGCGGTGCTGTCCTTCCTGATCCCGATGTCTGTGCTGAAGGGGCAGCTCAAATCCGTCCGGATGCAGAACGCCGCGACGAGCTATGTCCGCCCGAACAGTATGCACCTCACGCAGGAGCGTGATCTGTTCCTCTACCGCAACGTCACCCGCACGGCGCGGCCGAAGAACAATTCCGGCTCCGGCGGCAGCTCCGGCGGCGGCTCCCACAGCTCCACCGGCGGCAGAAGCGGCAGCGTATAACCCCATCCCTCTGTAGGGCGGGGACATGTCATAAGCCGGTGCAGGCAGTGCCAATTCGTAGAAGCTTCCCCTCCTTGTCGTTGCGAGGAGCGCAGCGACGCGGCAATCTCGTGCAGGAACTACCAAGTGCGTGCAAACCTACAACCTGAGATTGCCACGACCAGTGTGCGCACTGGTCTCGCAATGACAAAAAGGGTAGCCTACGATGTCATTGCGAGGAGCGTAGCGACGCGGCAATCCCGTGCAGGAACTACCAAGTGTGTGCAAACCTACAACCCGAGATTGCCACGACCAGTGTGCGCACGGGTCTCGCAATGACAAAAAGGGTAGCCTACGATGTCATTGCGAGGAGCGTAGCGACGCGGCAATCCCGTGCAGGAACTACCAAGTGTGTG
>JAQXWB010000087.1 GCA_029225225.1 Bacillota bacterium | reverse complement strand
GGAAGATCGCATCTACCTCTATTTTGATGAGGTCAATGCCGATCCCGTTGTTTTTCATTGGTCCTATAAGCTGGACGACCTGCCCTCTGTTGTTGGGTAGCACCGTGTTATAGCTATTTACTTTTTGTTCGTTGTACTAGTATGTGTCCACCAAAAAACAAGAACACCCATAGGGTGTTCTTGTTTTTTAGGGTAGAACGTATCTATAATAATCTTTTCTATTGGATTATTTTGGAATACTTTTCTTGACATAAAAATCCCCTCCTACGAAAAACTACAGTAGGAGGGGGAATTTTTATGGAGCATCCGGAAAAAACACCGCAGCGGCACGGGGAACTGCATGACCCAAAGCTGCCGGTAATCCACGGCAGCACAACGGGAAACCGCGCAGAGCAGCACACGCATCCGTCGCCGATTCCGCAGAATCAAACCGTTCTTTGACCGTATGGCATCATCCACCCGCCGCCGACCGGGAGATCCATGACACAAGCTTAAGACACAACAGGTTACCTCGCTTGTCATTGCGAACCCGGTGTGCACACTACCCGCAAGGAGTACGCCGCATCCGTAACGCTCCTTCGTCGCGAACGGCTGCGCAGTGGGTGTGGCAATCTCCGGCTGTTGATTTGTACGCATCACAGCAAACGAAACAGCCCCTGTAGGGCGCCGACCGCGCAGCGGCTGACGGTACAGAAACACAAATATGTACGCACTCGGCAGTTTCTGCATGAGCTTTTCAAGCAGCCGTCCTTCTGTTATACCCAGTCGGACAGGCGAAAGCCCTGCGCCAAAAGCGTCTCTGCAATTTTTCTCTTTGTCCGCGTCAAGCGCATCCTTACGCTCGCAGGTTGGATGGACAGCCCTTCTGCAATCTCCGCGTCCGTCCACTTTAAAATGTATTTTTGCTCCAGCAAGAGACGGTCTTCCAGCGAAATCTCCGAAAAAATGCTCCGCAGATAGGCATTGCGCTGCTCCTTCAGGATATAGTCCTCCGGAGAAGCATCTGTCGGAGCCGTAAAAAGCGAATCCATTTCATCAAAGCTTGCGGTGGGAAGAAACGACGCACGTCTTGTCATATTGATCGCCGTATGCTTCACGGTGACGATGACATATTGCAGACGTTCTCCCTCGCTCAGCTCCTGTAAAACAGCGATCTTATCAATCAGCTTGGCCAGCGCTTCATATACGACATCCTCAATATCGGAGGGCCGAGAAAAGAGCTTGCTTGCCTCGCGATACATCCGCTTTTCGCATCGCAGATAGAGGTTCGTCATAAACTCTCTGCTGTCCTCATCTTCAATTGTTGCAATTATGACCGGTAACATCGCAGTTCTCCTTTCTCCCGCTGTTTTCCTGCTCTAACAGCAAGAGAATTCCCGACAGAAGCTTACGTTGCCGCGCAGCAAGAGAATTGCATTTCGTCAATAGCATACGGTTCGTAATATCGCCGTAAAACGCCTCTGACAGCCAATTTTCCGTCTCGAGACGCACCGGATCCCGTCCCAACAGGTAATCCACCGAGACATGAAACTGCTCCGCAATGCGCAGCATTACATCGTATCCGGGCATCGTCGTACCGTTTTCGTACTGCGAAACCACCGACGGCGTAACATTCAGCACGGCTGCAAGCTGCTTTTGGCTCAAGCCGTTTCGCACGCGGAGCTGCTTCAATATTTTTGAAAACTCTGCCATATCCTTGCCGCCTCCGTACCTCTTTTGTCCGGGTTTATATTACGCCGTAAAAACGGTCAAAAAAGCTCTTTTTTCGGTATTTCCATGGAAAAGCCATGCAGAACGCGCCGCAAAATGACGGATTCCGTTGCCATGATGTAGGAAATATCATAACGGAAAAACCGCGCGCTGTCAAAAAAATAAAGAGACATCATATAATTTTGAAATTTTTAAAAATTATATGAGTATTACTTAATTTTCGTGCTATAACCGTTGCATATTTGATAAAAAATGGTCTGAATAATTAGAAAGCTCTTGAAATATAAAATGAAATAGCGGAAAATAGAGAGGTATTCCGCAGCGTAATAGAAAGAGAAGCATGGAATTGAAGCCCGGAGGATGTGTTGAAATGAGCAAAACGACGATCAATGAGAAAATTTATGAGCAATATGTCGAAGCAGCAACCGCGCTCATCATGGAGCAGTATGCCGTCGCTATGCGGGAAAACATCTGCAACGAACCGCAAAACGAGGAGGCGGTAGAAGTTCCTGACGTGCTGAATAAAAAGTGTCGGAAGCTGATCCGCAGGAAGCTGGCAAAGGAGCGCAGAAAGCGCGCCGGGAAGAAGCTGCTGCAATTCGCCGGCTTTGCCGCAGCAGCCATTATTGCCGTGTTCGGCATCGGCGGCATCTTGTTTGCTACGGTGGACGCCGTTCGTGCGCCGATCATAAACTTCTTTATTGGACAGAAGGATGGGTATATCGAATTCCGCTGTGCGGAGAAAAGGGATTGGGTTTTTGGGGATTCCGAAGATCCCCTTGCAGGGCTGCTTCCCGACGGTTATGCTTTGATACTGCTTGACAACAGCCACTATGGTAGCCTTACCGCACGTTATAAAAATGTGTGGGGAGACATGGTGACCTTCAATGTCTACGCGGATCAATCCTTGCTACAGGTAGATAATGAGCTGGCTGCAAAGACGGAGAAAGTTCAAATACTTTCCCATGACGGATTTTTGATTGAAAAGGACAGTTACCAGCTTGTGTGGCTGGATTCGGACGAAGGGAAGCTGTTCCAGCTAACCGCAAGCGCAATGAGCCGGGAAGAGATTATTGCATTGGCAGAAAATATAGAAAAACTGTCATAATTTGGTTGCAAAAACAGATTTGGATTGTCTTATATAGTAGAGACAAAAAAGAAAGAAGGTGAGAAAATGAAACGAATTGTATGTCTCTTATTGGTCGGCATTTTACTCTGCGCTT
Source organism: Bacillota bacterium (assembly GCA_029225225.1). GTDB lineage: Bacteria > Bacillota > Clostridia > Oscillospirales > Oscillospiraceae > JAZOXB01. The sequence goes on along the minus strand of JAQXWB010000087.1, from coordinate 5,564 downwards.
CCGTCGTGCCCGTGTCAGCAACAGAGGATACTACCATTTCCCCTCGTTTCACCTACATCAGCTCGACAGCGACCGGCTTCAGAATTGATACAGAACCGGGAGTTGCTGTTTGCTATGCAAAATGCGAAACTTATTCCGAAAGTGTAACCATTAAAATCGTAGGTTCTTTGCAGCAGTATAAGTCCTCCCAATGGACGCAAATCGCCTCATGGACGGTATCAGGAACAGGAGGACTGGTGATCTTAGATCGCCTGAAAGCCGTGTCCAAAGGATATAATTATCGCTTTGTAGCGACCTATTATATCTATAACTCCGCCGGAACGTTGCTGGAATCCAGCTCCGCGACGCGCTATTACAGTTATCCAGATAACAATACCTAATCGGGCGTAACTGCAAAGACTCGTACAATTCGGCCATGTCCAAACCGGTCGGCTTGTGCGAGTCTTTTGTTACGGCACACCGATCTGCAAAGGACACATGACTTCAAAGAGCCGGATATTCATCCGGCTCTTTTGATGGTTATCGGTTGTTTTTTGTTTTCTGCTGCACGTCTGCTCAGCGCTCAAGAATCAGCATATTGTTCGAATCCAAGATTAAAACAAGGTTGCCGTACAGCGCGCTGCTCGGATCCGTGGCATAGGCGAAGCCGACAGTACCGAGACCTTCCATCACAACGCTGTAAAGATCATTACCGTCAGAGTTTTGCTTGAAGCCCCAGCTGGTGATAGTGTAGACACTGTCGCCCAGATAGAATACGCCGGTCATGTCTTCGTTCAGAAGCAGGTAGGTCGAGTCGTTGGAGAACATCTGCAAATCCCCGTCAAAATAGGTCATTGCGACCCCCCATCTACCGAGCAGCCGTTCGTCCTCCTCCGAAATCAGCGGCTTAACGGTGATCTCACAGGTATCCTGCGCGCCGCTCTCCGCAGTAACGGTAATGGTGCAGCTGCCTTCCGCGACAGCGGTAACCTTGCCGTCCTCCACCGTGGCAACGCTCTTATCGTCGGACATCCACGTCAATTCCAGCTCCGTCGCGTCATCGGGGGTGATTTCGTAGTCAAGGGTATACACATCACCGATCTCCATCGTCAAAGAAGCGTCGTCAAGGTCGATGCTGTCAATCGGCGTTTTGCTGAAGAGCAGGAAATACACTGCAAGGGCGGCTGCAATGAGAATGAGAACGCCAATCACAATGGGCAGGACAATTTTCAACGTGTTCTTTTTTTTCGGTGCGGGGACAGGAGAATAGGGCGGCTGATACATCGGCTGTCCGTAAAACGGCTGCTCCGGCGTGGGAGGTACGGGAGGCATCTGGGATACGGGGGGCATCTGATATGCCGGAGCTGCGGGCGCCTGCTCCTGCTGCACATACGGCGCCTGATCGACCGGCTGCTGCGGAATGGGATTCTCCTCTTGCGGAGCGAGAGGGGTGATTTCGTCATTAAACTGCTCCATAATTCTTTCTCCTTCTTCCATAGTAAAAAGCACCCCCTCACGGCGCAATACGCCGTAACAAGGCGGTAGTTTTTCTAAAAACAGTATAGCAGAGCGGAAGAACAGTGTCAAGCCGGACTGCACACATTTTAACATTTTGGCGTTTTGTATTGCAATTACGGAAGAAAGAAAAATGATCACCGTATTTTCCCCGCGGCAGGAATGCCACGGAAACGGAGACGCCGGCGATCGTGTTAAATCGCTCGTCTACCGGAAAAAGCGGAAAAAGAGAAGCATTTTCCTGATTTCTATGGACTTTCGGCAGAAATTTTGGTATGATAAGAAATACGGAAATACACAGCAAAGGAGCTTTCTCATGGAAAAGCTGATTGATAAACTATCCTCCGCCGTATCTGCGGCGTTTTCCGCGGCGGGCTATGCTCCCGGGTGCGGCAAGGTCACCGTCTCAAATCGTCCCGACCTGTGCGAGTTTCAGTGCAACGGCGCCATGCCTGCCGCGAAATCCGCCCATAAAGCGCCGATTCTGATCGCAAACGAGGTCGTCGCGCAGCTCAAGGGCAGCGGCCTGTTCTCCTCCTGTGAGGCGGTCGCTCCGGGCTTTATCAACCTCCGTCTCTCCGAAGCCGCGCTTGCGGAGCATTTGGAGCAGATGCGTCTGTCTGACCGTCTCGGCGTCACGGGGGAGCACAAGGCGCGCACCGTCGTCCTCGATTACGGCGGGCCGAATGTCGCCAAGCCGCTGCACATCGGGCATTTACGCTCCGCCATCATCGGCGAGAGCATCAAGCGCATCTACCGCTACTTCGGCGACACCGTGATCGGCGACATCCACCTCGGCGACTGGGGCTTACAGATGGGCTTGATCATTGCGGAGCTGCGGGAGCGTCAGCCCGATCTGCCGTATTTTGACGACGCTTTCACCGGCGAATACCCCGAGGAAGCGCCCTTCACCATCTCGGAGTTAGAGGAAATTTACCCGACCGCCAGCGCCAAGTCTAAGACCGACGAGGCGTTTGCGAAGAAGGCGCACGAGGCGACCTATTACCTGCAAAACCACAAGCGCGGCTATTACGCCCTGTGGCAGCACATCATGCGCGTGTCCGTCGCCGATCTGAAGCGGAATTATGAAAATCTGAATGTCAGCTTTGACATTTGGAAGGGCGAGAGCGACGCGGAAGCATACATCCCGCCGATGCTTGAGAAGTTAGAAGTGCAGGGCATTTTGCAGGAGAGTGAGGGTGCGAAGGTCATACCCGTCGCCGAGGAGGGCGATAAGAAGGAGATTCCGCCGTGCATCCTCGTCAAATCCGACGGCGCGACGCTCTACGCCACCACCGATCTTGCCACCATTGTGCAGCGCATGGAGGATTACCACCCCGATAAAATTCTCTATCTGACCGATAAACGGCAGAGCCTGCACTTTGAGCAGGTGTTCCGCGCGGCGAGAAAGAGCGGCATCGTCCCCGCCGAGACGGAATTGCAGCACATCGGCTTCGGCACGATGAACGGCAAGGACGGCAAGCCCTTTAAGACCCGCAGCGGCGGCGTCATGCGCTTGGAGACGCTGATTGCGGATATTACGAGCTATGTCGAGCAGAAAATTCTCGAGAATCAGACCCTCAGCCCCGAGGAGGCGGCACAGACCGCGAAGATCATCGCCGTCGCCGCGCTCAAATACGGCGATCTGTCGAACCTTGCGACGAAGGATTATATCTTCGACTTAGAACGCTTCTCCGCGTTTGAGGGCAATACGGGGCCGTATCTGCTCTATACCATCGTGCGCATCAAGTCGATTTTAAATCGTTACGGCGCGCCGTGGGAGAATCTGCCCCTCCGTGCGGCAGACAATGAGAGCGCAAAGCAGCTACAGCTTGCCTTGGCGGATATGCCGGAGCAGCTTGCCATGGCATACCGCGATTCCGCGCCGAACGCCGTCTGCGCCTACGCCTACGCCTTGGCGGGCGCGGTCAATAAGTTCTATCACGAAACGCACATTCTAACCGAAGCGGACGAGGAAAAACAGCGCGCCTATATTGCCCTGATTGCCTTAGCAAAGCGCGCCCTTGAGGAATGCATCGACCTCTTAGGCTTCTCTGCCCCCGACCGCATGTAAATAAAACAGAAAAAGCTTCCGATCTCCCCACGGAAATCGGAAGCTTTTTTGCACCACTTTAGGGCGCGGACATGTTCCCGCCGCGTGTAGGAACCAACGATTACGCACAACCTTCCCCACCGTGTCATTGCGAGACCAGTGCGCACACTGGTCGTGGCAATCTCATACATGCACTACCGACCGCGTACAAAACAACAACCGGAGATTGCCACGTCGCTACGCTCCTCGCAATGACATATAAGAAGCCCTGTTTGTTTTTTCATCGTGCGCAGCACATCTCAGTCATTCACCCTTAGTCCTTAGCCATTCGTCAAGACAAGCGTGTCGAGCTATCACAGGCTACCGCTTACTTATGATATCTCGCGCCGGCTTGGATGGTTTCGGCGCGGTAGAGCTGTTCGACTGCCATCACGCGCACTAAATGGTGGGGAAAGGTCATCAGCCCGAAGGAGAGGCGCAAATCGGCAAGCCGCTTGATCTCCGGATCAATTCCAAACGACGACCCGATCAAAAAGCATGCCGCGCTTTTCCCCTCCAATTTGATGCTTTTGAGCTTCTCCGCAAACGCCTCCGAGGAAAGCTCCTTTCCCTCGGGCGTCAGCACGCAAAACCACGCGCCCTTCGGGATGCTCGCGCGGATCAGCGCCGCCTCCTTGGCCAGACCCGCCGCGATCTCGGTCGGGTTCGGGTTCTCCGGCAGACGCGTCTCGGCAAGCTCCACCAGACGGAAATTACAGTACGCCCCGAGGCGCTTGGCATATTCGTCCACAGCGCTTTGGTAGAATTTTTCCTTGTTTTTTCCGACAGTCAGCAGAGTAACGGAAAACATCGCAGCCTCCCAATCAGCGCAAGAAGCCCTCTAAGATCTTCTGCTCCGCCTCCTCGGCGGTAAGTCCGAGGGTCATCAGCTTCAAAATCTGTTCACCCGCGATCCTGCCGATCGCCGCCTCGTGGATGAGACTGGCATCCACATGGTTGCAGGTAATCTCCGGAATCGCGCGCACCTTCGCCTTGCCCATGATAATTGCGTCGCACTGTACATGCCCGAAGCACTTCTCGTCACCCTCAACGCGTGGATAGAAGATCTGTGACGATTCATCCTGTGCCACCGAGCGGGAGACGACCTGCGCCTTGCTGTCCACGCCGCGCAGAAAGACATCCATCTCGCTCACGGCGTGCTGGTTGGCGTGGGTCAGCAGATTTTCGCGGATGATGATCTCGCTGTTCGCGCCCTGACATTCCGCCTTGGTGTAGCGCTTCGTGTCGTCCACGCCGCGAATTTGGCTCGTCTCGAGCGTAACCGACGCGCCCTCCTCCAAATAGAGGATGGTCTGCGGGTTGAGAATGCGCTTGCCGCCGCCCTCGCCCTCGCCGTAGTGCTTCTCAATGTATTTCACACGGGCGTTTTTGCCGACATAGAAGGTGTGGATGCCGTCGTGCTCGCTGTCGCAGCTGCCGCAGTTGTGAATGCCGCAGCCGGCAACGATGGTCACGTCCGCGCCCTCGCCGACAAAAAAGTCGTTATACACCATATCGTGAAAGCCGGATTTTGTCAATACGACGGGAATATGCACGGATTCGTGCTTCGTAAAGGGTGCAATACGGATATCAATGCCGTCCTTGTCGGTCTTGGACTCAATGACGATATGCTCCGTGTTGCGGCGGAACGCCTTCGTGCCGTCGGAACGGATGTTGACCGCACCCTCACCCGTGCCCTTCATGTCCGCGACGATGGAGAGAATCTTTTCCTGTATCTCGTTCAGCATTTGTTGTTCACCTCCAACCGATTGCAACCCGTAACGGTGTCCGCCATAATGCGTGGGTAAATCTCCTCGACACTGCCGCGCGCGCTGACGACGCCGTTTGCGACCAAAACGATCTCGTCGGCATGGCGAATGATCCGCTCCTGATGGGAGTTGATGAGGATGGTTGCCTCTTTCTTGTCGTGATTTTCGCGGACGGTGTCGGTCAGCCGCGCAAACGACCACAGGTCAAT
>JAQXWB010000086.1 GCA_029225225.1 Bacillota bacterium | reverse complement strand
TCGCAACTCGATTATGATATAATCTTCGTAACTTAGGTGTTTACCTTTTTCGTGATTTGTGATATGATTGGGGTAGTCCATAGCGATTGCCTCTTTCTGTGTTGATCTTTGTTTGCAGATTGATTCTAACACAGAGGTCCTTGCTATGGACCTTTTATTTTCTTAAAATGCGCAACTTCATTTTACAACGCGCGATAATGAAACAAAATGAAAAGTTCCGATAATTCTCAAAAAGAGAGATATCGGAACTTTTCAGCTGGTATTTTGCAATAAAAGGTTTTGAGGCAGCCCCAACTTAGGCAGTGGGAGCAGGCTGCGAGGGGGATCAGAATGCCCAGTTGCCGTTGCGGAAGATGGGGACGGTTTTGCCGTCGCGGGTTTCGGCGTCGATATCGAGGTCGGCGGAGCCGATCATGAAGTCCTCGTGGATCATCGAGTCATTGATGCCCTTTGCGCGGCATTCGTCAAGGGTGTACTTCTCAAAGTCCTTGATTGTGTCGGCAAAGCCCATGCCGAGGGCGAGATGGCAGGCAGCGTTTTCATCGAACAGGGTTTCGTAGAACAGCAGCCCCGTGTTTTGAATGGGGGAATCGTAGGGGACAAGCGCACATTCGCCGAGGTAGGCGGCACCTTCGTCCATCGAGATGAGCTTTTTCAGCAGATCCTCGTTCTTTTCGGCATGCACCTCGACAGCCTTGCCGCCCTCAAAGCGGATGGAGAAGTTCTCTACGAGCTGACCCTGTACGCTCAGAGGCTTGGTGGAATAGACGATGCCTTCGGCGACGCCGCGCTTCGGGGAGATGAAGACCTCCTCGGAGGGAATGTTCGGGTTGAAGTAGTGACCGAGCAGACTCATTTCGCCGCCGCCCTTGAATTCGGCGTCCTCAATCATGCCGACGCGGAAGTTTGTGCCGTTGGAGCTGCGGTAGACCAGCGTCTCAATGCCAAGGCTGTTGAGATAGGCACAGCGCTTTGCAAGGTCCTCATTGTGTGCCTTCCACGCGGCGACGGGATCATCGTCCACGCGCGAGGCGGTGAGGATTGCTTCCCACAGCTTTTCGACCGCCTGCGTCTTGGAGAGGTTGGGGAAGAGCTTCTTTGCCCAAGCCACGCCCGGCACGGCGGCGATACACCACTGATACTTGTTCTCAATCTGGTCGCGGTAGGGCTTGATGACCTTCATCTTGCTCTGCTGCGCCTTCATCATCTTCTCCTGATTGACACCCTTCATGCCGTCGGGGTCCTCGGAGACGAGATAGATGCGGCAGGGAATCTCGTCCAAATAGTGCTTCCAGCGCGCTTCCTCCCAGTCGGCGACGGTGCCGAGGTTCTTTTGGCTGCGCCAGCGGATCTGAATTTTGTCAAGGGGCTGATAGGACCAGTCAACGATGACACGCTTCGCGCCCGCGCGGTAGCACTCCTCGACGACCATCTTGACGAATTCCGGCTGATCCAGCTCTGCGGCGACAAAGACCTCCTGTCCTTTTTGAACATTGATGCCGACCGTCGCGATCAGGTTTGCGTATTTTCTTAAAACTGTTTTTTTCATAATTTCCTCCTTCTGTTGCGCTTTTCCTCCATTATAGCAAATCACTCTGCGGATTTCAATATTGCAAAGGCGGGGAAAAGAGGGTATACTAATAGAAAAAACAGGAGAGGCTTATGAAGAGAGAAGCATTTGCGGCGCTGTGCGATAATAGGGTTGTCTTGCTCGACGGCGCGACGGGATCGAACCTGATGAAAGCGGGAATGCCGCGCGGTGTGTGTACGGAGGCATGGGTGTGCGAGCATCCGCGGGCGCTTTTGGAGCTACAGCGGGCGTATGTGCGCGCCGGTTCCGACATCATTTACGCGCCGACCTTTTCCGCGAATCGTCACAGCTTGGCGCGGCACGGTTTAGAAGCGCGCGTGCGGGAGCTGAACACAAAGCTGGTTGCTCTTTCCAAAGAAGCAGCGGAGGGGAAAGCCCTGGTCGCGGGCGACCTGACAACTACGGGCGTTCCGCTGGAACCGATGGGGACGATGGCGTATCAGACGCTGTTCGATCTCTATCGGGAGCAGATCGAGGCGCTTTGCGAAGCGGACGCGGATCTGCTTGTCGTCGAGACGATGCTCGCCGTGGACGAGACAACGGTCGCTTTGGAGGCGGCACAGGCGGTGTGCGATCTGCCGGTGCTGTGCAGCCTGACGGTGCAGGCAGACGGCAGCGCCTATTTTGGCGGCGACTGCGTCGAGGCGGTGCAGACCTTGCAGGAACTGGGCGCGTCGGCGGTCGGTATCAACTGCTCCTGCGGACCGGAGCAGCTTGTCAGCTTGGTGCGCAATATGCAGCGCGTGGCGAGGGTGCCGCTTTTGGTCAAACCGAATGCGGGGCTGCCGACGATTTCGGACAGCGGCGAGGCGGTCTACCCGATGGGCGCGGCGGAATTTGCAAGGCATATGTCCGCCCTTGTACAGGCAGGGGCGCGGCTGATCGGCGGCTGCTGCGGCACGACGCCGGAATTCATTGCAGAGTTGAATCAGATAAGGAAGTAAGGCACAATGGAAAAGAATCACAATACCGTCGATTTATATGCGCTGCTGGAGCACGAGGGCGGAAAGCTTCTCTATGAAGGCGGTGAGGGCTGCGTCGTACAGACGGCGGAGGGCGATACCTTCATGTCTGACATTCTCGACGGCGAGCACCTCTGCCGTATTTTGCATGTGCTCGATACCGAAAAAATGACACAGATCGTCGTGAAAAGTCGCGACGCGCAGGAAAAGGTCAGCGCGGAATTCGGTTTTCAGGACTTTAATCCCTGTACGCAGTGGAGCTATTGGCGTGAAGAAGCGCCTGAACTGCCCAAATGCGACATTCGACGCTTAGAGTTGTGTCACTCAAAGCTTGCCGCGCAGCATTATAAGCTGTTTTCCCATACGGAGCCGTATCTGATTGAGCGCATTCAGGCGGGGAGAATGTGGGGACTGTTCGAGGACGGCAAGCTCGCTGGCTTCATCGGCACGCACAGCGAGGGCAGCATGGGAATGCTCGAGGTCTTTCCGGAACACCGCCGCAAGGGCTACGGCATGATGCTGGAAAATTTCTTGATCCGGTGGCATTTAGAGCGCGGCTGGACGCCCTTTGGTCAGGTCATTGACGGGAATGAGGCTTCGATTCGCTTGCAGCAAAAGGCGGGAATGGAACCGGGCGACCTGCCTGCAATATGGGTATTTTAATAAACAAAGCATCACGGTCACGCGCCGTGATGCTTTGTTGGAAGATTGCCATGAAACCCTTTGTAGTGTGGGAACATGTCATAAGGCGCATATAGAACTACCGCGTGGCTACAAAACGACAGCCGGAGATTGCCACGTCGCTACGCTCCTCGCAATGACAAATGGGGGCACCTTTCCCGTGTCATTGCGAGGAGCGCAGCGACGTGGCAATCTCGTGGAAGAACTACGGAGTGCATCCAAACTTGTCTGCACTGACTGCCGCTTACGCGGTCGTCGGGGACATGTCCCCGCCCTACAGATGGTTATTATAGTATGACGCGCCATGCGTCGATCAGGTTTTCGAGGGACCATGCGGCGTTGGCGGGGCTGGAGGAGGGCAGGAGCTCGGCGGGTCTTTCCAACAACGGTTCGTTATAGCGGCGGTAGTATTTGAGCGAGGCTGCGCCGTTACAGAAAATGCGCGCAATCGGCGCGTGGTCAACGATGATGCGCAGATCGTTCGGCACGACGTCGCGGATGCTGCTATCGGAGGAGCCTGCAATGGTGCAGCTTCCGATGGAATCCCAAAGCGCGAAATGATTTGAGAGGATCAGCGCCTTCTTTTCCTCCACGGTTTGCGGCAAGGGACTTTCGGTCAGCGCTGCCATGATGCGCCAAAAACGGTTTTGCGGATGCCCATAGAAGAACATCGCCTCACGGGACTTAACGGACGGAAACGAACCGAGGATCAGCACCCGCGAGCTTGCGTCAAACAGCGGCGGGATCGGATGCACCTGCGCCTGCGGCGTTGCTTTTTGCGGCATAACGACCCTCCCTTCTGCCGTTATTTTAACCGAGCTTTTGATTTCTGTCAACGCCGAAAACGCGCCGAAGCCAGCGACGGTCGCGCAGGAGCAGGGCGTCCGTCAGGCAGGAGAGCGCGACGAGGAGCGTGAGGAAATATGCCCCGCGCAGCAAAAGGGCGGGAAGGGGAGAGAGACTGCCGCACGGCAGGAGCATAGCAGGCACGGCGGCGAGCAGCAAGCAGAGCAGCGGGCGCACAAAGTCGGAGCTGCGCGGGCGGTGCCCTGTGGTCAAAAGCAAACGGCGCAGACTCAAGAGCAGGTTGATTGCGTGCGTAACGGTGAAGCTGAAAACATAGCCCTCGATTCCCCATCTCGGAAGCAGCAGGAAGAGCAGGACGACATCGAGCAGGGAAGTGAAGGTATTATAGCGCACGCAGCTCACCTGTTCGGCAAGCCCTTTGAGCATTCCGTCGGTGATTGCGTCGAGATAGAGCATCAGCACCATCGGCGCGAAAATGCGCAGATACCGCCCGGTATCCGCGCTTTTGTAAACGAGCAAGCCCAGTTCCTCGGCGTTGATAAACAGAATCCCCGCGCAGGCGGCGGCGAAGAGCATGGTCAGGCGCAGGCATTTGTCGGTCAGATCGGAGATGCGGAGCTGCCTGTGCATGGCGCGGCTGCGGGAGAGCTCCGGAACCAGCAAATCGGAGACGGAGTAGAGAATTGCGGCAGGGAACATCAGAATCGGGAAAACCATCGCATGAATGGTGCCGTAAGCCGCCAATGCCTGCGTAGCAGAGCCGCCGAAACGGGCAAGCCCGTAAGGAATCAGAAGCTGCTCGGCAGTGTTCAGGCCTGCGCGCAAATAGTCGTTGAGCGCAAGCGGGACGCAAAGACGCAGGAGCCTTGCGCGCATATGCAGCGGCTCCTTGGGCGGCGCGGTGTGGCGGATATGGCGGCGGTAGAAAAAATAAAGAACGAAAAAGTCGAGCATCGCGCCGACGGAATTGCCGAGCATGATCGCGCAGCAGGCGCGTTCCAAGTCCCCTTTTGCCCACGAAAGCAGCAATACTGCCGTGAAGCCGACGCAAAAAATCCGCTCTGCGATTTCAATCACGACAAGCTGACGGATGCGGGAACAGGCGGTGAAATATCCGCTCATGATCCCCGAAAGGCAGGTAAAGGGGAGAAAAACGGCCATGACCCGCAGAGACAGTGCAGCGCGGAGGTCGCCGAGCCATGCGGAGGCGAAATAGCCTGCAAGGAAAAAGAGGGCTGCGCCCGCAATTGCGCTGATCAGCAGCCCGCAACGTATGCACGCGCTGACCGCAGCTTTGACCCCGCCGAGGCGGCGATGCCCGAATTCCTCCGCTGCGAGGCACATGGAGGCGACGCGCACGCCGGAGGTGCCGACGAGCATGGCAAATGTACCGACCGTGGAGATGAGCTGGAGCAGCCCCAAGCCCGACGCGCCGATCTCGTCCGCCAAAAACACATTGAAGCCGATGGAGATCAGACGCAGCAGAAGATTTGCCGCCGTCAGCAGGATTGCACCGCTGAGAATGGAGTTCCGTTTACCCACGCAATCACCCCCCCACTATTATATATAGTAAACCCCGCCGCAAACATGAACAAATTTGCGGCGGGGAGATGTTTTGAGACTTTGTAGGGCGGGGAGATGTCTCTGCCGATCACACAGCGGCAGACGAATGCATTGATACGCAGTCGGCAGTCCCTGTATGGCGTGTCAAGGATGCCGCGCGCTACAATGTGTTAAGAAAGCAGTATCCTTGTTCCACAAGAGATTGCCACGTCGCTGCGCGCCGCGCCCAGACACCGCCAGGCAGCCGCATTTTTAAGTACCGGGGGCGGCGCCACGGG
>JAQXWB010000085.1 GCA_029225225.1 Bacillota bacterium | reverse complement strand
AATTCTCTTGCCATATTGTTTCTCCTTTTCGGTAAAATTCCATAAAAAACGCCCTGAACGAAACGTTCAGGGCGAAAAATATCCGCGGTACCACCTGAATTCCCGTAAAATCGGGCACTCATTCCTCTGTAACGGGAGAACCCGTGCGAGCCTACTGCGCGTTCAGCCCGCCCACTCAGAAGCGACCTTCATCCAACCCCCGCAGGAACTTGCACCGACCGTTCCCTCTCTGACTGCGGCGGGAAGAATTACTCCTCTCCGTCAAGGTGTTTTTCAATCTTCATCATAGTACCGAACTGTGCGCAAAATGTCAAGCGTTTTTGGGCAAAAATTCGCACATTCTCTCGGAAAGTGCCTTTAAGAACGCCAGCGCCGTCTCCTTCTCGCGGTCAACGGCAGTCAAATAGAGCTTGACCTTCGGCTCCGTGCCGGACGGACGGACAATGACGCTGCCCTTCTCGCCCAGCTCAAGCGTGACGACATTCGACTTCGGCAGCAGGACGGGCGTTTCCGTTCCGTTTGCCAAATCGCGGCAGATACGGGTCTGATAATCGGTCACCTTCGTGACCGCCGCGCCGCAAAGCTCCGTCGGCACGTTGGCGCGGAAGTCCGCCATAAACTTCGCGGAAAGCTCCATCGCGTTCGGTCCCTTCAGTTCAAAGCTGATGACCTTCGCCTCATGATAGCCAAGCTCGGCATAGAGCGCGTCCATCTTTTCCGCTAAATTCATTCCCTCCCGCTTAAGCTTCGCGGCAAGGTCGCAGGTCAGCATGGAGGCGACGACCGCGTCCTTGTCTCTGGCATAGGTACCCTTGAGGTAGCCGCAGCTCTCCTCAAAGCCGAAGACAAAGCGCTTCTCCTCGCCCTTTTCCTCGAGCGCAAGGATCTCGCCGCCGATGTACTTAAAGCCCGTCAGGACGGCTTTCATGTTGACGCCGTATTTTGCGGAGACCTTATCGGCAAGTGGGGTGGATACGATGCTTCGCACGGCGACAGGCGCAGGAGGCAGCGTGCCGTTTTTCGACATTTCACCGAGGATGTAATCCAAAAGCAGGCACCCAAGCTCGTTGCCCGTCAGCTTGCGGAAGCCGCCGTCAACGGGCACGGCAACCGCGACACGGTCGCAATCGGGGTCGGTGCCGAGGATGAGGTCGGGGTGTGTCTCGCGGGCAATCTTATAGCTTTCATTCAGCGCGGCGTCCGTCTCCGGGTTGGGATATTCACAGGTTTTGAAATCGCCGTCGGGCTGCTCCTGCACCTTGACGACATCGACCTTCACGCCGATTCTGCCCAGCACCTCGCGCACCGGCTTATTGCCCGTGCCGCAAAGCGGGGTATAGAGCAGGCGCAGCTCGCTTGCGGGCAAATCGGTCACGCGCTCGGCAAGGACGGTTTGATAGTATTCCTCCCACACTTCCGGCGCGATATACTCCACCTCGCCGGTTTCCATGCTCTCGGCAAAGGTCTGCTTTGCGGGAACAAAATAGTCAATCGAGGAGATTTCACGGAATACGACGGCGGCTGGCTCATCGGTCATCTGGCAGCCGTCGGGTCCGTAGCACTTGATGCCGTTGTAGGCGCCCGCGTTGTGGCTCGCGGAGACGACAATGCCGCAGCCGCAGCCCAGACGGCGGACGGCAAAGGAAAGCATCGGTGTCGGTGCAAGCTCATGGTAGACATAGACATGCACACCGCGTTCTGCAAGGGCAACCGCGCAGATCTCGGCATAGCGGCGGGAATTATGGCGGGAGTCATAGCCGATTGCGCATTTCTGCGGCAGCTCCGTTGTGCAGAGCCAAGCCGCCAAGCCCTGCGCGGTACGGCGGACGGTGTAATCATTGAGGCGGTTTGTACCAAGCCCCATAATACCGCGAATGCCTGCCGTTCCGAATTGCAGTTCAGCGCCGAAAGCGCCCTTCAGCGCATCGGTATTTGCTTCCATGTTGCGAAGTTCTTTCAACTCTTGCTCGGTCAACGGTGCAGCGCACCATGCTTGATAACGTTCCGAAAAATCCATACATTACCTCCGTTTTTAAAAAAACAGCCCAATTGATCCCATTGAGCTGTTTTAAAAATTACACATCTTCAATAATTGCGGAATTGCTTCTGGACTGCGGATTGACAAGGGCGCGGAATTTCGAACGAGAATCACGGATCTCGGCAAGTGCCTGTGCGACGGCCTCCTCGGTCGTGCGCAGGGAATCGTCCACATAGTCGTTCGTCACCTGCTTCAGCTCCTTGATCTTTTCCTGCGCGGCGCGAACCATTTCGTTGGCCTGATCCTTTGCCTCAAGATAAATTGCCTCCTGCGAGACGAGCTGCTTAGCCTGCGCCTGCGCAGCCTTGAGAATATTCTCCGCCTCACGCTTCGCGCTGGTAATCAACTCGTTGCGAGATTCGACAATCGTCTTTGCCTGCTTCATTTCGCCGGGCAGCTTATTACTGATCTCATCGAGAAGATCCAGTGCACGCTCGCGTTCGATCGAGCATTTATCTCCGCTGAACGGTACGCTTCTTGCGTCCTGTACCATTTCATAAAGTGTGCCGATCAGTTCTTCAATACTGTGTTCGTTCATCGTGTTGCCTCCTTATGATTTCTGATGTCTCTGATTCTGTCTTCAAATTCCGTCAAAATCTCCGGCGGAAGAAAGTCGCTGACATCCGCGCCGTAAAACCCCATTTCCTTCACTGCGCTGGAGCTGAGATACATATATTGATGCTCAGCGGTAAGAAAGAGGGATTCCAAATCGGGGTTCAGCTTACGGTTGATCATTGCCATTTGGAATTCTTTTTCGAAATCGGAGCCTGCGCGCAGACCCTTGATGATCGTGCAGCAGTGCTGCCGCTTTGCGTACTCGGCAAGCAGACCGTCGTGCGCGTCAACCTTGACATTCGGCAAATGCGCCGTAACGCGTGTCAGCAGGCGCTTGCGCTCCTCTAATTGAAACATCGGCTTCTTCTCGCAATTCACCATGACGCAGACGATTACCTCGTCGAACAGGCGAGACGCGCGTTCGATGATATTGAGGTGTCCGTTCGTCACGGGATCGAAGCTGCCGGGGTAGACGGCTATTTTCATAAATCTTCCTTTGTGCGGCGAAACAGGGTGATAACAGTTTTGCCGTAAACATAATCCTTTGAGCGTTCCAAGCCCGTGAACTGCTCTTCAAGCGGCTTGCCGAGGGGACGCTCCGTAATAATTATACCACCTTCCGCCAAAATGTCAATTTCCGAGATGCGTTTTATTGCATTTTCCAGATATTTTTCTGCGTAGGGAGGGTCTAAAAAGATCAGTCGGAAGGATTTTTTACAGCGGGACAGGTAGGTCAGGTAGTCGCCGCGAACAATTTCGGCTCTGTCCTCCAAATGCGTGCGCCGCAGATTCTCCCGAATGACCGAAATGGCACCGGCGCGTTCGTCCACGAAGACCGCGTGCCGCGCGCCTCGGCTGAGCGCTTCAATGCCAAGCTGCCCGGAGCCCGCAAACAGGTCGAGCACATCGCCGGCAATCTCGTATTGTATGATGTTAAACAGCGCCTGCTTTACCTTATCCGCAGTAGGTCTTGTCAAAAGTCCGTCGGGCGCTTTTAAATTTGTTCCTCGCGCGGTTCCAGTGATCACTCGCATGTTTCATTGCTCCTGTGCGTGAAAATATGCATAGACCGCTTGCGCAGTCGATGCGGGCACCACCTTGCGCAGCTCCTCCTCCGAGGCTCCGCGGATGGCGGAAATGGACTTAAAATGCTTGAGCAGCGCAAGACGGCGCTTCTCTCCTACGCCTTTGATCTCATCCAAGGCTGAGCCACGGACGCGTCTGCTGCGCAAGGTGCGATGATAAGTGATAGCGAAGCGGTGCGTCTCCTCCTGAATTCTCCCGATCAGCGCAAACACGGCGGGTGTCGCCTGAATGCCGATCTCCGCGCCGTCCGGCGTTACCAAGGCGCGCGTGCGGTGGCGGTTATCCTTGACCATGCCGAAAATCGGAATCTCAATGTCCATGGTCGAAAGCGCCTCCCGAACGGTCTGCGCATGGACGGTTCCTCCGTCAATGAGCAATGCGTCCGGACGCTCGTCAAACCCCTTGTCACCGTCAAGATAGTGGCAAAAGCGGCGGCAAAGCACCTGCCGCATGGAGGCGTAGTCATCCTGATCCGCTAAGTTTTCAACCTTAAAACGCTTATAATCGCTTTTTTTCGGTTTTCCGTCCACGAAAACCGTCATGGAAGCGACAATGTCCGTCCCGGCAATATTGGAAATATCGTATGCCTCCAACCGCGTTGGATAGGTTGGAAGCCGCAGCATCGTTTCCAAAAGCTTTAAGGTGCCGTTCAGCCGTTCCGACGCGGTCGTCGCACGCTCCGCCTCCTCCCTCGCGTTATGATTCGCAAGGGCAACCAGCTTTAGATTATCTCCCCTTTGCGGCACAATAAAACGGACGGTTTTTTCCAACTGCTCCAGCAGAAGCTGCGCAAAGGGCGCGGCATCCTCCATGGCAAAGGGAAGCAGGACACGCTTGGGTGCTGCTTTGCGGGAAAGATAGTACTGCTTCACGACCGCAGATAGCGCCTCCTGCTCGTCCTCCGGGCGGGTAAGCACCTCATAGTCTTTATCCATCAGATTCCCGCCGATATAATGCAGCACCGCAAAACACGCCTTTGCCTCGGTCTGATACCAGCCGATCACATCGGTATCCGCCATCGTCCCCGCCGTGACGAGCTGACGCTGTCCGAGCGATTCGATGGCGCGGAGACGGTCGCGGAGCTGGGCGGCTTGCTCAAACGCCATGCGCTCCGCCGCCGCTTCCATCTCTTCGCGCAGGCGATCACAAAGGGGTTTATGCTTGCCGGAAAGCAGCAGCGCTGCCTGCTGCATCAGCGCGCGGTATTCCTCCTGCGTTTTCTCCGCCCTGCACCAGCCCTCGCAGCGCTGCATCTGATAATTCAGGCAGGGTCGTTCCTTGCCGATATCGCGCGGGAATTTTTTGTTGCAGTTTGGCAGCTTAAAAACCGTTCGGATCGTGTCGATCACCTGCTGCGATCTGCCTCGGCTGCCGTAAGGCCCGAAATACTGCGCGCCGTCGTCCGCGACTCTGCCCGCAAGCGTAATTTTCGGGTAAGGCTCTCGCAGATCCAAGCGCAGATAGGGATAGCCCTTGTCATCCTTGAGCAGGATGTTGTATTTCGGCATATAGTGCTTGATCAGCGAGCATTCCAGCACCAGCGCCTCAAATTCCGAAGCGGCACGGATCGTCTCAAAATGATCCACGGATGCAACCATCCGCCTCGTCTTGAGCGTGTGTGAAGCCGTGTCCTGAAAGTATTGAGAAACACGGTTTTTCAGTTTTTTCGCCTTGCCGACATAGATCACGGTATCCGAGGCATCCTTCATCAGATATACCCCCGGCTCATAGGGCAGCGAGAGCGCCGCCAGCTTCAGCTCCTCACGGGTCATCTCGCCCCTCCTTTCGCGCAGAAGCATTCCTGATAGACAACGCTGCCCCAAACGCGGCGGCGCTTGGGACAGCGTTTAGAGTCTGTTAGATAATATCCTTAACCAGCATTGCGGAAAGCTCCTTCACGGCAGCTTCCTCGTCGGGGCCTTCGGCAATGATCGAAATTTCAGTCCCTGCGGTGATGCCCATCGAAAGAACGCCCAAAAGGCTCTTTGCATTGATCTTGCGTTCCTCCGCCTCGATCCAGATGCTGGAGCGGAACTCGTTGGCTTTTTGAATGAAATAAGTTACCTGCTTGTTATGAAGTCCGGACTCGCATTTCACGACGGATTTCTCTGTGTACATGTATGTCACTCCTTAAAATCTCGAACACAGTCGAGAGATGCTAATAGATAATATACGCAATTTCCTGCCGTTTGTCAACAGCTTTCGCAAGTTTTTATGCGAGTTCGGCAATCGTAACGCCGTCCTCTCCTTCCCCGTAGACGCCTAAACGATATCTTTTTACGGCGCGATTGCGTTTCAATTCCTCGTGTACCGCCTTTCGCAGCACGCCGGTGCCCTTTCCGTGGATAATGCGAACCTGCGCCAAATTTGCCAGCATCGCGCCGTCCAAGAAATTCTCTAACGTTGCGACTGCCTCGTCTGCACTCATGCCGCGCAGGTCAAGCTCTGTTTGCGCGGCAACATTTCGAAACTCGCGTTTGGTTCGCTCGATGAGCTTCTTTGTCTGCTGCTGCGTTTCCTCAATCAGATAGACCTCGTTCGGCTGCGCGGTCACCTTCATGATGCCCGCCTGAAGCTGGTAGCTGCCGTCCTTGTTGATTGCAAGGACGCTTGCTTTCGTACCGAAGCGCAGCAGCTCCACAGTATCGCCGACCTTGATTGCACGGCTCGGGGCAGGTCGCTCCGGTGCTTTCTGCTTATCAGTGAATTCCTCCTCTGCCTCGTTCAGCTTGCGGCGCAGCTCTGCCTGTCTGGCGTTGCTGCCCTGCACATCGGCGGAATCCTTCATCTGCTTGCGAAGCTGCTTTAATTCCTCAGCGACCTCGTTCGCCGCGCGGCGGGCATTGTCGATGATGACCTGCGCTTCGGCGCGTGCGCTGCGCATTGCTTTCTCACGTTCGCGTTTGATCTCGGCATAGTATTCCTCAGACTTCGTGCGCATTTGCTCCGTTTCCAAACGCAGCTTCTCCGCCTCGCGTTTGGCATTCTCCATCTGCTGCCGCTGCTGTTCCAGTTGGTTGAGGACATCCTCAAAATTACGGTCGTTCTCATTGACATAGCTTTTTGCCTGCTCAATAATAATGTCAGACAAGCCGAGACGCTTGGAAATCGCAAACGCGTTCGATTTTCCGGGGATGCCGATGAGCAAGCGATAGGTCGGGCGCAGGGTTTCAACATCAAATTCGCACGAGGCGTTCATGACGCCGTCCGTGCGCATGGCGTAGAGCTTCAGCTCGGCATAGTGGGTAGTCGCCGCGACGCGGCTGCCGCATTTTCTGCAAAACTCGATCAGCGCCGTTGCCAGCGCAGCACCCTCGGCGGGATCGGTGCCTGCGCCCAACTCGTCAAAGAGTACCAGCGTCTCGTCGTCGCACTCTTCCACGATCTGCACAATGTTTTTCATATGGGACGAGAAGGTCGAAAGAGACTGCTCGATGGATTGCTCGTCACCGATATCCGCCAGCACGCGCGGGAACACGGAAATCGCGCTGCCGTGGTCGGCAGGGATGTGCAGGCCGCACTCCGCCATCAGGGTGAGCAGACCGATGGTTTTCAGCGTTACGGTCTTGCCGCCCGTGTTCGGTCCCGTAATAATCAGCGTATCAAAGTCCGTGCCGAGACGCACCGTGATCGGTACGACGCTTTTGCGGTCGATCAGCGGATGCCGCGCGCGGTTTAACTCAATGGTCGCGTTGGTACGAATCTCCGGCTCCATGCCGTCCATACGCAGGGAGAGGCGCGCTTTGGCAAAAATGACATCCAGCGTCACGAGCATTTCATAACTCGAAGTGATACTTTCACGGAAGGACGCCGCCTCCGCCGACAGCTCCGCAAGAATGCGTTCAATCTCCTTACGTTCCTGAAGCAAAAGCTCCCGCAGCGCGTTATTCGCGTTAACCGCCGACATCGGCTCAATGAAAAATGTGCCGCCCGAGGAGGAGACATCGTGTACCAGACCGGGGATCTCGCCCTTATACTCACTCTTGACGGGTACAACATAGCGGTCGCCGCGCAAGGTGATGATCGGATCGCGCAGGTATTTTGCATAGCTCGGCGAGGTGATGATCTTTTGCAGGGACTCCTTCACCTTCGCGCTCTGGATGCGCATATGGCGGCGGATATCGGCAAGCTCGCTGCTCGCCGCATCCGCGATCTCCTCCTCGGAGAGAATGGAATTTGTGATCTTTTCTTCTAAATAGCGGTTGGGAGAAAGCTCCTGAAAATACACATCCAAGTTGGATTGCGTATAATCACCGTTGTAGTACGCTTTTGCGTTGCGGATGCAGCGCAGGACGCCCGCAATGCGCAGAAGCTCCACCGGTGTCAGGCAGCCGCCGCGATCAGCGCGCTCTAAGGAGGAGGCGATTTCCTTTAATTCGTGGAAAGAGGGGGAACCCTTCAGCGAGATCAGCTTGCAGGCCGCACTGGTCTGCTGCTGTAACAGCAGAATCTCCTCCGCGTCCGTCAGCGGTGTCAGCTTGCGGCAGCGCTCCTTTGCCTCCTCGCTGTGGGCGCATTCGGCAAGCTTATCCAGAACTGTGTTCAGTTCCAGCTTATTCAGTGATTTTTCGTATAGCTCCGTCATTTTTTATGTCCTCATATAAACAGTGATTTGTACAGATCAAGGGTAAAGAAGCCGCGCTCAAGACGCATCGTCAAATAGCTCTCGGTCAGACCGTTTAATTCCTGTAAAGTGCCGTCTGACAGGGAGAAGGAAAACAGGCGCTTCGGGTCAGCAGAGGCAATATAGCGCATTGCCGCCAAGCTCCCTTTGGAAACCGGCATACGAATACCGTCAGTCATGTCGCTTCTGCATTCCGCGCATTGGAGGATGCCCTGCGTCACATTGAAACGGTTCGGATTCGGATTCCCGCAGACGGCGCAGCCGCGCAGATCGGGCAGGAAGCCTGCGATGCAGGCAAGGCGCAGTTCAAAAGCCGCCTTCACAAGCATTTGCGGCTTTTTCAGCTTCGCGAGCGCATAAAGCGCGTTTAAAAGGAGGGAAAGCAGCTCCGGCGAAGCATCCTCCTCCTGCGCTACCGCGTCCGTCACCTGCGCAAAATAGGAAGCAAGGTATAGAAGCTCGATGTCCTCGCGCAGCTCCGGAAACATCTCCTTCACCACAGCCTCGGTGATCGTATATTTCCCCTGCTTTTCCGAGACGGTAAACTCGGAATAGGTCAGAAGCTGGCACGCCGCCTTGCTGCGGCTCCTGCCGGACTTGACGCCGCGTGCACGAAGCGTGAGCTTTCCGTGTTCGCGCGTCAAAACGGTCAGAAGCTTGTCTGAGTCTTTATATTCGGTTTCGCGCAGGACAATACCCTCGGTCTTTTCGTACATGACAGCTCCTATGTAGACGGACGCGCCTTATGTCGTCCGTTTCTTTTCTCGCAGGTATAAAAGATACGCTTCCGGTGCGCCGGTTTCCAAAAACAAATTCCAAAAAAATACCGAATCCATCGTATTCCTCCCGCGCTTGTTCTGCCGTTAGGATTTGCGGCGCAGACGCGGAAGATACGATGAAAAAAATGCTATGATTCGTAGCCGAAGTTGCGGATCAGGAAATCGCTGTCGCGCCAGTTCTCCTTGACCTTGACCCACGTCTGCAAAAAGACCTTCGTCCCCATAAAGCGTTCGCAATCCTCTCGGGCGGCGGTGGAGATTTTTTTCAGCATAGCGCCGTTTTTGCCGATGATAATCCCCTTATGGCTCGCCTTCTCACAATAGATCGTCGCATCGACGTCAATCACGCCGTTGTCCCGTTCTGAGAATTTCGTGATCTCCACCGCCGTACCGTGCGGGATCTCGCGCTCTAAGTTCCACAGCAGCTTTTCCCGGATGATCTCCGCTATCACCTGCCGCTCGGGCTGGTCGGAGGTCATGTCCTCCGGGAAGTAAAACGGGCTTTCCTCGGCATATTTTGCGCACTCATCCAGCAGCGCTTTCACGCCGTCGTTATATTTCGCGGAGATCGGCATCACGGCGGCAAAATCAAATTGTGCGGAATAGGCGGCAATGACTGCCAGAAGCTGCTCCTTGTCCGGCACGGTGTCAATCTTGTTGATGACCAAAATGGCAGGCGCGCCGCTTGCTTTAATCTGTGCGATGAGATTCTCCTCCTGCGGGCCGACATTCGGGATCGGTTCGACGATCAGCAGCACGAGATCCACATCCGCAACGGATTCCTTTACCACCCCAACCATATAGTCGCCGAGCTTCGTGCGCGGGCGGTGAAAGCCGGGGGTGTCGATGAAGACGAGCTGGGTGTCCCCCCTCGTCAGCACGCCGCAGATGCGGTTGCGCGTGGTCTGCGGCTTATTCGAGACAATCGCGATTTTTTCTCCGACCAAGTGGTTAATCAGGGTGGATTTCCCGACATTCGGTCTGCCCGCGATCGTGATCATAACGGATTCTGTACTCATTTTTTCTCTCCCAAGTAAAATTCAAAAATCATCTGATCCTCTGCCTTATCTGCGTGCCCGTCCATAAACAGCGTCGGAACGCCGCCCATTTTGCGGTAAAAGCCCTGCGCGGGCAGATTATGACAGTTGCATTGACAGAAAAATTTATCCAGTCCGCGTTTCTTGCAGACTTTGCGCATATGGTCAAAGACGCATCTGCCCAGCCCTTTCCCACGGTATTCCTCAAGGAAATACAGTGCATTCAGGCATAACTCGAAGTCCCGATATGCACCGGCATGGGGCGGCCCGTAATAAAAGTAGCCGACACAGCGCTCTCCGTCCATCACAAGGTAAAAATCCTGCTTTGGATCCTCCATCCACTTGCGGTCGCGCGCGGTATAATACGCAAGATCGTAATTGTCGATCTTCTCGTCGGAATAAATGCCGCGATAG
>JAQXWB010000084.1 GCA_029225225.1 Bacillota bacterium | reverse complement strand
TGAAACGGTATCTGAAACTCATAGTATTGCTTGTATTCACCCTGTCCATCGTGTTCACGCTGGCGTCCTCCGCCTCTGCGACGGAGCTGAAAACCGGCATCGGCATCGTTGAGGCACGCGGCGGCTTACGCCTGCGTGAGAAGCCCTCTACCTCTGCCGATGTAATCACCGTCGCGCAAAAGGGCGATACGGTCGTCGTCATTCGCCAAGTCGATGATTGGTATTTGGTCAATTATAATCTGCACATCGGCTATATGCACGGCGATTATCTGACAGTGAAGGCGCGTGAAAATGTGGAGCTCGGCACAGGCTCCGTGGATGCAAGTCTTGTCAATCTGCGCAACGGCCCATCCACAAGCACCACAATGCTGGAGCAGCTCAAGGCGGGCGAAGAAGTTGAGATATTCGGCTTCAACAGCGGATGGTACAAGGTCAGATATGAGGGTCAGATCGGCTATATTCGCAGCGATCTGGTCACCCTGCTGGAAAAGCCCTTAAATAACACGGGTCGCGCGGCAACGTCTTCCGATGACGAAACGTCTTCCGGCAGCACTTCGACAGAAGCGGATCTCGGACAGCAGATCGCTACATATGCGCAGCAGTTCGTCGGTTATCCCTATGTTTACGGCGGCTCGTCCCCTTCCGGCTTTGACTGCTCCGGCTTTATGCAGTATGTATTCTCGCAGTTCGGCTACAGCATCAACCGTACCGCAACCGCGCAGCTGGCAAACGGCTACTCTGTCGCATACGAAGACCTGCGTCCCGGTGACATCATCTACTTCGGATACGGCAGCACTGCTTCCCATGTCGGTATGTACATCGGTAACGGGCAATTCGTCCATGCTGAAAATTCCTCAACGGGTGTTGTCATCACCGATCTTTCGGTAAGCTGGTACGCCAACCGTTATCTCTGCGCACACCGCATCGTCGGTTAAATAACACAAAAGCTTCCGCTCTCCTTTCTTGGGGAGCGGAAGCTTTTGTTATGGATTGGATCAATAGTTCTTTTCGCTGATTTCAAAATAGCTCTGCGGGTGCGCGCAGACGGGGCAGGTTTCGGGGGCCTTGGTGCCGACGATGATATGACCGCAGTTGCGGCATTCCCAAACCTTGACCTCACTCTTTTCGAAGACGGCAGCCGTCTCGACATTATGCAGCAGCGCACGGTAGCGCTCCTCATGGTGCTTTTCAATCTCGCCCACCATACGGAACTTTTCCGCCAGTTCGGGGAAACCCTCCGCCTCGGCGGTTTTCGCGAAGCCGTCGTACATGTCCGTCCATTCGTAGTTTTCGCCCTCGGCGGCAGCAAGAAGATTTGCAGCGGTATTGCCGATGCCGTTCAGTTCCTTGAGCCACAGCTTCGCGTGCTCACGCTCGTTTTCTGCAGTCTTGAGGAACAGCGCGGAAATCTGCTCATAGCCTTCCTTTTTTGCAACGGAGGCGAAATAAGTGTATTTGTTTCTCGCGCCCGATTCGCCGTCAAACGCGGCGTGCAGGTTCTTTTCCGTCTGCGTGCCTGCGTACTTGTTTTTTGGCTCCGCAACGACAGGCTCGAGCTTCTCCCCTGTTGCGTGGCAGCGCGGGCACACCGGCGTTTCGCCGTCCTTCACTTCAAAAATTTCTCCGCATACTTTGCAAAGGTACTTCATGTTTTTTCCTCCTAAATCTATTTAAAAAATGTTTTTTATTGAACCTTCTCGAAGTCAGAGGCAGGATGCTTGCATAGCGGGCAGACAAAATCCGCAGGCAGCTCCTCGCCCTCATAGACATAACCGCAGACGGTGCAGCGCCACTGCGTTTTCCCCTTCTGCGCAGGCTTTTCCGGCTTCGGCTTGATATCGGACTGGTAATAGGCATAGGTTGCAGAGGGCGCGCCGGACAGAACTTCCATATCGTCCACCGCGGCGATAAACAGCGTATGGGTGCCCAAATCAATTTCCTGCTCGACGGTAGCGCTGATATAGCCGTTCGTGCCGGCAGTGATATAATAAAGGCCGTTGGCGCTGCGCTTGCAGTCTGCGTAATTCGCAAACTTATCCACCGTTCTCCCCGACTGGAAGCCGAAATGGCGGAAGGTCTCAAACTTGGCTTCCTCGCTCAGGATCGAGACATTGAACTTCTTGCTCGCCTTGATCAGATCATGGGTAAAGTTTGCCTTATTCACGGCAATGCTGATCCGATTCGGCTCACTCGTGACCTGTCCCGCCGTGTTGATGATGCAGCCGCTGTCTCTGCCCTCCGACTGCGCAGTAAGGACAAACAGACCGTAGGTCAGCTTGTACATTGTTTTCTTGTCCATTCCGATTCCCTCCTCAGGTCATGGCAGCGCCGTCTACATGCAGCACCACGCCGGTAACATAGCTTGCCAGATCGCTCGCCAAGTACAGATACGCGTTTGCAATGTCCTCGGGTTCGCCCACCCGTCCCAGCGGGATCCCGGCGGAGATTTTGTCAACAAGCTCCTGCGGCAGTGCCGACATCATGTCCGTCTTGGTCACACCGGGCGCTACCGCATTGACGCGAATATGATCCTTCGCCAGCTCTCTTGCCAGAGATTTGGTCAGGCCGTTCACCGCAAACTTCGTCGTCGGATATGCGCAGCCGGAGGGTTGTCCGTACAGGCTGACCATCGAGCTGGTGCTGATAATCACGCCGCCGCCCTGCTCCTTCATGATCCGTGCCGCAGCCTGTGAGCAGACAAACACCGCCTTCAGATTCAGGTTCACAATTTTGTCAAATTCCTCCACCGTGTAGTCATAAAGACTGGTTCTGGAAGAGACACCTGCGTTATTGGCAAGAATGTCTACCCTTCCGAAGCGTTCCTTGACCGCCGCAAAGGACTCTGCCACCGCATCAGGGTCGCACAGGTCGGGCCAGATACCCATAATACGGTCGGCATAGTCGGGAAGCTGTTCCAGCGCCTTATCCACGGATTCCTTGCGTGAGCCGACAATTGCCACATTTGCTCCGTTCTCTAAATACTTTTTTACAATGGCAAACCCGATCCCTCGGGTGCCGCCGGTCACAATTGCTGTTTTCCCTTGTAGCATTTTAACATCCTCCTAATTAAAATTATCCGTTATGATCGGACATTTCTTCGCAATGCATTCTATTTCTGCACTCCGGGCAGAGATAATATACCTTTAGATCATAATATAAAAAGCCTTCTCCCAACTGTTCCCACAGCGGTGCGGTTAGATCCTCAAAGGAAATGTCCATAATTTTTCCGCATTGCCTACAGACCAGATGATCGTGCTTTTTGACTGTGTCATACCGATCCGGCATTCCTTCCACGGAGATCTTGCGGATCAGTCCGGATTCACAGAGCTTGTTTAAATTGTTATATACCGTCGCCAAAACGACCGCAGAATACCGCAGCATCAGTTTCTCAAATACCTCATTGGCAGTTAAATGCGCATGAGAGGCAATGATGATTTCATAAATGGCTTTTTCATACTTCGTCATTCTTCGTCATTCCCATCAGTATTTAGAATCATTCTAATAGTATTATAGCAATTCTATTTTGATTGTCAAGGAATATCTTGGCAGATTGTGAAAAATTTTCCCTTTCTTTTTATCGCTCAGCTCCCTCTGCGCGATTTGCCGGTCGCAGCGTAATATCTTTTTTTGCTGCGAAGTATCGCTTTTCGCGCATTGCGCATACTAATACTGATTCTTGATGAAAATATTTCATCAAGAATCCCGTGTGCTGCGCACACTCGCATCGTGCTGAAGCGCGCTGCGCCGTCGTGTACAGAATTTGACGCACCTTCGGTGCGATGAAATCTTTTTATCAAATTCTAGTATAAGCACAAGACTTTTGGGAGGCTAAACTATGGAGTCAGCTCATCGTGGAAAGCAAAGTATAGAGTTTTTACACAGACCCGCAATTCTGTCCTTCGCCTCTGTCGCAGGAAAAAAAGAGGCGCAGGGGCCGCTGGCGAATTGCTTTGATATTGTCTCTGAGGATACAACCTTCGGAGAAAAGTCATGGGAGAAGGCAGAGACACAAATGCAAAAAACCGCCTTGCAGCTTGCACTGGACAAGGCGGGGATGACGGAAAAAGACTTAGATGCGGCTTTTGTCGGCGATCTTCTAAATCAATGTGTCGGTTCGAGTTTTTCCATGCGGGGAAACGGCATACCGACGCTCGGACTGTACGGTGCCTGTTCCACAATGGCAGAGAGCCTGCTTTTGGCGGGCATGAGCATCAGCGCAGGCTTTTGCCGTCGTTCGCTTGCGCTCACCTCGTCGCATTTTGCCTCCTCTGAGCGTCAGTATCGCTTTCCCCTCGGTTACGGCGGACAGCGCACCCCTACGGCACAATGGACGGTTACGGGCGCGGGGGCGGTGATCCTCGGTCAGACGGGCAACGGCCCCTTTTTGCGCAACGCAACCATCGGCACAATTGTTGACCGCGGCATTAAGGATGCCAACAATATGGGCGCGGCCATGGCACCGGCGGCGTTCGAAACTCTGCGGGCACATTTTGACGATCTTTCACTGGCACCGGAGGACTACGACCTGATCGTCACAGGCGATCTCGGAAAGCTCGGGCATCAGATTGTAAATGAGCTGTTCTCCCGTGAGGGCGTACAGCTTGGCACACGCTATCAGGACTGCGGCATGATGATCTTCGATTTGGAAAAGCAGGATGTCCATTGCGGCGGCAGCGGCTGCGGCTGCAGCGCAAGCGTTCTGTGCGGACATTTGCTCGGAAAAATGCGCCGCCATGAGTTGACTCGTCTGCTTTTCTGCGGCACGGGTGCGCTTCTGTCGCCGCTTACCACGCAGCAAGGCGAATCGGTTCCTGCGGTCTGCCACGCAGTCTCCATTGAAACGGAAAGGAGCTGAAACAATGGACTATTTGAAAGCATTTTTGGTCGGCGGTCTGTTTTGCGTAATCGGACAGCTTCTGATCGACAAGACAAAGCTGACCCCGGCGCGAATCTTGGTTTCTTACGTTGTCATCGGCGTTATTCTCGGCGCAGTCGGGTTATATCCAAAGCTGGTCGATTTTGCAGGTGCGGGCGCAACCGTTCCCTTGACC
The DNA here is from genome assembly GCA_029225225.1 of Bacillota bacterium. Taxonomy (GTDB): domain Bacteria; phylum Bacillota; class Clostridia; order Oscillospirales; family Oscillospiraceae; genus JAZOXB01. The sequence goes on along the minus strand of JAQXWB010000084.1, from coordinate 14,785 downwards.
GGCTTTGGAAACCTGCTTGCCAAGGGTGTCAAGGAGGGCGTGCAGGAAAAAGGGTTCCTTGGTATCTTTACGGGCGGACTGACTGCGGCGGCAGGCGGCGTCGGCGCTGCGATTCTCTTCGGCTGGCTTGCGGGGCTGATTTTTAAGCCAAAGGATAAATAACCCCTGCGCGGGTATACTACCGATGCGGATCGAACCGCAAAACGACTTTTGGGAGGTTACGGATATGGAAAATCGTAATCAGAATCAGCAGAATCAGAACAACCGTCAGAATCAGCAGAAACAGCAAAATCAGCAGAACCAGCAGAATCAGCAGAACCAGAACCGCAAGTAAACAGCTTGCAAAAAAGCAGTGCCGCGGGAATACCCACGGCACTGCAAAGCTTTATGTATCAGTTTTTGACCGTTCCGTCCGCATTGAAAACGGGAAGCTTTTCCAAATAAATAATGTCTCCGCGCTCCTGCGCGTCACCCTCTGCAAGGATGGCCATACGTCCGGCAACGATACCGCCCGCTTCAAGGACAAGCTTTTCAATGGCAGCAAGAGATTCTCCCGTAGAAATAACATCGTCCACGATCAAGATCCGCTTTCCGCGCATCAATTCTGCATCTGCGGTGTCAAGATAGAGATGCTGCTCCTTTGCGGTAGTGATGGAGTTGACCGCAACATCAAACACACCGGACATATAGAGCTTCGGAGCCTTGCGCGCGAGGAAGTATTTATTCTGCCCGCTTTGACGTGCCATTTCATGGATCAGCGGGATTCCCTTTGCCTCCGCAGAGATCATATAGTCATATTCCGGAGCCTTTTTCAGCAGAGCGCCGGCCGTTGCAACCGTGAGCTCCACGTCACCGAAAATGACGAAGGCACCGATATAGAGGTCGTCCGAAACCTTGCAAATGGGAAGATCTCTCGTCACGCCGGCAATCGTCATTGTGTAATGCATAGTACATTCTCCTTTACCTATTCCTTGCCGAAGCAATCATGCCTGTTTATTATATCGTTCTTCACACAAAATGTCAATTCTTCTTCTTGATTTATTCCGTATAATTTCGTCTTTCCACGCCACCCTAAGCCTGAGGTGATGGAAATGGAGAACGATATTCCAATGCTCAACTCGATCTGTCGCACAACACAGATGGGCTGTTACGGCATTAAAACGGTCATGAATGAAACGGTCAATCGCGATTTTCGAAACGTACTGCGCGCACAGCTCAGCGAATACGAGCAAATCTATACCGAAGCGGATCGTCTTTTGCGCGAGCGGGGGGAACATTCCCGCAGTCTTCACCCGATGGCAAAATACGGCTCTGCCCTCTCGGCAAAAATGCGTGTGCGCACCAGCCTTGACCCGACAGCGAAGATCGCGGAAATGATGCTGCAAGGCAGCACACGCGGAATGATCAAGAGCATGCACAACATCCGTACCATGGGCATTCTCGACCCCAAGGTCTCGACGCTCTCGAAACGTCTTCTCCAGACTGAGCAAGCAAACTTCAATCAGATGAAGCAGTTTCTTTGAGGCTTTGCGCACCTTTTCGCGCCCTTGCGCATAGACTATATGCAGTGACCGCCGATGAAATACCGTCTGCGGGCGGTTTCATCGTTGCGGCATGCAAGGAGGTGCTTTATGGCAGAAGGCGGTTATTTGACTGTTCGCACTTACACATCTTCGGCGCAGCTTCCGGTCGTTGGCGCAACGGTTTCTGTCACGGAACAAGGTACAAACGGAGCGAAATTGATCGCAACCCGCATCACAGACCGGAGCGGCAGAACCACGCCGATCCCAATCAGCACACCGAATCGCAGCGAAAGTCTGACACCCGGGCAGGCCGTTCCCTTTACAAAGGTAAATATCATGATTGATAAGGTTGGCTTTGATCGCGTTCTGGTCGAAAACGCGCAGCTTTTCGCAGGGATCACCAGCGAGCTGAATGTGGAGATGCTTCCGCTCGGAGAAAATCCGGATAGCTTCAACACAACCGAGCTTGTGGATGTCACCCCGCAGGAGTTATAAGTCATGCCGGAGATTCTTCCGTACATCCCGGAAAGCATCACCGTCCACCTCGGCGCACCGGACGCAAATGCCGCCAATGTGCGTGTGCCGTTCGTAGACTATGTGAAAAATGTTGCCTCCAGCGAAATCTATCCGACTTGGGACGAGAGCGCACTGACTGCGAATATTCTTGCGATTATCTCCTTTGCGCTCAACCGTGTCTATACGGAGTTTTATCGAAGCCGCGGCTATGACTTTGACATCACGTCTTCCACCGCAATTGACCAAAAATTTATCAACGGCAGATGCTATTTTGACAGCGTTTCAAGAATTACCGACAGAATTTTTTCCGATTACCTGCGCCGCATCGGATTTATCGAACCACTGGCAGCAAAGTTCTGTAACGGAACCACCGTCACTTGCGAAGGTCTGAGTCAATGGGGTTCGCAGAATTTGGCGCAGCAGGGGTTGAATTCCGTGCAGATTCTGCGGTATTACTACGGCGACAATATTGAAATTGTCAATAATGCGCCCGTGCGTGGCTACACCCCCTCTTATCCCGGAACTCCGCTGCGTGTCGGTTCGCGCGGGCCAAGTGTCGTTCAGGCACAGGTTATGCTCAACCGCGTCGGTGAAAATTATCCTGCGATTCCGCGTGTCGCAACCGACGGCATTTTCGGAGAGCGAACAAAGGCCGCCGTTCGTCGTTTCCAAGAAATCTTCGATTTGACACCTGACGGAATTATCGGAGAGGCCACATGGTATCAGCTTGTGCGGCTGTATGTCGGCGTAACCAATCTCGCCGAGCTGGAATCGCAGGGACAGACCTTCTATGCAATCAACTGGCAGGCGCCGAACAATCTGCAATCCGGCAGCCGTGGGCAAAAGGTCAGTCAGCTTCAGTATATGCTGAACGTAATGGCAGAGTATGTTCCCTCCATTCCGCCCGTTGCGGAGGACGGCATCTTCGGCCCGCGAACGCAGGAAGCGGTGCGCGCGTTTCAGCGTTTCGCCGGTCTTCCGGAGGACGGCATCGTTGGCCCGCAGACATGGAACGCGCTTTATAACCGTGCCATCACACTCATCAAAGAGCTGGCGATCCCGCTGTCACAGCATCCGGGGGAAACGCTCAGCTTAGGCGATACGGATTTTTCATAACAGGAGGGATTCCATGAGTTTTGCAAAAACACCGGAGCCTGCCCCCATTCATGACTTGCAGACCATGCTGCGGATCGTATTACCGGAACAAGGCTTAGGCAGAGACGGCATCTACGGAAATGAGACACACGAAGCCGTGAAAAACTATCAGGCATCTCAAGGTCTTCCTCAGAACGGCGTAACAGACCAAGCAACATGGGACGCATTGGTAAAGGATTACGAGCACGCGCTTGTTCTGCAAGCTGAGGCGGCACCGCTGCAAATTATCCTACAGCCTTTTCAAGTGCTTGAACGCGGATCAAAAAATCTGCATGTCTACCTCGTGCAGGGAATGCTCATGGCGCTGTCACAGCTCTATTACGATATGCCCGAGTTGCTCGTGACCGGTACGCTTGACGAGCCGACGGCAAACGCGCTGCTTTGGCTGCAAAAGGCAGGAGATCTGCCCGAAACCGGCACGCTTGACAAGCACACTTGGCGTCATCTGGCGGCGCAATACCGTCTCATGGTCGGCGACGGAACCGGTTCCTTCCCTGTGCGGAGAACGCAACGCACCACCGCTGAGCGGCGATGAATTGCGTTGCTACAGATTGATGCAGCGCTTCTCAAGATCAAAAATACATCCCGATCCGCGGACAGTATGCTCTTTTTAAGCAAACCTTTGTAAAGCTGCTTTGGCTTCGGTCAAAGCAGCTTTTTTCTCCTTTTTCCCGCAATACAGTCCAAGCGCGGAGAAAAACGCATCGTTTTTTCTTAAATATTGATTCAAAATGCACAAAAAAATTTTCCGTGTTTCTTTCGCGGATAATTCATTTCATTTCGTCCTTGTGTCGTGGACGTTTGTCTATATTCCCTTGCTTTTATGGATACATTTTATAGAAGAGCAACTCGACCTTCCGCAAAATTTGTCATTTTGTACGAAGCATCGCAAATTTGACAAAGAATTAAATTTAATAGTATAATGTATGCAAGCAACAAGCTACGGAAGGAGCGATTCTATGCTGTTCGAAGCAAATCAGCAACCCGCACCGCCGCTGTATGATCCATCTTTTGAGCACGACAGCTGTGGTATCGGCGCGATTATCAATATCAAGGGAAAGCCCTCGCATACTTTGGTGGAACGCACATTGCATATCGTGGAGCATTTGGAGCATCGTGCCGGTAAGGACGCTGAGGGAAAAACCGGTGACGGCGTCGGCATTCTCCTGCAAATCTCTCATAAATTTTTCTTAAAAGCGGCTGCGCAGGTAGGGATTACGCTCGGTGACGCACGCAGCTACGGCGTCGGTATGTTCTTTTTGCCGCAGGACGGACTTTTGCGCCGTCAGCGGATGAAGATGTTTGAGCTGATGGTGCGGCAGGAGGGAATGGAACTTCTCGGCTGGCGTGAAGTGCCCGTTCATCCCGAGATCATCGGCACGCGCGCAGCAAAGGCGATGCCCGCCATATATCAGGCATTCATCGCAAAGCCGCTCGGTTGTGAAGCAGGCTTGCCTTTTGACCGCAGGCTCTATATCGTCCGCCGTATTTTCGAGCAAGCAAGCTCTGAGGATTCCTATGTTGTCTCCCTCTCCTCCCGCACCATTGTGTATAAGGGAATGCTGCTGGTCGGAGAACTGCGTCTGTTCTACGACGATCTGCGCGACCCGGACTACGAGTCCGCCATCGCAATGACACACTCGCGCTTTTCCACAAACACCAATCCGAGTTGGGAGCGCGCGCATCCCTATCGTCTGCTCGTGCACAACGGCGAGATCAACACCATTCGCGGCAATGCGGACAAGATGGCGCTGCGCGAGGAAGGCATGTCCTCTCCGGCGCTGGCAAATGAGATGTATAAAGTACGTCCGGTGATAGATCCGCGCGGTTCGGATTCCGCGATGCTGGATAACACAATGGAGTTTCTGATGATGAGCGGAATGGAGCTGCCGCAGGCGGTAATGACGCTGATCCCGGAACCGTGGAGTCATGAGCGCGACCTCTCCCCTGCCAAGCGCGATTTTTATCAATACCATGCCATCCTGATGGAGCCTTGGGACGGCCCCGCCTCCATTTTATTCACTGACGGCGATGTCGTCGGCGCAGTGCTTGACCGCAACGGTCTGCGTCCCTCCCGCTATTATATCACGGACGAGGATGAACTGATTTTGGCGTCGGAGGTCGGTGTAGCAGAGGTAGAGGAGAGCCATATCACCCGCAAGGATCGTCTGCGCCCGGGCAAAATGCTCTTAATCGACACAAGAGAAGGTCGCCTGATCGACGATGACGAGCTGAAGAGCAGCTATGCCACGCGTTATCCTTACGGAGAGTGGCTTGACCGTCAGATGCTGCGGCTTTCCGAGCTGCCCGCGCCGAATCGCGCCTCACAGCAGTATACCGTACAAAACCGCGCACGTTTGAAAAAAGCGTTCGGCTATCACTACGAGGACTACCGTTCCAGTATCTGCGTGATGGCAAGAACCGGTGCCGAGCCAATCGTCTCTATGGGCTGCGATACACCGATTCCCGTGCTGTCCGCCTATCCGCGGCCGCTGTTTGAATACTTTAAGCAGCTTTTTGCGCAGGTGACAAACCCGCCGATTGACGCAATCCGCGAAAAGCTCGTCACCGATACAAGCGTCTATATCGGTGCAATGGGTAATCTGCTCGTGCCGAGCGAGGAAAACTGCAATGCCATCAAGCTCGATACCCCGATTCTCACGAATCTGGAACTGCAAAAGCTGAAGCATCTGCGCATTCGCGGCTTTAAGGTCGCTACGCAGCCGATTCTCTATTATAAGGGAACCTCGTTGGAGAAGGCCCTCGACCGTCTGTTTGTCGAGGTTGATAAGCACTGCAAGGACGGTGCAAATATCATCATTCTGACAGACCGAGGAGTGGACGAATATCATGTTGCCATTCCCTCTCTGCTCGCGGTCTCCGCGATCCATCAACACCTTGTCCGCACCAAGCAGGGCAGCTCCGTCGCGCTGGTTTTAGAGAGCGGCGAACCGCGTGAGGTGCACCATTTTGCCGCGCTTCTGGGCTACGGCGCGTGCGCGGTAAATCCCTATCTTGCCCATGAGAGCGTTTTGCAGCTCATCGAAAACGGGCTGTTGGACAAGGACGCCGGGCAAGCCATTGCCGACTATAACCGTGCCGTCGTCGCAGGCATCGTCAAGATCGCCTCAAAAATGGGGATTTCGACGCTGCAATCCTATCAAGGCTCAAAAATGTTTGAGGCAGTCGGCATTGATCGTGCCGTCGTAGAAAAATACTTTACCGGCACGCTCAGCCGCATCGGCGGCATCACCTTGAAGGATCTGGAAAAACAGATCGACGAGCTGCATAGCAAGGCGTTTGATCCGCTGGGCTTCTATGTCGATCTGACCTTGGAAAGCCCCGGCATCCACCGCGAGCGCGGCGGAAAGGAAGCGCACCGCTACGATCCGCTGACCATCTCTCTGCTGCAACAAGCGACGCGCACGGGAGATTACGAGCTCTTCAAGCAATATACCGCCACGCTCTATCCGCAGGGCGCGACACCGAATTTACGCTCTTTGCTCCGCGTCAAATGGTCGGATACGCCCCTACCTCTTTCTGAGATTGAAAGCGAGGACGAGATCGTCAAGCGCTTCCGCACGGGCGCAATGAGCTTCGGCTCCATCTCCCCCGAGGCGCACGAATGCCTCGCCATCGCGATGAACCGCCTCGGCGGACGCTCGAATACAGGCGAGGGCGGCGAAAAACGGGAGCGGCTGACCGTCGGCGCTGACGGCATTGACCGCTGCAGCGCGGTCAAACAGGTCGCTTCGGGACGCTTCGGCGTGACCGGAGAATATCTGCTGCACGCCAAAGAGATTCAGATCAAAATGGCACAGGGCGCAAAGCCCGGCGAGGGTGGGCACCTTCCGGGCGCAAAGGTCTACCCGTGGGTTGCGGAAACGCGTTGTTCCACCCCGGGTGTCGGTCTGATCTCTCCTCCGCCGCATCACGACATCTATTCCATCGAAGACCTTGCGCAGCTCATCTATGATCTGAAAAACGCCAACCGCGACGCAACAATCTCCGTAAAGCTCGTCTCCGAGGCAGGCGTCGGAACGGTTGCCTCCGGTGTTGCAAAGGCAGGCGCCGGAACCATCCTGATCTCCGGCTTTGACGGCGGCTCCGGCGCGACACCGAAAAGCTCCGTCTATAACGCGGGTCTGCCGTGGGAGATCGGACTTGCCGAAGCGCATCAGACCTTGCAGCGCAACGGACTTCGTTCCCGCGTCAAGCTGGAGACGGACGGCAAGCTGATGTGCGGCTATGATGTCTTAATTGCCGCGCTTTTGGGTGCGGATGGGTTCGGCTTTGCCACTGCGCCGCTTGTGACGCTTGGCTGCGTGATGATGCGGGTATGTAATCTGGACACCTGTCCCGTCGGCGTTGCCACGCAGAACCCGGAGCTGCGAAAGCACTTCAGCGGAAGACCGGAGTATGTGGAAAATTTCATGCGCTTCGTTGCGTGTGAGCTGCGGGAGTATATGGCAAAGCTCGGCATCCGCACGGTCGAGGAACTGATCGGGCGTACCGATCTGCTTGAACAAACGGACGACGCGCACGGCAGCGCAGCCTCTGTGGACCTCAGCGCGATTCTCGACGCGCCGCAGCTTCCGCCAACGCCCGTTGCACAGTTTGATTTCAAGCTGAACACAACGCTTGACGAGCGCGTGCTCTTGTCCGCGTTTTCCGCCGGGCTGGAAAGCGGCAATGCGCAGGCGCTGGACATTGCGGTCGGCAATATAGACCGCGCTTTCGGCACAATCTTCGGCAGCGAGGTCACGCGCCGCTTCGGAAACACACTGCCTGACGATACCTTCACCGTAAACTGCACCGGCTGCGGCGGGCAGAGCTTTGGTGCGTTCTTGCCGAAGGGTGTCACCCTCAGGCTGACGGGAGAGAGCAACGACCATCTCGGCAAAGGATTGTGCGGCGGCAAGCTGATCGTCCGCGCGCCCGAAAATACAGCCTATGACCCGCACGAAAACATTCTCATCGGCAATGTCGCCCTCTACGGCGCGACCTCCGGCGAGGTTTATATCGCGGGCGTTGCGGGTGAACGCTTTTGTGTCAGAAATTCCGGCGCGGATGCGGTAGTAGAAGGCGTAGGCAATCACGGCTGCGAATACATGACCGGCGGCACGGTCGTCGTACTCGGTGAAGTCGGTGACAATTTCGCCGCAGGTATGAGCGGAGGAACGGCATATGTTCTTGATTTAAACGGTGATCTTTACCGCCGTGTCAATAAGGATACCGTAATCTGTGAGCCGCTGCGTGAGGACTCGGATATCCGTACACTGCATGCAATGGTTACGCGGCATGCGGCATACACCGGCTCCGCCTATGCTGCAAAGCTGCTGGATGACTTTACGCATTACCTGCCGCTGTTTCGTAAGATCATCTCTCCGGAATATCAGAAAATGCAGGAGGCAATCGCCGCTTTGACGGCGCAGGGTCTGAGCCCGGACGCCGCAGCCATGCGGGCGTTTGCCGAAAGAAACGCTTAAGGAGGGCGCACCATGGGAAAACCAACCGGATTTATGGAGTATCCCCGTCAGGACACGCTGACGGAAGCGCCGCTTGCGCGCATTGAGCATTTTCGCGAGTTCCATACGCCGCTTTCTGCGGAAGACCGCCGCACACAAGCCGCCCGCTGCATGGACTGCGGCACACCGTTTTGTCAGTACGGCGGCGTAATCGGCGGCATGGTCGCAGGCTGTCCGCTGCAAAACCTTGTTCCGGAGTGGAACGATCTGCTGTATGAAGGCAACGTCAAAAGCGCCTATTACCGTCTCATCAGTACAAACAGCTTCCCTGAGTTCACGGGTCGCGTCTGCCCCGCGCTGTGCGAAGCCTCCTGCACCTGCAACCTGCCTGCGCAGCCCGTAACCATCCGCGATAACGAGCTGAGCATCATCGAATGGGCGTTTGAAAACGGTGTTGTCTCTCCCCTTCCCCAAATGCCGCGTACCGAAAAGCGGGTCGCGGTTGTCGGCTCAGGGCCTTCCGGGTTAGCCGTCGCAGAGCTGCTGAACCGTCGCGGGCATGAAGTAACGGTCTTCGAGCGCAGTGACCGCTTCGGCGGCTTGCTGATGTATGGTATTCCGAACATGAAGCTCGATAAATCCATCGTGCAGCGCCGTGTCGAACTGATGCAGCGAGAGCATGTGCAATTTGTCGCAAATACGGAGGTCGGCGTCAATCTCGACGCGCAGAAGCTTCTTACGGAATATGATGCTGTTGTTCTCTGCTGCGGTGCTGCAAAGCCGCGGGATCTCAATGTCCCGGGACGAGAAGCGGAGGGAATCTACTTTGCTGTGGACTACCTCGGAAAGACCACCAAAGCCTTGCTTGACAGCGAGTTTTCGGATTGCCGCGCGCAGGAGGCAAAGGATCGCCATGTGCTCATCATCGGCGGCGGCGACACCGGCAATGACTGTGTGGGAACGGTCATTCGGCAAGGTGCAGCTTCTGTCATGCAATTAGAAATGATGCCGGAGCCGCCCGCAGAACGTCTTCCTTCCAATCCTTGGCCGCAGTGGCACCGCATTAAAAAAACCGATTACGGACAGGAGGAGGCCATCGCCGTCTTTGGGCACGATCCCCGTGTATATCAGACAACGGTAAAGGAATTCCTCGCTGACGAAGCTGGTCATGTGCGTCAGGCAGTCCTGATCTCCTTGGAAAGCGTAAAGGGCGCGGACGGCAGAATGCAAATGCGCCCCGTCGCAGGCAGCGAGCATACCGTCCCCGCAGACCTCGTCCTGATCGCCGCAGGCTTCCTCGGCGCACAGCCCTTTGTCGCAGAGGCGTTTGGCGTAGAGCTGACCGCCAGAGGCACCGTCGCAGACCGCGACCATCAGACGAACGTGGAAAAGGTCTTCACCGCCGGCGATATGCGAAGAGGTCAATCCCTCGTCGCATGGGCAATCAGAGAAGGCCGCGACGCCGCCCGCGCCGTAGACCGCTACCTCATGGGCTATACCAATTTGTGAGTTACAGTGCGGCGCCGTATTCATGCGTTTTCAAACTTTGCAACCCTCTGCCGAATTCCGGTTGCAATTCTCTTGCTTTTGTGTTAAACTAATATACAACGCGTCAAAGCGCTGTTAACGCGCGCTTGCAGAAAAAACATCGGATTTTGACCCTGCCAAGCCGGCAGGGTCATTTTATTCGGATACAAAAGCAATCCATTTATTTGCGAGAACCGGGAGGATATGCACGATGCCCCTGATCCATCATAACGAAATATATCAGCAATCCGTTTCGATCTTAAAATCGCTCTATGGCGAAACCGCTTCCTTCCGCGACGGTCAATATGAAGCGATCGAAGCAACCATGACCCGGCAGAGAACCTTAGTCGTCCAACGCACCGGATGGGGCAAAAGCCTTGTTTATTTTATCTGCACCAAGCTCCTGCGCGAGCAGCATGCCGGCGTTACCATGGTGGTAAGCCCTTTGCTCGTGTTGATGCAGAATCAAGTGGAAGCGGCAGAGAAAATGGGCTTGTCCTGCGATGTGCTGAACAGCCGCGTGAAGGATCGGAAAGAGAGCATTTTGACCGCATTGGAAGCCGATGCGCTTGATCTGATTCTCGTTACGCCGGAAACGCTGTTCAGCGAAGCCGTACAGAAACGGCTGAATAACATAAAGATTGGTCTGTTCGTCATAGACGAGGCGCACTGCATCTCCGATTGGGGGCACGATTTTCGGCTGGAATACGGCAGCTTAAAAAACGTAATCCGTCAGCTTCCGCCGAATGTCCCTCTGCTGGCAACCACCGCCACGGCAAACGAGCGGGTCGTTGACGATTTAAAACAGCAGCTCGGTGACAATGTGTATATTTCAAGAGGCCCTCTATCCAGAGATTCCCTATCGATTCAGGTGCTGCACATGCCGAATCGGATCGAGCGTTACGCATGGATCCTCGAGAACCTCAAAAAGCTCCCCGGGAGCGGCATCATCTATTGCCTGACACAGCGGGACTGCGATTATCTCAGCGCCTTTTTGCAGGAAAACGGCATCGCAGCTGAGGCTTACTACGCCCGCAACGGCGAAGAGGGTGAGCTGAAAAACGCCGAGGTCGAAGAAAAATTCAAGCAAAATGAGATAAAGGCAATCGTCGCCACCATTAAGCTGGGTATGGGCTATGACAAAGGCGATATCGCTTTTGTGATCCATTTTCAAATGCCTGCCAACATTGTGTCCTACTATCAGCAGATCGGGCGCGCCGGAAGAAGTATTGACCGAGCATACGCCTTTTTGATGTGCGGACAGGAGGACGAGGAGATTCTAAATCATTTTATCAATACGTCGTTCCCCACAGAAGAGGAGACCAATGCCGTGATGAATTTTATTGCGGGCCACGACGGCGTAAAGCAGTGGCAGCTCGACGCCGCACTGAATATCCGTCATACCCGATTGACGAAAGCGGTGACATTTTTGCTGCACGACGGCTTTATTCGGAAAGAAAATTCGCTTTATTATGCAACGCCGAAGCCGTACTTTTATGACCGAGCGCACTATAACGCCGTCACACAGACACGCATCAAGGAAACGGAGCAAATGAAAGCTTATTCCCGCACGAAGGAATGCTACACCAAGTATATGGTAAACTGCCTCGATGATATGACGGCAGCAGACTGCGAGAACTGCGCAAATTGTTTGCACAGAGAGCTGCTTCCGCGCGAGGTATCGCCGCAATATTTACAGGAAGCAGCTGCTTACTTAGATCGCCTTATACTTCCCATTGAGCCAAGAAAAAGGTGGGCAAATTCCTCCGAGACAGCGGCAAAACAGATTTCTCATATCAATCAGGTCGGAATTTGCTTATCCAAATACGGCGATCCGGGATACGGAGAATTGGTAAAGCGGGATAAATACGCGCCGCAGAAGCGCTTTTGCGAAGAATTGGTCGGAAAAAGCGCTGCGGTGCTGCGCCCGTTGGTTTTGGAACACGCGATTACTCATGTATGCTGTGTTCCCTCCCTGCGGAGCGATCTGGTCAAGAATTTCGCCGAAAGGCTTGCCGCTTCCTTAGGGCTGAAATTTGCCGATCTGCTCTTGAAATCCTCTGCGAAGCAACAGAAAGAAATGGAAAACAGCGCTTATCAATGCGCAAATGCGTTCCGTTCCTTTTCCGTGCGCGAGAATATCCCTCTGCCGGAAAAGGTTCTGTTGGTGGACGATGTCGTAGATTCCAGATGGACAATGACGGTATGCGGATATCGCTTGATGGAAGCAGGCTGTCAGGAGGTTTATCCCTTCGCGCTTGCCGACAGCAGTCAGAAGGAGGACTGAGATGAATCAAAATGCAAATGCGATCACTACCCTGTGCAGCCATCTTTGTGTCGGGGAAGGCGTCGTTCCGCTCGAACCGAAGGAATGGACAGATTTGGCTGCAAAATTGATGCAGTTAGGACTTCAGCCAAAGGATCTGTTTGACTTGCCGAAAGAGGCGCTGATCGAAACCGTGCAGCTGTCCGAAGCTACCGCAGAGCGGATTCTTCGACTGCTCGGCAGGAGCGCCAGTCTTTCCTTTGCATTGAGTGAATATGAAAACATGGGCATCACAGTGGTAACACGTGCCGATCTGCAATACCCCGCGAAGCTGAAAAAAGTGCTTGGCACTCATTGCCCGCCGTTATTTTACTGTGCGGGTGATATGACATTGTTAAATCGGTCCTATATCGGATATGTCGGCTCAAGAACGGTTTCCGAAGATGACATAGCGTTTACCAAAACCACCGTGCAAAAAACCGTGGCACAGGGCTACGGTGTCGTTTCCGGCGGCGCAAAAGGCATAGATACCGTTTCGACGGAAGAAGCGCTGTCACGCGGCGCACCTGCAGTCGAATATCTCTCCGATTCCATGCTCCAAAAAATGAAAAAAAGCGCAACCGTAAAAGCAGTGCGCGACGGGAAGCTGCTGCTCCTATCCGTCGCCAAGCCCGACGCGCCCTTCAACGTCGGCTTGGCAATGATGCGCAACCGCTATGTGTATGCGCAATCCTGCGGAACGATCGTGGTGCGCTCCGAATACAATAAGGGCGGAACGTGGGCAGGCGCCGTAGACAATTTAAAAAACGAATGGTGTAAAGAACTGTGCCGTGACAAAAAAAGCTACCAGGGAAATCGGGTGCTGATCGAGCGCGGTGCCATTCCCATCAACGAAGCGTGGAACGGTGATCCGAATTCCCTTGCACCGCGTTTTGAACAGGCGGAACAGATGACCCTTTTTGACCTATAAATCCCTACTACCATCAAACGGCTGAACCCGCTATGGGTCCAGCCGTTTTAAAGATGATTGCATTCGCTTGTATGCACTTGATTGAGTTCTGCCGCATCGCGGGCGCGGCGTTATTTAAGGAGCAGTCCATCCTTGAACGCGTTTCCAACCTTTTCCCCTAACACAAGATAGTTGTGGTTCATGGAATCGTAAGTAATGGGTCTGAGCTTGGCAGGGTCGATCTTGCCTTTTTCGTCCAAAACCGTCTCACAGGCAGAGACATTGACGATCTCTCCCACAAGGCGGCAGCTTTCCGCGTCGTAGGAGCGCAGCCTGCATTCCAGCGCCATCGGCAGTTCTTCCATAAGCGGCGCATCCACAAACTCCGACTTCACCGCGTGAAATCCGGCTCTTTCAACTTTATCGGGAACTTGTTTCCCGGAGACAAGCCCTACATAATCACAGGCTGCCACGTAATCGGCAGTCGCCATACTGACAGTGAATGCCCTCCGTGCAAGGAAGTTCTCGGTCGTCTTATGCTCAGCGCTGATACAGAGGGATATCTCATTTTCCTCGCTGATCCCGCCCCAAGCAGCATTCATCGCATTCGGCGTGCCATCGGCGTTATAAGTACCGATGATAAACACCGGCATCGGGTAACACATCGTCTTCGGTCCGAAATTTTTTCGCATGGTGAACTTCTCCTTCTTTCTAACAGATAATTGTATTTCATACCCTTGCAGGCTTGCAGCCAAACACCGTTCCCTTCATAGATTTCGGCGTATGATAATAAATTATATCACCGGCGAAAGTCAAAAAGCAACAAAACTTTTTCGTTTCAGCCTGCGGTAGCTGTCTTTTCCCTCTTTATTAACATCAGCACCTAGCCGGATGAGCGCCTCTGCCGCCTCAAAGTCCGGCGCTTCCGCTCGAAAAATCGATATCCGCTTGTCCTCCAATTCTCCATAACTATACTCCAATGACAATGCATTTTCTCCTTTCTTGCCTATCATAGTACATCACGAAAAAGCGAAAAAATATAAAAATTTCCCAAATTGCAATAACAAGTTGAGCATATTTTGCGTTAGAGTTCTATCAATCTGACCTTGGCTGACCCTGAGCCGGATAATTTTGGAATAGCAGAGGGTAGCCGCCTGCGTGGCAGGTTGCCTTGACAGGAGGTTGACGGTCTGTTACCATCGGTCGGGCGAGGGAGAAAGCTGTGGATATCTGACCCCCTTGCCCCTCGCCGCGATACACTCAACAGACCGGCGACCTCCTGTCACGGTCGGCGGATGGTTACGCGGCGTAGATCGCATCCATCTCAGCTTCAAATGCTTCGTCCGGTGTCCGGTAGCCCAAAATCTTTCGTGGAAGCCCA
>JAQXWB010000083.1 GCA_029225225.1 Bacillota bacterium | reverse complement strand
CGATGTCGCAGAATTTGCGCGTATAGGCGCCGCGCTGGTGGTTGGAGCAGGCGATGACGATGTCGCTGTCATAGGTGACGGGGACGATGACCTTGCGCGGGCAGACGTCCACGCACTGCATACAGCCGGTGCATTTGTCCGCGTCCACGCGGGCGACGCCGCCGACGACGTGGATGGCGTCGAATTTGCACACGGTCTCGCAGGTGCCGAAGCCGAGGCAGCCGCTGGGGCAGGCGGTCGGGCCGTTGCCCGTGACGAACATGGCCGCGCGGCAGTCCGCGATGCCCTCATAGCGCCCCTTGGGCAGGTGGTGCTGACCGCGGCACTTGACCATGGCGACCTTACGCTCGACCGCGGCGGTCTCGACGCCCATGACCTCGGACATTTTCTTCGCGGCCTCCGCGCCGCCCGCAGCGCACAGACCGATGGCGGCCTTGCCGTCCAGAACGGCCTGCGCGTAGGCCTGACAGCCGGCGAAGCCGCAACCGCCGCAGTTCGCGCCGGGCAGGGCGCCGGTCAGCTTGGGCAGGCGCTCGTCGACCTTGACGGCGAAGATGCGCGAGGCGACGGCCAAAATGCCGCCGAAGACCGCGCCCAGCACGCCGAGCACGCCGATGGCATAGAGAATTTTTTCCATAGCCGTACCTCCTTAAAATACCTTAAAGCCCGAGAAGCCCATAAAGGACAGGGCGAGCAGACCTGCCGCAATCAGCGCCAGCGGGAAGCCCTTGAACGCCTTCGGACAGTCGCAGTCCTCCAAACGCTCGCGGATGGAGGCGAACAGGACGATCGCCAGCGTGAAGCCGATACCGCCCGTGATGCCGTAGACGACGGACTCCAAGAAGGTGTAGCCGTTCTGAATGTTCAGCAGCGCCACGCCCAAAACGGCGCAGTTTGTGGTGATGAGCGGCAGATAGATGCCGAGGGCTTGATATAGCGCGGGCATGACCTTTTGCAGGAACATTTCGACAAACTGCACGAGGGCGGCAATGACAAGGATGAACACGACCGTCTGCATATACGCCAGCTCGAGCGGGACGAGCAGGAACTCGTTGACCGCCCATGTTGCGGCGGAGGCAAGCGCCATGACAAAGATGACGGCAAGCCCCATGCCGAGGGAGGTGTCGAGCTTCTTGGAGACGCCCATGAACGGGCAGATGCCGAGGAATTTGACGAGGATGAAGTTCTCGGCTAAGATCGCGTTGAGCGAGATGGTAAACAGGGTGATGAAAACACTCATTTTGCCGCCTCCTTTGCTGCCTCACGCGCCGCAAGCTTCCGATTGACCCACTGCGTCAGAGCGATCAGACAGCCAAGGGTGAGGAAGCCGCCGACGGGCAGGATGATCATGAGTGCGGGATACTGCGAAGGGAGAATGCGGATGCCGTCCGCGCCAAACACGCCCTTGCCGAAGGTACCGCTTCCCAGCAGCTCGCGGATGATGCACATGAGGACGAGCGCCGCCGTGTAGCCGATGCCCTGCGTCAGACCGTCCACCGCCGAGGCGAGGACGCCGTTTTTCGATGCGTAGGACTCCGCTCTGCCCAAGATGATGCAGTTGACGACGATCAGCGGGATAAACACGCCGAGGCTCTCCGACAGGGCGGGGAGGAAGGCTTTCAAAAGCAGATCGACCATTGTGACAAAGCCCGCGATGATGACGATATACGCCGCGATGCGGATCTTGTCGGGAATGACCTTGCGCAGCAGCGAGATCACGATATTGGAGCAGATGAGGATGATGGTGACGGACAAGCCCATGCCGATGCCGTTAAAGAGGGTGGTTGTGATTGCCATCGTCGAGCACATACCGAGGAGCTGACTTAACACGGGGTTATTGGTCAGAAGCCCCTCCTTAAGCTGCTTTTTGAAGTTCATCCGAGCACCTCCTTTACACATTCGAGCGCGAGATTCACGCCCTTGGTCACCGCGCGGGAGGTCACCGTCGCGCCCGTCAGAGCGTCAATGGCTCCTCCGTCCTTCGTGACCGCAAGGCTGCCGGATGCGCCGACAAACTGCGCGCGGAAATCCTCTCTGGTGCAGTTCGCGCCGAGGGAGGCGGTTTCACTGTGGGAGATAATGCTCACGCCGGTGACGGTACGGTTCGTGTCAACGCCGACCATCATGTCGATTGCGCCGCCGAAGCCGTTCACGCTTACGCGCACGACGCAGCCCTTGTCGCCCGCCTGATAGAGCGCGGTCACGCCCTCTGCGTCGGTTTCGAGCGGGGTATAGCGCTCCGCTTCGAGCACCTCGCGCATGGCGGATTCGGCTTTTTCGTTTTGCAGCGCCTCAATTTTGTCTTCCGTTAAGTAGTTGACCAAGCCTAACAGACCTGCGACGACTGCGGTAATGAGCAGAAGCGTCACGGTCAGGCGGAGGATGTATTTTGCATTTTTCATGCCGCCTCACCGCCCTTCTTCTTTTTCTCCTTCACCGCGCCGAAGCGCTTCGGGACGCCGAGCTTATCGAAGAAGCCGACGCAGCAGTTCATAATGAGAATTGCGTAGCTCACGCCCTCGACATAGGAGCCGAAGTAGCGGAACAGGATCGTCAGCACGCCGCAGCCGATGCCGAAGGCGATCTGACCGCCATGGGTGACGGGAGAGGTCGTGTAGTCCGTTGCCATAAAGATCGCGCCGAGCATCAGACCGCCCGAGAGAAGCTGGCAGAGCATCCAGTCAAGACGGTTGCAGCCACCCAGCGGGAAGAGAACTGCAAGCACCGCGACCGTGCCGAGGTACGCCAGCGGGATGCGCAGGGTAATGACCTTCCGCGCGACGAGGTAGATGCCGCCGAGCAGGAGGGCAAGCGCCGAGACTTCGCCGAGAGAGCCGCCGAGCTTGCCGAAAAAGAGATCAAGCAGGCTCTCCGCCGGCAGCGCGCCCGCGTGCAGCGCCTCCATCGGCGTGGCGGAGGTCAAGCCATCGAGAGCGGCGCGGGTCGGGTTGGAGAACGCGCCGATGTTGGTGCCGGGGCGTACCCAGTTGCCCGACATCAGGGAGGGCCAGCTGAACAGGAAGGCGCGGGCGGCGAGGGCGGGGTTGACGATATTCAGCCCGATGCCGCCGAACAGTTGTTTGACCAGCACAATGGCGAAGAAATCCGCGATCAGAATCGTCCAGAAGGGCAGGGTCACGGGGCAGACAAAGGCGATCAGCATACCCGTGACGACCGCAGACCAGTCCGAGACGGTGTTATCCTTCTTCATCACGCGGCGGTAGCCCCATTCGAAGAACACGCAGCCAAAGACCGACACAAGGGTCAGTGTCAGCGCGCGCCAGCCGAAGAAGTAAATCGCGGCGATCAGCGCGGGCAACAGCGCAATGCAGACATCGCGCATAATGACGGCGGTGGAGTTTTTACTGTGCGCGTGGGGGGAGGAGGAGAGGGTTAAATTGATTGGTTCGTATTTCATTTTGCCGCCTCCTTTGCCTTTGCGTCGCGGAGCATCTTCTTCGCCGTGCGGAAGCTCTGCACCAGCGGAATGCCCGCCGGACAGCCGTAGGCGCAGCTTCCGCATTCGATGCAGTCCATGACGTTGCCCTTTTCAAGCTTTTCCAAGTCGCCGTTCTTTTGCGCGCGGTGCAGGAAGATGGGCATCAGATGCATCGGGCAGACATCCACGCACTTGCCGCAGCGGATGCAGTGCGGCTCAGCGACCTCATGATTGTCCTTTTCGGAGAAGCAGGTCAGCGCGTTATTGCCCTTGATCGTGCCGCAGGCGAGGGTATGCTGGGCGATGCCCATCATCGGCCCGCCGCAGAGGATTTTATAGGGTTGGCAGCAGAAGCCGCCTGCCGCCTCGATCAAGTCGGAATAGAGCGTGCCGATGGGGGCGAGGAAGTTCGACGGTCTTGCAATCGCCCTGCCTGTCACCGTCACGGCGCGGCAGACAAGGGGCATCCCCTCATAGACCGCGTCGTAAATCGCAGCGCAGGTCGCTGCGTTGAACACCGCGCAGCCGACCGCAGCGGGCAGGCCCCCCGGCGGGACGCAGCGCCCCGTGACCGACTGGATGAGCTGCTTTTCCGCGCCCTGCGGGTAGCGCACGCGCAGAGCGAGCAACTCGACATCGTCATTTAAGACCCGCTTCATGGCGGCAATCGCCTGCGGCTTATTGGCTTCAATGCCGACGGCGGTGCGCGCGGGCTTTAGAATTTTTTGGATCACGCGCAGTCCGCCTGCCACGCGCTCCGGCGTCTCGCGCATGAGGCGGTCGTCCGAGGTGATGTACGGCTCGCATTCCGCGCCGTTGACGATCACGGTATCGACCTTGCCCATGCCGGAGGAGATTTTGACATTCGTCGGGAAGCCTGCGCCGCCCATGCCCGTGATGCCCGCCTCGCGGATGATGGCGGTCAGCTCCTCGGGCGACAGGTCTGCGATGCTTTCCCGCTTTTGTATGGCGGGACAGAGTGTGTCTCTGCCGTCGCTCTCAATCACGACGCACATGCCGTTGGTGCCTGCGGGTGTCGGGCGCATCTCAACCGCCACGACCGTGCCGGAGACGGAGGCGTGGACGGGGACGCAAAGCCCTTGCCCGTCGCCGATTTTCTGCCCGAGGGTCACACGGTCACCGACCTTGACGAGGGGCGTGCAGGGTTTACCGATATGCTGCGACATTGCGATGCTGACGAGCTTCGGACGCAGAGGCACGATGGGCGCCTCACAGGACAGCTCCTTGAAGCCCTTCGGATGAACGCCGCCGAAAAAGGAACGAGCCATAGGTGCATCACCTCAATTCATATTCATACAGCTCCACTATATCATATGCCGCCGAAAAAAGCTATGACTTTGCGCTGTGATTTTTTGAGAATTTTGCTTTTTTCGAAAAAAAACGCGCGGATGCTGTAGATGTTGCACAAAAATAAGCTCTGTCAGGCGTGCTTCTTCTACAAAAGTGACGGTTGCATTTTTCGGAGAATACGATATAATAGGTTTACAAAGAAATAAACCCGTCGAAACAGCTCGGGAAAGCGGTTATTTTGACCCTCCGAAGGAGTAATGCTCTCAGGAAAACAGACCGAGCTGCGTAGGGAATCTCTGGAGAAGCTCATTTTTGAGTGCCGAAGGTGCAAGGCGCAAGCCGAATCTCTCAGGCAAAAGGACAGAGTTTGATTCCGCGCAAGCGGAATTGCTGTGTTGGAGTGTAACCGGAGACGGCTGCACTCTTTTTGTTTTGT
>JAQXWB010000082.1 GCA_029225225.1 Bacillota bacterium | reverse complement strand
GGCCTGCATTGTATTGCCCCGGCGCCGCGCACCTCGAATCGACAACTGCGGCCGGCCATTGGTGTCTTGGCCTGGAGCGCAGCGACGTGGCAATCTCATGGAGGAACTACGGAGTGTGTACAGGGTCGGTTGCTTGTACTGTCTGCTGCTTACGCTGACATTGGGGACATGTCCCCACCGTACAGAAGATGTGCTGATACATAAAAGGGAGGAGCTGACGGGCAGCTCCTCCTAAGTTTTTTATTCTGTGATAATGCGGCAGGCTGCCCAGAAGTGGCTGTTGTAATAGCCGCTCCAAAGCGTGTCGATCACGACGCCACGGGTCGGGTTGGAGGCGTGGATGAAATAGCCGTTGCCTAAATACAGACCGACGTGGGTGATGCTGCGGAAGCTGCTGTTGGAAGAATTACAATTGCTGTAGCTGCTGAAGAACACAAGGTCGCCCGGCAGCAGGTCGTCCATATCTACATGCATACCGTCCTTGTATTGCTCCTGCGCGCCGCGCGAGAAGGAATAGCCGAAGTGTTTATAGACGTACAGTACAAAGCCGGAACAGTCGAAGCTGTTCGGTCCGTTGCCGCCGTAAACATAGGGATAGCCCTCAAAGCTTTTTGCAAACGCGAGAAGATCGTCAATCACACTCGGCTGCTCGGAGGGAGCTTCGCCATTGGGATGGTCGTTCTTCCATGCGACGGTGTATTTGTAGCAGCGCAGGAAAACGGCAATTGCCTCCTGAATGGCGGTGCTGTCCTGCGGGTTCAGATTTTTGCCGTCGCCGCGAACCGCGCCGATATAGACCATCAGACGGGCGGGCGCCTGCGCCCAGCTTGCGACCCGATTGCCGTCATTGAATTTGCTGAGCGTGACGGCGCGGGAATCGTCGCGCGGATAGCCAAGGACGCTCATAAAGTTCGCCATGATTTTGAAGAACTGCTCTCTTGTGAGCGTGGCGTTCGGGGCGAAGGTTCCGTCCCCCATGCCGCCGACAATGCCTAACTCATAGGCGGCGTTGACAGCGGGATCATTTGAGTCGGTAAAGTAGCCGCTACCCTGTGCGCTGTAGCTTGTGTCCATTGCTTTATTATAGGCGAGCACCGCGATTGCGCACATCTGCGCGCGGGTGATGGGCTTACTCATGTCGCAGTTGTCGAGGCAGGAGGGGATCATGCCCTTCTCCTGCATCTCCTGCACCTCCCGAATCGCCCAAGTGCTGATGCCGGAGTAGCCCTGCGACTGAATGGCGATGTTCTTTGTTTCCTCGCTCTGCTGATTGATCCAATCGCACATGTACAGATAAGCGCGGAAGAACATCAGAATCGCCTCCTCAGCGGAGGTGTTCTCCTTTGGATTCAGCGTCGTGCCGGAACCTTGCACCACGCCGATGGCAACCATGGCGCGCGTTGCGTCGAGGGCATAGTCACTGACTGAGCTGACATCCGTAAATCGGCTCAAAGAATCCGGCGTGATGCTCTTGGGATCCCAATAGGCGGTCGCCATCAGATTGTAGGTGATTTTGAAGAAATCCTGACGGGTGAGGGGATCGTTCGGGTGGAAGGTGCCGTCACCGTAGCCGCCGACAATGCCCTGCTCATAGGCGTAGTTGATGGCGGGATCGGAGGTATCGGTGAAGTTTTTCGTAGAGTCGGGCCCAAGATCAGGGGTTCCCATCAGTTGATTATAGACCAGCACTGCCATTTGGCACATCTGACCGCGGGTGATGTTCTTTCCCATATCGGCATTTTTGAGGCTGTCGGGCAGGAAACCAAGCCCGTACATCGAATCGACTGCTTCCTGTGCCCATGAACTGACATTATGATATGCCGACACGGCGGGAATACAGGCAACCAGCAGTGCAAAACAGACAAACAGACAAATTATGCGCTTTTTCATTCCAATTCCGTTCCTTTCTATCTAATTTTCATTCCTATCATTCGATTGGGAGGGAAAGCTCTAAACCGACCGGACAATGATCCGAACCGAAAATGTCGCAGTAAATGGGAGCGTCAACGATCTTCTCGCGCAGACGGTTTGAGACGAGGAAGTAGTCGATGCGCCACCCTGCGTTGTTGGCGCGGGCGTTGTAGCGGTAGCTCCACCACGAATAAATACCCGTTGCGTCGGGATGCAGCGCGCGGAAGGTGTCGGTAAAGCCTGCCGCGAGCAGATCGGTGAACTTGCCGCGTTCCTCGTCGGAGAAGCCCGCGTTGCCGCGATTGGATTTCGGGTTTTTCAGGTCGATCTCCTGATGCGCAACATTCAGATCACCGCAGACGACGACCGGCTTTTTCGCGTCGAGGCTTTGCAGATAGGCGCGGAAGGCGTCCTCCCACTGCATCCTGTGATCAAGGCGCTTTAACCCGTCCTGCGCGTTCGGCGTGTAACAGGTGAGCAGGTAGAAGTTCGGGTATTCCAGCGTGATCAGCCGACCTTCGTGATCCAGCTCCTCCACACCGACGCCATAGGTGACGGAGAGCGGCTTATGCTTTGCAAAGATCGCCGTGCCGGAGTAGCCCTTTTTCTCTGCCGAATACCAGAATTGCTCGTAGCCGTCCAACTCGAGCGTAACCTGATGCGGCTGCGCCTTTGTCTCCTGCAAGCAGAAAAAATCCGCGTCCAGCGCAGCGAAGGTTTCCAAAAAACCCTTGTCCAAACAGGCACGGATGCCGTTGACATTCCATGAAATCAGTTTCATTCCATTGCTCCTTTGTGTACTGTCTATATAGTAACAAATAATGACAAAGATTACAACCCCTCGAAGAAAAATATGTCGAGAAAATTCTCATGCGTTTCGCCGAAGGGCACTACCTGTTGTCTTTTTCGGAGAATTGTGGTAAAATAACCGTGACAATGCGGAAAGGAGGGAGACTTGTGCTTCTGGAACGACTGAGTGAGCATTGTGTATTTGCGTTCCTGCCGGAGCTGGAACCGGTTTGGGGGGCGATCAGCGTGCTCTCCGGAGAACGCGTTCATACGCTCTGCACGGAGATTTACGGTGCGGAACAGCTTGCTGTATGGAGACGCAAGTATAGCTTCCTTTTCGAAACCTATGCGGCGATTAGCGAGCATTGCAATCTGAGCATATTGGACTATCTGCTGGATTTGCCGTTGGAGGATATCTCCGTGGGAGCGCTTCGGGAGATCGTTCTCGCGGAGCCGCCGGAGGAGTTCGTCTGGCGGCAGCTGTCGCTCGGTTATTTTTGCAAGGATGCCGACAAAGAAACGCTCCGAAAGGCGTTGACGGACGATACGGCTTTGGATACCGCTTATGGCTGGGTCGCAGACCGCTGCGGCAGCTTTTTGGCGTTTGCTGCGTTTGTGCGGCAGTCGGAGCGGTTCATTACGGAGTTCTTTTCTCTCGCCGCTGACATGCAAACCCCTGCGCTGGAGGCGGCCTTGGAGCAGCAGAGATCGAAGATCGAACGGATGTATACGACAGTCTGCGAGGGAAGCAAGGAAAATGAGCCTTTGGCGTTTTCGCAGGAGCTGATGGGGAAGACCTTCCGCAACCGAGGTCCTTATGCTGAATTCGTGTTTCTGCCCTCCTACCTGCTCCCAATGCGGGCTTGCCGCTTCTTCGATACGGAGGGAGAGCATAAGCGGCAGCTTCTGTTTTTGACGCTGCGGCAGTTCAGCCGGAATCGTGAGGACAAGGTAAAAGCCTTGAAAGCCATTGCCGACCCTACCCGCTATCAGATTCTGACGCTTCTTGCGCAGGAGGGTCCGATGCGCGGCATGGATATTGCCAAAAAAGTTTCCGTCGCAACCTCCACCATCTCTCACCATATGGAGCAGATGAAAGAATGCGGACTGATCACGGAGGAGCCGGTGAAAAATGCCAAGTATTACGGCTTGAGTCAGCAAAGCGCCAAGGCATTGCTCGATGAAATTGCAAAGGATTTCGAAATTGTATTATGATAACAAACTGCTTGCTGCGCGTTTGCGGCAGGCAGTTTTTTTCTTCTTGACAAAACAGATAATTAGATTATAATCTAATTTTATAATTATCTAACAAGGAGGGGTATGATGCAGACGATCATTGAAGTAAAGGAGCTGCGTCGGGAGTATGTTACATACAAGGGCGCGATTCACAGGAAGAAAGAGGTGGTGCAGGCGGTACGGGGGATTGACTTCACCGTGAAGCGGGGCGAGATATTCGGCCTGCTGGGGCAGAACGGCGCGGGAAAGACGACCACGATCAAGATGCTGACTACGCTTTTGGCACCCACCTCCGGCACCTGCAAGGTATTCGGCTATGATACCTTTCGGGAGGAAAAACAGATTCGCAAGCGCATCAACTTCATCTTCGGCGGGGAAATGGGCGTCTACCGTCGGCTTTCCGCAGAGGATAATCTGCGGTACTTTGCCAATCTCTATCGAATGGACGTCAAGGAGCGGGAGCGCAGAATCAAGGATATTTTGGAGCTGGTGGAGCTGACGGGCGCGGCTGACCGTTTGGCGGAGACCTATTCCAAAGGAATGATCCAGCGGCTTCAGATTGCAAGAGGGTTGATTAACGATCCGGAGATTCTGTTTATGGACGAGCCTACGGTCGGGCTAGACCCTTTGGGCGCGCATATGCTCCGCGATTTGATCCGCAAGCTCCGCGATGCGGGGAAAACCGTTTTGCTGACCACGCATTATCTCCCAGAGGCGGAGGAGCTGTGTGACCGCATGGTGATCTTGAATCATGGCAAGATCGTTGCAAGCGGTACGTCGGCGGAAATTCGAGGCGATGCCGAGAGCCTGGAGGATGCGTATATTCGGTTGATCAAGGAGGATGCCGTATGACTCGTTCCGTATTGCTCAGCACCATGCTGCTTCAAATGAAGCAGTCCTTTGTGCGCCCGATGTATCGTTTTTGCCTGATTGTCAGTCCGATCCTAAATACGATTCTGCTCTATGAGATGTTCCGCAATTCGGGCAGTGCGAACTTTGCCTCCTATGTGATCCTCGGCTCCGGTCTGATGTCGCTTTGGAGCTGCATCTGCTTTTCCTCCGCAGGGGATATTCATCGGGAACGCTACAGCGGGACGCTTGCGCTGATCTTTGCCGCGCCTGCGGGCTTTCCGGTCATTATACTGGGCAAGATCCTCGGCAACACGCTGCTGTCTATGGCGTCCCTCCTCATGTCTATGGGGACTGCC
This sequence comes from Bacillota bacterium, assembly GCA_029225225.1. Classification (GTDB taxonomy): domain Bacteria; phylum Bacillota; class Clostridia; order Oscillospirales; family Oscillospiraceae; genus JAZOXB01. The sequence continues at coordinate 7,696 of JAQXWB010000082.1, read as the reverse complement.
TTGGTTGTTTATCGCGCGCCGATGCGTTTGGCAAGTCCGGCCTATTTCTGCATTGCACTGGTCGGTATGATCGGAAGCTTTGTAGTCATTTCTTCCGTCATTGCCTGCTTGCTGACCTTATCCCGCCGAACGACGCTGTATATGAACTGCATCGAGATTCCGTTCATTTTACTGTGCGGGATATCCTTTCCCATTGAGGTGCTGCCGGCATGGCTTCAATATGTCAGCCGCTGCTTGGCACCGACCTGGGCGGTGGAACTGCTGCGGATGGCGGTGCAAGGCGTCACGGACAGCGCAGGTTTTTGGAGGAATTTCGGGATCATGAGCGCCTTGACCATGGGACTTGCCTTGCGCTCCACGTGGTTGTATCAGGTGATCGACCGCGCCGTGCGGCGGAAAGCGACATTGGAGGTGTGCTGATATGCTTCGAAGATTTTTCTCGCAGGCGTGGCTGTATCAGAAAGCGCGGACTGCCGCATTTGACTGGCGGGAGTTCCTCTTTTTCGACACCGGCTATCCGATTATCACGATGGTTTTTTACTGTCTGCTGGCAGCCTGCAGCTTCCGGACGACGGAGCTGACGCACTGGGTCGTCGGCAACTCCTTCTTGATGTGTGTCAATACCTGTATCTTTGGCTTGGGCAGCTTGTTCCGTTCCGAACGGTACAGCGGCAGACTTCGCAGCATCATTGCGTCACCTTGCAATCTGCTCTCGGTGGTCTTATCCTATGGCTTTTCCCGTCCCTGTTGGCAATCGGGGCTGTGGTGTTGGGCTTTATTGTCGGTGCCGTGCTGTTTGGAATTGATTTCAGCGGAGTAAATATGGGCGCGGCAATGCTGACGATCCTCTGCGCCATGCTCTCCGCCTCCTGCTTCGGACTGCTACTGTCCGTATTTGGCTTGCTGAGTGACAGTATGCATCTAATCCTCAACATGATGAATTATATTCTCATGATCTTCACCGGCGCGGAGTTTCCCGTGTCGCAGCTTCCGGTATTTGGGCAGATCATTTCAAGAATCTTGCCGCTGACACGATCCATTGAGGCGATGAACTCGCTGTTCGGCAGCGGGACGGAGCATTTTGCCGCGCTGCTTTTCGGCGAACTGGCACTGGCGGCGTTTTACACACTGATCTCCGTATCTATCCTGAAATACGCCGAAAGAGCCTGCCGGAGGAGCGGGAAATTTGACCTCTTTTGAACCGATTGACTGTGATGCTTCCGTTTTCTGAAACCGTTGAAAGATATTTGGGTGCTAATATCACTTGCCGCGGGTCTGCCTGTGTGGTATCATACATGGAAGGGATAAGGGGGACTCGGTATGAAGCTTTATCATATGATCGGCGGCATAAACGGTGTCGGAAAGAGTAGCTTTCTCGGTGTGCTGAAAGGCAACCGTAGCGATTTGGGGTGCATCATTGATGAGAATACAATGCCTGCCGATTTGGCGCTTATGAAGATTCGAGAGTGCTTGCAGCGGGGATTATCTTTTACACAGGAAACCACCCTTTCCGGTTATCAAACGGAGCAGACAGCGAAACAGGCGCGGGAGGCGGGCTACTATGTGCGCCTTGATTATATTGCGCTGGATACCGCACAGGAAAGCCTTGCACGCATTGAAAACCGCGTTAAGCGTGGAGGGCATGACATTGACCGCGAAGATATGCTGCGCCGTTTCTCCGGGCGTTGGGAGGCGGTCAAGAAGGTGCTTCCTTACTGCGATGAGGCGGCATTCTACGACAACGACAATGGCTTTGTGAAGGTGGCGGAATATCGGAACGGGGAGCTTCTGCCCATCGGGGAGCGACGCCCGGAGTGGCTGAAGGAGCTGCAAGCTTATTTGCGTGGGAATACGGTGAAATGAAACAGGCAGGGAGTCACCTCGACGCGGTGGCTCCCTGCCTGTTTTTTGAATATCAAAATAAAAACATCCTTTCTCCGAAGAAAAAGGATGTTCTTGGTACGCCGGAAGGGACTCGAACCCCCGACCTACTGGTTCGTAGCCAGTCACTCTATCCAACTGAGCTACCGGCGCATACCACGCTCAACGCGCTTAACTATAATAGCACGGGTGCTTAGAAAATGCAAGTACTTTTTTTCAAAATATCAAAATTTTTTGATTTGGTTCAAGAAAATACTTTTATATTGTATTTGCAATGTGAGGTGGCGTAAGAGATCGCCGCGTTGCTACGCTCCTCGCAATCCACACGCGAGGACGCACCATGATAAACGAAATAACCCTTGTAGGACATGGACATGTCCCCGCCGACCGCATAAGCGGCTGACGGTGTAAATGAACAAATATACATGCAGTTGGTAGTTCCTACACGCGGCGGGGACAGGTCCACGCCCTGCAAGGGCAGCGCGCTGTGCAAGGACAAGGCGCGTCAGGGATGCCGCGGGCTATAAGGTTTGGATCATTTGGGGCTTAGTTCCACGGCGCGGCGGAGGATGCTGTAGGCGGGGACAGGGCGGGGGAGCTGCATGGAAAAGGTCATTTGCGGGGTGCGCGGTTCGGTTAGGATTGCGCCGTCCGCGTCTGCCATGGTCGGCACGGTAAATTCGAAGGGACGCAGGTCAGGTCCGACCAATTCGACTCGATCGCCTGCCGCGAATTTATTGCGCAGGGAGAGGGTCGCAAGCCCGTTTTCATCGCAGTCCGTCACGATGGCGCAGACCTGCCAATCGCGGATGTAACGGGAATTCTCCGTGTACTGTCCCGGTTCGCCGTAAAAAAAGCCGGTGGAATAGCGGCGGTGCGAGACGCGCTCGACCTCGTTGCGCCAGACCGGATCAACAGGTCTGCCGGCGGCGACATCGTCGATCACATGGCGGTAGGCGCCGGTGACGATGGCTGCGTAATAAGCGGATTTGGCGCGGCCTTCAATCTTCAGGCAATCTACGCCGACGTCCATCAGGTCGTCAATATGGTCGATCATGCACATGTCGCGGGAATTCATAATGTATGTGCCCTTCTCGTCCTCAAAGACGGGGAAGTATTCGCCGGGGCGCTTTTCCTCCATCAGGGCGTACTGATAGCGGCAGGGCTGGGCGCAGGCACCGCGATTGCTGTCTCTGCCGGTCATATAGTTTGAGAGCAGGCATCTGCCCGAATAGGAGACACACATCGCGCCGTGGGCAAAGGTTTCGATTTCTAATTCCTTCGGGGTATTTTGGCGAATGGTGCGAATTTCCTCTAAGGAAAGCTCCCTTGCAAGGACGACGCGCTTTGCCCCAAGCTCGTACCACGCGTTTGCGCAGGCGTAGTTTGCAATGCTGACCTGTGTGGAGATATGGCGCTCGCAATGGGGCGCGTATTTCTCCGCCGCGCGGAACACGCCGAGATCCGCAATGATGAGGGCATCGACGCCGCTCCGGTCAAGCAGCTCTAAATGCGCGGGAAGCCCCGCAAGCTCGTTGCTGCGGGGCATGGTGTTCACGGTGACATGGACTTTGACGCTGTGTTCATGGGCATAGCGGACGGCCTCGGGCAGCTCCTCCGGGGGAAAGTTCCCCGCGAAGGAGCGCATACCGAAGCTTGTCCCTGCCAGATAGACCGCGTCCGCGCCGTAGAGAACGGACATTTTCAGCCGCTCCATATCGCCGGCGGGCGCTAACAATTCGGGTTTATTCCGCATTTTCCTGCTCCTGTAAGAAGGCGTTGTGCTCGTCGTAGGTCTTGGAGAAGTGATGCAGACCGGTGGAGTTGTCCAACGCGTAGAAATAGTAGTCCGTATCCGCCGGGTTAAGCGCGGCGGTGATGCTCGACAGACCGGGGTTGGAGATCGGCCCGACGGGCAGACCTGTGTGCTTATAGGTGTTATAGGGGCTGTCCACCTGCGTGTCCTCATAGGTCAGCGGACGGTTGATGCCGCCGAGGGCGTAGACAACGGTCGCGTCGATATTGATATAGGGCCAGTTTGCGGGATCGCACAGACGGTTATAGATGACGGAGGCGATGGCTCCGCTCTCACTGGAAGCGGCGGTCTCACGCTCGATCATAGAGGCGACGGTGATCAGCTCATAGACCGTGAACTGATGTGCGGCGATATAATCCTCGTCATAACCCGCAGCGCGCAGACGCTCGGCAAAAGATTCGTTGAGCAGGGTGAGCTGTTCCTGCGCGGTGTCGGAGAACTTGCGCTCAAAGTTCGTCAGCAGCTTGTCCAACACGCGTTCGGGGTCATCATTCTCGTAGAAGTCGTAGGTGTCCGGGAAGAGGAAGCCCTCAAGGCGATTTTCATCGCCGTAAGGGATCCCCTCCAAGAACCAGTAGTCAAACTCCGTCTCTGCGGCGCAGGCTGCCAGCTTTTCTGCGGTGCAGACGCCGTTTTTCTCCATCAGCGCGAAGATCTGCGCGGCGGTCATGCCTTCGGGGATCATCACGCGGACGGTGGTGCGATTGGGACTGTTGGCGATCATGCCGTTGACGAGGGCATGATAGTCAAAGTTATAACAGATCTGATAGGTGCCGGGATCCATCGTCTCCGTGGAGTCCGTAAATTTGCAGTAGAACTTGAACAGCCACGGGTATTTGATGACGCCCTCGTCCTCTAACATCTGCGCGATATCGTCGAGCGTTGCACCCTCCGGGATCGTGACGGTCAGCATTTCATCCGATCTGCCGAATGCCAGCACATCCTGCGCGCACTCCCAAACGCCGTAGCCTAAGCCCACCGCGGCGATACCGACGATGACCAGATAGAGCAGCACCTTGACGAACAGGGGAACGAGGCGGTGCTTACCCTTGCGCTTTGGCTTTTCTGGGGGCGGCTCCTCGTCGCTATCTTCGTCGTAATCGTCCTCGTCCGTTTGGTAATCGCCCAATGGGGTGGGCAGCGGATCATCCTCGTACTCGCCGTAATCGTCGAACGCGGCGCCGAAGTCGGGCGTGAAATCCGTATCCTCCGCAGCGGACGGGGGAAAACTGCGGCTTTCGCCAGACGGCTCTTCCCTGAGCGCCTGATCCGTTTCGGCAAGCAGTGTATCAAGATTCAACTCCTCATCGGAATCGTAAATATCATCATAGTGATCAGACATTTCTGTCCTCCTTTCGGAAGTGCGGGGTCAGCGGACTGCCCCGCGATATACGACACCCGCCGCGACCTTTTTCGCCGCTTCCTCGCCGCGCAGCGCGGTGATCAGCGCAAGGGCGAAGTCAAACGACGCGCCTGCGGCTCTGCCGGTGATGAGCTTGCCGTCCTGCACAACGGGGGCATCCTGCATGCTTGCGCTGCCCATTTCGTTCTCCATGCCGGGGTAGCAGGTCGCTTTTTTGCCTTCCGTGATGCCGAGGTCGGCAAGGACGGTCGGCGCGGCGCAGATGGCGGCGAGGAAGCGCTCTTTTTCCCAAAGCGCACGGACGGCGGAGAGAACCGCTTTACTTGCACGGATGGAGGCGACACCGCCCAATCCGCCGGGCAGAACGAGCATTTCCGCGTTCGAGAAGTCCGTCTCCTCCGCGACGCAGTCCGCGTGGACGGTGATGCCGTGGCTGCCTTGGATCTCTAAGCCGCCGATGCCGACAAGACGCACTTCGATACCTGCGCGGCGCAGCAGATCACAGGGGACAAGCGCCTCCGCTTCCTCAAAGCCCTTGCCAAGTATGATATAGACCATGTGTTAATCCTCCAAACAGTTTTGCACGAGGTGAAAAATCTCGTTGTGAATATCGTCGATCGTGCGCATTTTGCCGTCGCGGGCGCAATCGATAATTGTCCAGCCGTAGAAACGCGCGGCTTGCAGACCCGTGTTGCGGCACAGACGCAGATAATCCATATTCTGCTCATGGATATCCGCAAGCGTATTGGTCTGCACCTCCCGTTTACGGAGCATCTCTCCGGTCAGCTCGGTCGGCACATCTAAATATAGGACGATATCGGGCTTCGGAAGTTCCATATGCCGATACTCGAAATCGTACAGCCAGCGGAAGAACTCCTCGCGGTGCTCCTCCGGCTCCTTCGACGCCTGATGGACGGCGTTGGAGGTGGTATAGCGGTTGGAGAGCATCAGACCGCCCTCTTGATAGTATTTGCCCCAGACCTTGCGATAAGAGGCGTAGCGATCGACGGCGTAGAAGGTAGAGGCGGCGTAGGCGTTGACATCGGAGGGCTTGCTGCCGAATTCGCCGCCGAGATACATACGGATGAGCGCGGAGGAGGGCTCGGAATACTGCGGAAAATCCATGGTTCGGAAGTCAATGCCGAGTGATTTCAGACGCTTGGTCAGAAGCGCGAACTGCGTGGTCTTGCCGGAGCCGTCCGTCCCTTCAAACACAATCAGCTTTCCCATGTTCATTACCCTTTCATTCTCATTTTAATTGCCGCAAAAATAAATTTCGGTAAACGCATCATGCGCCCGATGCGGCGCGGTTCTTTGATCAGCCGATAGAGCCACTCGAGCTGCAAGCGGATCATCCATTTTGGGGCGCGTTTGACCGTGCCTGCGATGCCGTCGAGCGTGCCGCCCAAGCCGATCATCAGCTTTACCTTTAATTCGCGCGCGTGGCTGTGCATGAAATACTCCTGCTTCGGCGCGCCGAGGCAGACATAGACGACATCCGCCTGCGCCTCGTTGATACGGCGCACCGCTTCGGCTTCGTCCTTGAAATAGCCGTCCATTGTGCCGCAGACGCAGAGCTTCGGGTGTTTTTCCAGCATTTTTTCCGCCGCCAGCTCCGCGATGCCGGGCTTGCTGCCTAAGAGAAAGAGACGCTTTCCTGTTTCCTCTAAGATCGGCAGCAGATTCTGCGCAAACTCAATGCCTGCAACCTTCTCCTTGAGCGGCGTCTTGAGGAGCTTTGCGCCGAGGACGACGCCCGCGCCGTCGGGCAGGACGAGTGAGGCGGAATTCAGCACCTCGCGGAATTTTACGTCATGCAGCGCCTCGTATGCCATCTCCGCGTTCGGCGTCACGCAATAGGCCGCTTCGCTGCCCTCAAGCAGCGCTCGGCCGCGCTCCAACGCCTCCTGCATGGTTACATTGTCATAGAGCACTCCCAAAACATCGGTTTTCACGCGCATACCTCTTCCATTTTATTCTGCAACCATTTTACCACAGAATTCGAACTTTGTCTACGGTTCAATTTCACATTCTGCCGGACGCTGCATACTATGTTGTGAAAGCATATTTCTGCTTTGTAAGCGCGGCGCGTCCGCGGTTACTTAACTTCGTTCTTCGGGAGGTAATATTATGGCGGAAAACACCTACGAGGCAGCGGGCGGCGGCGAAGGGAAGCAGCCTGTCTGCATACATTCTCACCAGATTATGGATAGCTGCCTGGATAAGGACTGTGTGGAGGATCTGCGCGTCTACCTCACCACACAGTCGCAGGCGGCGCTTGACGGCGCGACGACCGCGAAGACCCGCTGCGCAGAGCTTTTGTTCGTGGACGTCGATGTGGAGCCGCTTGCCTACAAGGCAGGACATTTCTCGGTCGATCTGACCTTCTACTACCGCATCATCGGCGACGCGATCTTGGGTGGAACGCGCCCGACCACCATCACGGGACTTGCGGTTTTCGCAAAGCGCGTCGTGCTTTACGGCGGCAAGAGCAGGGCAAAGACCTTCCGCAGCACCGACGAGATCCCCACGGCGGAGTCCCTGCTGCAATGCGAGAAGCCGCTTGCCATTGTGGAGGCACTCGATCCGATGATCCTCTCCGCAAAGGTCAAGGAGGTCTGCGAGTGCCGCCGCTG
>JAQXWB010000081.1 GCA_029225225.1 Bacillota bacterium | reverse complement strand
CCCCGGTTGTGTCTGTGCGTGGCGCCCCGCGACGTGGCAATCTCGTGTAGGAACTCGCTTCTAACCCGTAACGCGCGGCATCCTTGACGCGCCTCGTGCGGGAACTACGAACTGCGTGCGGATTCGTTCATTCGTACCGTCTGCCGCTTCGCGGTCGGCGGGGACATATCTCCCGCTTACAGGGAAAAATAACGAAATTATTTGTCGGATGTCCTATTTTTTGGACAGGGGTTGTGATATGATAGATGCAAGAGGTGAAAGATATGCTACAGCTTTGGTTATCTACGGACAGAAAGAAGAATACACGGCGGATGCTGGAGGAGATTGCTGCCCGCACGGAGCGGGGGGAGACGGGGATGCTCCTGATCGTGCCGGAGCAGTTTTCCCATACGATGGAGCGGCAGCTTTGCGCGTTTGGCGGCGACGGTATCAGCCGGTATGCCGAGGTGCTTGGGTTTTCAAGGCTCGCGGCGCGGGTCTTTTCCGAGGTCGGCGGTTGTGCGGAGACGGAGACGGACCCCTCGGGCAGAGTGCTTGCCATGTCGCTTGCCGCCCGTCAGGTGCGCGCGCGGTTAAAGGTCTATGCAAGCTGCGCGGACAAGCCGGAATCCCTTTTGCAGATGCTCGATGCATTCGACGAGTTCCGCGCCTTCTGCGTCACGCCGACGCGCCTGCGTGAGGCGTCAATGTCGTTAAGCGGCGCGCTTGCCGTCAAGACGGAGGAGCTTGCGCTGCTGATGGAGAGCTATGACGCGGTATGCGCCAATATGGGGCAGAATCCGCAGACCAAGCTGACGCGCTTGCTTGCTGCGTTGGAGAGCAGCGGTTTTTCGCGGACGATCTATTTTGACGGCTTTACCGATTTTAACGGTGTGGAGCGTGAGATCATTGCGCAGCTCTTGCAAAACGGCGCACAGATCAGCGTGAATCTGCAATGCGACGGGGTGCAGCACGGCGCGCAGCAATATGAGACGGCGCGCAAGACCGCAAGGCTTTTGACCGCGCTTGCGCAGAAGCAGCAGCTTCCCGTGCAGATCAAGGAGCTGCCGCAGGAAGGAGCGGAAACCGCGCTTGCCTTTTTACGGGCGCGGCTGTTTGCGGGGGAGGAGACACCTTATCCGCAGAAGCAGGATCAAATTGCTTTGCTTCAGGGCGCGGATTGCGTTGCGGAGTGCCGCGCGGCGGTGGGGGAGATCCTACGTCTTGCGGCGGCGGGCGTGCGCTGGCGGGATATCTCCATCGCCTGCGCCGACTTTTCCACCTACCGCCCGATCTTGGAATCGCTGCTGCGCCGCGGGGAGGTGCCTGCTTATTACGCGGGTGACACCGATATCCTCCGCCAGCCGATTGCGGCGATGCTCTTGTCCGCATTGGAGGCGGCGACGGATGAAATGGAGCAGGAGACGGTGCTGGCGTACATAAAATCCGGCTTTTTGCCGCTCTCGCGCGACCGCTGCGACCGCTTGGAAAACTACGCACTGCTTTGGGGACTTTCCGGAACGCGCTGGAAAGGCGAATGGACGATGAACCCCGCAGGCGTCGAGGGGCGTATGGATGAGGCGGCGCTTGCACAATTGAACGAGGATCGTGAGCGGGTCATTGTGCCGCTGTGCCGTCTGCGCGAAAGGCTCAAGACGGCGAAAAATACAGGTGAAATGGTGCTTGCGCTGAACGATTTTATTGAGGAGATCACCCTTGCGGAGCAGGCGGAGAACTTTGCAAAGCGCTGCGCGGAAAGCGGCGACTTGCAGCGGGCGCAGGAGTACGCGCAGGTCTACCGGCTCCTGACTACGGTGATGGAGCAGATGTACGGCGTGCTGGGCGATAGCGTATATACGCCGGAGGAATTTTACCGTATCTTCCGCACCGTGCTTTCCCAATGCGCAATCGGCACGATTCCGGCGAAGCTCGACTGCGTGACGGTGGGCAGCCTGATGTCTCAGCGCCGCTGCGATACGGCGTATGTATTCTTACTCGGCGCGAATGAGGGGGCGTTCCCCTCAGCGCAGACGGAGCGGAGCCTTCTGACGGACGGCGAACGCCTGCACCTTTTGCGCCTCGGCATCGAGCTTGCGCCGACGGGTGCGGAGCGGCTTGATTTGGAGCTTGCCGCCATAGACAGCGTGCTGAACGCGCCGGAAAAGCGGCTGTATCTCGGCGCGGTTGCGGAACGGGAGGCGTATTTGCGCAAACGGGCGCGCAAGCTGTTTCCCAATGCGCGGTGTATCTCGGAGGATACGGAGCTGCTCCGCCGCGCGGAACGGGAGTATCTCTCCTATCTCAGCCGTGTGCCGGAGCACATCGACCGCCTTGCAGAGGAGGCACCTCTGCTTGCAAAGCGTGCGCGGGAGTTTGCGGAGGCGAGTGCTTACCGTCCGGGCACGCTGCGGGAGGAGACGGTGCGCAGCCTTTACGGGCAGACGCTGCGCCTCTCCTCGACAAAGATCGACCGCTTGGCAGGCTGCCGATTTGCGTACTTTTTGGAATACGGCTTGCGCGCGGAGGAGCGAAAGCCCGCAACGCTCAGCCCCACACTTTACGGCACCTTTGTGCACGATGTGTTGGAGCATACAACCAAACAGGTGATGCAGGAGGGCGGCTTCTCTGCCGTACCCCTTTCAAGAGTGCTTACCATCGCGGAGAATCGCATGGAGTGGTACGCGCAGACGCATTTGACGGATGTCTTGCAGACGGCGCGAACGGAATATCTGTTTCACCGCAGCTTTTCGGAGGTGCGCATGGTTGTGACGGAGCTGTATCGGGAGCTGTCCGTGTCGCAATTCGAGCCGCAGTGGTTCGAGCTGAACTTTGCCGACGACGGGGCGCTGCCTGCGGTGCGGATCGTCGGGGAAAAGATGCAGGCGGAGCTGCACGGGTTTGTAGACCGCGCGGATATCTGGCGCAGCGGAGATCGCGTCTATGTGCGCGTTATTGACTATAAAACGGGAAAGAAAAGCTTTGATTTTTCCCATGTGTTTTACGGCTTGGGCTTGCAGATGCTGCTTTACCTTTTTGCATTGGAGCAGACGGGAGAGTGCCTGATGGACACGCCGCTGAAGCCTGCGGGTGTGCTGTATTTTCCTGCCCGGGTGGAGCGCGTCTCCGTGGATGATAAGCGCGCCGAAGCCAAAATCGAGGAAAAGCAGCGCAAGGCGCAGAAGCGAAGTGGTCTGCTGCTCAACGCGGCGCCGGTGCTTCAGGCGATGGAGCCTTGCGAAAATGAGCCGCGCTATCTACCCTATACGATCAACAAGGAGGGCGAGCGCGAGGGCTATCTTGCGTCGGAGGAACAGCTCGCGAGATTGGAACGCTTCGTGTTCCAAAAGGTCGCCTCCCTCGGAGACTCGCTTTACAGCGGGGAGATTGACCCGAACCCCTATTATTTTGACATGAAGGACAATGCCTGTATGTATTGCCCGTATCAGACGGTCTGCCGCGAGCTGCCCGAAAAGCGTTGGCTGTTCGGACCGAAGGACGCACAGGCGTTTTGGCAGAGATTGGAGGAGAACGATGGCTGATATTAAGCTGACCCCGCAACAGCAGGCGGTGGTTGACAATCGAGGCGGCGCGCTGCTCGTCTCCGCCGCTGCCGGCTCGGGAAAGACAAAGGTGCTGATCGACCGCGTGTTTAAGCGCGTGACGGAGGAGCAGGCGAATTTGGACGATTTCCTGCTCATTACCTTCACCCAAGCGGCGGCTTCGGAGCTGCGTGGAAAGCTGGTCAAGGAACTGAGCGCGCAGCTTGCCGTCCATCCGAATGACCGCCATCTGCAAAAACAGATGAATCGGGTCTATCTTGCGCAGATTTCGACCGTCCATGCCTTCTGCGGCACGCTGCTGCGGGAGTATGCGCACCGGCTCGATCTGCCTGCGGATTTTCATACCTGCGACGATCCGGAGGCGCGGATGCTACAGGAGCAGGCGATGCAGCAGACGCTCGAGGAGGCATACAAGACGGAGGACGCGCAGACGCTTGCCGCGCTGGATATGCTCGGTGCGGGCAGGACGGACGCGCAGCTTCCGGAGCTGATTCGGAAGGTCTATGCCGATCTGCAATGCGCTGCCGACCCGCAGAAACGCTTGCAGGAGCTGCGCCAAGCGCTGCAAGTTTCCGACTGCACGGATGTCGGAGAGACCTGTTGGGGCGCTTATCTGCTGCAAGAGCTGCGCTGCGGGCTGGAAAACTGCATAGAGCTGCTTTCACAGGCGCAGACGCTGATCGCGCATGACGCAAGTCTCGCGCCCTATATGGCGAACTTCAACGAGGATATCGCCCTGCTGCGCCGCCTGAGCGCCGTGCAGTCGTGGGAGGAGGCAAGAACGGCGGAGCGCACCTTCGGAAGGCTGAAGACCGTGAAGAAGTGCGAGGACGAGGCGCTGAAGGAGCGCACGAAAAAGCTCCGCGACCGCGCGAAGGATACGGTGAAGAAGCTCTTTCAGCGCTTCGCAATCCCCTCCGAGGAGGCGCTGCAAGACCTCTCCGCCGGTGCAGACGCCCTGCTCGGTCTGTTGAAGCTGACGGAGCGCTATTCTGAGGCGTACCGCGCGCTGAAGCTGCGGCGGCACGCGCTGGACTTTAACGATTTGGAGCATGATACTTTGCGACTGCTGACGGATTCTTCGGGTGCACCCACCGCTGCGGCAAGAGAGATTGCAGAGCGCTTTACGGAGATCATGGTCGATGAGTATCAGGACACCAACGCCGTGCAGGACAGCATCTTCCGCGCGATCTCCAAGCAGGAGCAAAACCTCTTTTATGTGGGCGATGTGAAGCAATCCATTTACCGCTTCCGCCGCGCCGATCCGACGATTTTTCTGAAAAAGTACCGTGCGTTTTCCGATTATCGCGAGGCGCGCGACGGTGAGCCGAGAAAGATTTTGCTCTCGGTCAACTTCCGTTCGGAGCCTGCCATTTTGGAGGCGGCAAACGATGTCTTCCGCCTGACGATGAACGAGCGCGTCGGCGGTCTGCGCTACGGCGACGACGAGGCGCTGCGCACCTTGTCAGAGAAGACACCGCAGCGGGGAAAGTCTGCGGTCGAGCTGCACTGCATCGACACGGAGGGCGTTCCTTCGCAGCCAAAGGTGCGGCGCGAGGAGATCGAGGCGGAATTTGTCGCCAAACGGATTGACCGTATGCTGCGGGGCGGCGAGACATTGCCTAACGGCGACGGCGTGCGCCCGATCCGTGCGGGGGACATCACCATTCTCCTGCGCTCGCTGACCGGCAAAGCGGAGATTTATGTGCGCGCGTTGCAGCGGTACGGCATCCGCTGCGTCTGCGGCAGTGATAACATCTTCCAGACGGAGGAGATTCGTCTGGTCACAGCGCTGCTGCAAATCGTGGACAATCCCCATCAGGATATCCCGCTTCTGACCGTGCTGCTCTCGCCGATTTTCCGCGTCTCTGCCGATCTGGCGGCGAGGCTTCGCGCGCAGAAGCGAAGCGGAGATATTTACGACACGGTCTGTGCCTCGGAGGAGACGACGGACTTTGTGCGGCAACTGAAAGAGCTGCGCGACTTAGCCCAGAGCGGTACGCTGCGGGAGCTGCTTGACGCGATGGACGAGCGCCTGTTCCTGCGCCAGATTTTCAGCGCGATGGAGGGCGGCGCGCAGCGCATCAGCAACTTGGACGCGTTCTTTTCCATCGCTGACGGCTTTGAGACGGAGCAGCGCCACGGCTTGTCCGCGTTCCTGCGCTATTTGGAGGTGGTGCGGGAGAAGGGCTACAGCACCGAGGCGGAGGCTTCCTCGGACGCGGTGCAGCTCATGAGCATTCATAAATCCAAGGGCTTGGAATTCCCCGTGGTCTTTCTTGCGGATCTGGGAAAGCAGTTTAACGACGAGGACAGCAAGGCAATGGTTCTGACCGATCCCGTGCTGGGGATTGCGGCGAAGGTCTTTGAAACGGAACGCAGCTTGCTCTACTCGACCGTGGCGCAACAGGCGATCAGTGACCGTATCCGAAAGGAAGATCTGTCCGAGGAGATGCGCCTGCTCTATGTTGCCATGACGCGCCCGAAAAACCGCCTTGTGATGACCTACTGCGGCGGCAAGCTGCAATCCCTCCTCAGCAAGCTCTCGACGAGTCTGACGATCCCACCGGCGCAGTCCACGGTGGAGGAGGTGCGGCACATGGGCGACTGGGTTTTGATGGCTGCCCTTGCCCGCACGGAGGCGGGAGAACTATTTGCCGTCGGCGGGAATCCCGGGTGTGCTTCCGTCTCTGAATACCCGTGGAGCATTACTTATTGCAGCGGCACGGACTACTTACCCATGCAGCGGACGCAGACCTCGGAACGCACCGCAGAACAGGCACCGCTTCTGCATCCTGATTTTTTGCAGTATCCGTATTTGGCGGCAACGCAAGCACCCAGCAAACTGACTGCCACGCAGCTCAAGGGACGGACGCTCGACGAGGAGATTTCCGAACAGACGGTGCGGCTTCCGGAAATCGTGTTTTCCAAGCCGCAATTCAGCTTGCAGCAGCGTCCGCTCACGCCGACAGAACGCGGCACGGCGATCCACCTTGCCATGCAGTACTTCCGCTATGAAGTCTGCACAACGCCGGAAGGGGTCGAGCGGGAACTGAAACGACTTGTGGAGGAAAAATTCCTGACGCAGCAGCAGGCGGACGCGGTGCCGCCGAAGAAGCTCTTTGCGTTCTTCGCCTCGCCCCTCGGCAAGCGCGTGCTTTCGGCAAAGCAGCTCGTGCGGGAATTTAAATTTTCCGTTTTGCAGGACGCGTCGATCCTGAGCGGAGCGCTGCGGGGAGAGCAGGTGCTTTTGCAGGGCGTGACGGATTGCTGCATCGTGGAGGACGACGGGCTGACAATCCTTGACTTTAAGTCCGACCGCGTTGCACCGGGGAAGGAAGCCGAGCGCGGAGAATACTATCGCGGGCAGCTCGATGCCTACAGTGCAGCCCTTGCGCGTATTTTTGCCCTGCCCGTGAAGGAGCGCATTCTCTACTTCTTCGCAACCGATACCGCTGTTACGGTCTGAGCCCGTAACACCAAAGCATAAAGCTGCATAGCCTGATCGTGAAATTAGGTGATCGGACAATGCAGCTTTTGCAAGCGCAAGCAAAGGTAAAGGGCGGGAAGGAGCATCCGAATTTACACGGAACCGTCAAATTTACGGCGTGGGGGAACGGTACCTTGGTCGCTGCCGAAATCTGCGGTCTGCCGGAATCGAAGACGGGCTTTTTTGCGTTCCATATCCATGAGGGCGAAGACTGCGGCGGTGAGGGCTTTTCCGACACGAAAGGGCATTTTAATCCCTGCAACCGAGAGCATCCATGCCACGCGGGCGACCTCCCACCGCTGCTTTCCTGCAACGGAAGGGCAGAGATGACGGTTCTCACGAAGCGTTTTTCCGTCTGCGATATTCTTGGGAAAACTGTAGTGATCCACGCGGAGCCGGATGATTTTCACACGCAGCCCTCGGGAAATGCCGGAAATAAAATCGCCTGCGGCATGATTTGCTTGCGATAAGGGCGAGGAAAAAACGATTTGCAAACACCGCTCGGTGTGATATACTATGTAGAAAACCGAGAGGAGTACGGATATGCTGACGACGGTATTGTTTGATTTGGACGGGACGCTGCTGCCAATGGTGCAGGAGGACTTCGTACGCGCGTATTTTGCAAGACTTGCAAGCTTTGCCGCGCCCTATGGCTATGAGGCAAAGCCGCTGGTGGATACGCTTTGGAAGGGCACGGCGGCGATGGTGCAAAACGACGGCGGGAAGACGAACCGAGAGGTCTTTTGGGATACCTTTGCTTCCACTTTCGGTGAGCCGGCGCGGGCACATGAAGCAGTATTTGAAGCGTTTTATGCGACGGATTTTAACCTCGCGCAGGAGGTCTGCGGCTTTGATCCGGAGGCGGCAGAGACGGTCGAATTTCTGAAAACAAATGGCATTCGCCGCGTTTTGGCGACGAATCCGATTTTTCCGGCAGTTGCAACGCAGGCGCGTATCCGCTGGGCAGGACTGCACGCGGAGGATTTTGAATTCATCACGACCTATGAGAATTCCCAGCACTGCAAGCCAAATCCTGCGTATTTTGCCGATATCTTGGAACAGATCGGCTGCAAAGCGGACGAGTGCCTGATGGTCGGCAACGACGCGGTGGAGGATTTGGCGGCACAGAAAGTCGGAATTCCTGTGTTCCTGCTCACGCCCTGCCTGATTAACCCCAAGGAACGCGACCTCGGCGATACCCCACACGGAGACTTTACGGAACTGAAAAAAGAGCTGACACGCAGAATTTCATTCAAAAAATAATTTGCGATTCTCTTTCCGTGTGATATAATGTAGATAGGAAGTATTCGACGAAGGAGGTAATTTCCATGAAGCGAATCATCACCATCAGCCGTGAATTCGGCAGCGGCGGACGGAGCGTCGGCAAGCTGGTCGCGGAGAAACTCGGTTACCGCTTCTATGACCGTGAGCTGGTCAACAAGGTCGCCGAGCGCAGCGGCTTTTCCCCGGAGTTTATCGAGGAGAGCGGCGAATACGCCAGCGCCCGCAGCAGTCTTTTGTTTGCCCTTGCCACGGCGAGCCAGTATTCCGCCGACGGACTTTCCATGCATGACCGCCTTTACATCGAGCAGACGAAGATTATCGAGGAGCTTGCCGCAGAGGGCGACTGTGTGATTGTCGGGCGCTGCGCGGACTTTATCCTGCGGGATTGGAAGGAGTGCCTTCATGTCTTTATCCACGCGGATATGGAGAGCCGCGCAAAACGGATCGTCGAGCGCTACGGCGAGGGCGACAGATCGGCTGAAAAACGGCTCGCGGAGAAGGATCAAAAGCGCAAGGTCTACTATAAGAACTACACGGGGCGCAACTGGGGACAGGCGCAGAACTATGACCTCTGCCTCAACAGCGGCGTCCTCGGCGTTGAAACCTGCGCAGAGCTGATCGTGCAGGCTTGCAAATAACATTTTTCCCTTGGGTTCACCCGGGGGAATCATTTGAGAACATCTTTATCGAAAAACGATAAAAATATATTGACTTTCGAAAAGTGTTGTGGTATACTTGGGTCAACTTGGAAAAAGGAGCGAATGCTATGAAAAAGTTGTCTGTCACACTAAAGCTTTCGATTGGCGGTATGGCGCTGTGCGGTTTGGTGCTGTACTTTGGCGCGATCCCGATTTTTGCGCTCTCGATGCGCAGCGCCTATCCGGAATTTGCAAACCGCTTTTGGCCGTGGCTTGCGTTTCTTTGGGGCAGCGCTTTGCCTTGCTACGGCGTTTTATTCTATGGCTGGAGGGTTGCGGGTGAAATCGAACGGGGAAATGCGTTCAGCGGAGAAAATGCCGCCTCGCTGCGTGCCGTTGCGCGATTGGCGGTGCTTGACACGGTCTACTTTGCTCTTGGAAACATCATCCTATTCCTGCTTAGCATGAGTCATCCGGGGATTGCCCTCGGATTGATGGCGGTTTGCGTCGTTGGTGTGATCGTTGCTGCGGTTGCCGACACGCTTTCGAAGCTCGTTGCGGAGGCTGCGCGCCTGCGAGAAGAGCAGGATTTGACGATTTGAGGTGAGGGTATGATCGTTGTGAATTTGGATGTCATGCTCGCGAAACGGAAAATGACCCTGACGGAGCTTTCCGAACGCGTTGGCATTACGATGGCGAATCTCTCAATTCTGAAAACAGGAAAAGCGAGGGCAATTCGCCTTGAGACCCTTGATAAGCTCTGCGCCGCTTTGGACTGCCAGCCGGCGGAGCTTTTGGAATGGAGGAAAGAGGTATGAAAAAAAGGTTGGCTGCGCTGTTCCTGCTTTTCTGTATCGCACTACAGGTGAGCGGATGCGTGTTCGTGCACGATGAGGCAATTCCACGGGGATATCTGCGCACCGAGGAATACCATGACTCAGATGGAATGCAGGATTCGATTGATTATTGCAAATACTTCTATGGGTCTGACGGAAGAGAAAAGCTTCTTGCAAACGGAAGGTATCAGGAGGCGAATGCGGAGGATGTACGCCTGCTGCAAGCGTATTTCGAGGATTTCCGCAGCTGGATGGAAGCTGGCGATCAGCTTGAACGCTATGATTTTGATGCCGAGATCATCAATGCGGGTGATTTGTTCTTTCTGCGCACGAAGGAGGGGTATCCCGAATTCGGCTATTATTCCCTGTATTTTTTTGACTGTGAGAGCAACGTGTTATATTATATTCACGCAAACATTTAATACGAAAAGGGGCTGCCTCACTGCTTGAGACGGCCCCTTTTATTGAAATCAATGCGTCAGGAAGAGCATGAGGAGGAACAGGAGGGTAATGACCCATGTGCCTGATTTGACCTCCTTTATTTTGCCGGTAAAGGTCTTAATGATGACATAGGAGATCAGACCGAAGGCGATGCCGAAGGAGATGTTGTAGGAGAAGGGCATCATTGCCATTGTCAGGAAGGAGGGCAGGGCGACTGCGGGGTCGTGCCAATCCAACTCCTTGACACAGGCGATCATCAGAACGCCAACATAGATCAGCGCGGCAGCGGTTGCGCAGGAGGGAATCAGCGCGGCGACCGGCGCAAGGAACATGGCGATAAAGAAGAACACGGCAGTCGAGACGGCGGCGAGTCCCGTGCGTCCGCCCTCGGCGACACCGGCAGCGGATTCAACGAAGGTGGTGACGGTGGAGGTGCCGCAGATCGCGCCTGTAGTGGTGGCAAGCGCATCGCAGAGCATTGCCTTATCCATGTTGGGTACCTCGCCCTTTTCGGTCAGCATATTGCCGCGGGCGCAGGCACCGTAGAGCGTGCCCAGCGTATCGAACATATCGACCATGCAGAAGGCCAGCGCGGTGGTGGCGAACATCAGAATGAAGTTTCCTGTGCCGTGTGCTGCGATATAGGGGGCGAAGTTAAAGCCCTCCGTAAAGACCTTGCCGAAAGCTTGACCAAAGAAATCCTTGAACGGACCGATAAAATCAACATGCAGACTCGCCTGCACGCCTGCGGCAAAGCCTTCGACGCTGACAAAGCCGAGAATGTAATACAGTGCGGCGCCGCCGAGAATGCCCCAGAGGACAGCGCCACGGACATTTTTCTTCGAAAGAATGGCAATGACGCAAAGGGCAATGACGGCAACCAGCATCGGCATGATCGAAGCCCACGAATTTGCACCGCTGATCAGGTTGAAGGAGGCGAGGGTAACACCCGTGCTGCTGCTCGGGACAATGATTTTGGCGTTTTGCAGACCGATAAACGCGATAAACAGGCCGATACCGGCGGGGATCGCTTTTCTGACTGCGTCGGGAATCGCGGTGAAGATCTTTTTGCGCAGACCGGTGACGGTGAGCAAAATGAAGATGATGCCGTCGGCAAGGACGAGCACGAGCGCGTTGGCGTAGCTCAGACCAAAGGTGAGACAGACGGTATAGACAAAGAATGCGTTTAAGCCCATGCCGGACGCCTGCGCCAGCGGAAGATTCGCAAGCAAACCGATGAGCAGGGAACCGACGACTGCGGAGATCGCCGTGGCGATGTAGATTGCGCCGTAGCTGACACCGAGCAGGTTTTCTCCGGTGCCGTACGGATCGGCGAACATTCCGGCGTTGACCATCAGAATATACGCCATTGCCATGAAGGTTGTCAGACCGGCAAGAATCTCGGTTCTGACCGTCGTTTGATGCTTTTTCAGACCAAACAGCTTTTCCATAGAACTACCTCCGTTTTTCATTTTATTTGCCGTACTTGCGGCGTGCCTGTCAAAGCAAATCCGTAGGAACGGAGCGCCTTCGACAACAATATCATAACAGAAAAAACGTATTTTTGCAATACACGAGCTCTCACTATGTTTCCAAAAAATAAGGATATAATTTGTATATTTTAAACAAAATGTGAAAAAATAAAATACAAATATTGACAATAAATCCTAAAATGATTCTTCTTTCGTAAATAAGGCGTCGCG
>JAQXWB010000080.1 GCA_029225225.1 Bacillota bacterium | reverse complement strand
AAATGAAACTTGATGTCAGTCAATCGACGACTGGATGGACTACTATAACAACGACCGATACCAGTGGGCTCTGGCAAAGCTCTCGCCGAACGAGTATTACCAGTACCTGACAACCGGCAGCTATCCATGCTAGCGGAATGGGTCACCTTATTTTGTCCTTGACTTGGGGAGCAGTTTAATTCCCGTTTGGGTCACGGTGTGGGTCAGGACAGAAAACCAGCGGCGCAGAATCTGCGCCGCTGTAAACAAAGAATAGCTCCGGATTTCTGCCGTTTTCCCGGGCGGTCTGCGCGTTCCAGTGCGCGCTGTCCTTCAGGATCCGTTTTTGCGTCGGATAGTCGACATAGATCCGGCCGATGCGCTCGGCATAGCCGCTGTGCCACTCAAAATTGTCGGTCGGCGACCAGTGGAAAAGCTGTGGACGTCGGCTCGGTCGCATCCTCTGTGAAGCGCGAGCAGATAGCGGTGCAGGAAATCGCTCCGGTCGGTGTCGTGGATCTGTCTGTCTAGGAACATGTGGTCATTACAGCTCAATCCGCACTCAGTCACATAGAACGGCCGCTTGTAGCGGTCAAAGAGAAAGGCGTACGAGCCCAGTTTGCTTCAATAGAAAATCATTTTTTTGATGGGAATTTGCAAAAGAAACAAACAAAAAACATAGTTACTCATCTTTATAATCCTACTTGAATTTGCCTTCTTCTTGCTATATAATCGATATATACCGAAAACAAGGGAGGAAAGCGTCCATGCCAAGACCGCCACGGTGCCGTCGGATTTGTGGCGCACCACGAGTCGATACCTTCCGCCCCAACGGATGCGAGGACACCGAGCCGATTCTGCTGACGCTGGACGAGTACGAGGTCATTCGGTTGGTTGACTTGGAGCAGCAGACCCACGAGCGGTGTGCCGCGCAAATGGACATTTCCCGCTCGACCGTGCAGGAGATTTACGAAAGCGCACGGCGTAAGATCGCAGTGTGTCTTGTCCACGGGAAACCGCTGCACATCACCGGGGGAAACTACCGCATCTGCGGAGGACAGGAGCCAGCTCACTGTGGCCGTTGCTGCCGGATGCAAAGAGCCAAAATGGAAAACCAGGCAAAAATTGCAAAGGAGATTCCATTATGAAAAGGGCGCGTACATACACAGCAGCGACAACGAATGTCTTGGAATGCTGTTCGTCCTTTCCGGTGAAATTCGCACCTACCTTCTCTCCGAGGAAGGGCGAGAAGTCACATTGTTCCGGCTATATCCGGGCGAATTATGCGTGCTTTCTGCCTCCTGTGTGATCAGTCAGATCACCTTTGATACGCAAATGACCGCAGGAATGGATACGGAAGTTCTGATTATCCCCGCAAATATCATTGCTGCGCTCAAAGAGAAAAATCTATATGTCCGCTGCTTCCTCTATGAGTTGGCAACGAAACGGTTTTCTAATGTGATGTGGGCGATGCAGCAGATCATGTTCAAGGGGCTGGATCGGCGGCTGGCAGAATTTCTCCTTGCCGAAGCGGAGCGTACCGGCTCCGACACGATACGCATGACCCATGAGCAGATTGCCCAGCACATCAGCTCGGCGCGGGAGGCTGTGGCGCGGATGCTCAAGAGCTTCTCGGAGGACGGGCTGGTGGAGCTGAAGCGCGGTGCGATCACGCTGCGGGATACAGGCGGATTGAATCACTTAAAATGAAAATATTGTTTTTAACACGAATCCGTGTTATAATATGAGCAGAAAAACTGAAAGGAGCATCGACCATGAAAAAAACGAAATACGCAGGTACTCAGACCGAAAAAAACCTGATGACTGCCTTTGCCGGTGAGTCCGAGGCACGCAACAAGTACACCTATTTTGCATCTAAGGCCAAGAAGGAAGGCTACGAGCAGATCGCGGCGCTGTTCCTTAAAACCGCCGACAACGAGAAGGAACACGCCAAGCTGTGGTTCAAAGAACTGAACGGCATCGGCGACACTGCCGAAAATCTTCTCGCCGCCGCTGAGGGCGAAAATTACGAGTGGACGGATATGTACGAGGGCTTCGCCAAGACCGCCGATGAGGAGGGCTTCCACGAGCTGGCCCAGCGTTTCCGTCTTGTCGCCGCCATTGAAAAGCACCATGAGGAGCGCTACCGTGCCCTGCTGCACAATGTGGAAATGGCGGAAGTCTTTGCCAAGAGCGAGGTCAAGGTGTGGGAG
>JAQXWB010000079.1 GCA_029225225.1 Bacillota bacterium | reverse complement strand
TATACTCAAGAATTTTCGTTGGCTGTTCTTTCTCGCAATGTTTCTACATTGACATTTCAGAACAACTTTGTTTTTTCAATCAAAATTGTCCAAGGTGTTTGTTCATGTTTCTCGTTGTTTAATTTACAAGGTACATCGCCGCTCTCGCAGCCTATATGAAAAGCTGTCCGTGACTTCATCGAGCGAACTCTCCGCCGCGGTGCATCTTTTACATAATAACACATTGTTTTTGGTTTGTCAAGCACTTTTTTCATCTTTTTTAAGATTTTTCGGTGTTTGTCTTGCCTCTCGCAAAGTGCTCCGCTATTCTATCAAAGAAATCCGCCGTTGTCAACACTTTTTTTGAGATTTTTTAAACTTTTTTTCGTGTCCCAAGAGATAGTGTAATCATTGGGAAAATACCCCAAAATATAGTTGTGCCGACTGCGATAAATGCTGCGGGAAGGAGCTTTGACAGCCACATTGCGCCGCCGCCAAGGGCAAAATTCAAAAGCGCCGTACATTTCTCCGCCTTTGGCAAAAACGCGCCGAGAATGCGTCCGTTTGCCGCGCAAATCAAGGCAAGCAGGCAAAAGCCGCCTGCGGTCAGCGCTGCGGACACGAGCGGTTCCAGACGCTCCATGGCACCGAGGACGCTGACGCTTTTTGCGGCGGTGTAGAACGGAAAGCGATCCTCCGAGGCAACTGCCGGGGAGAGCGTTCCCACGGTAACGGCAGCACAGAGGGTCGCAAACACAACACCGAGGAGAAGCCATGGGGCGCATTTGCTCTTTTCCCCGCTGCCGCCGAGGTAAAGGACGACCGTCGGGCACAGTACAGCCGTCAGGCGTTTCCAATCCACGGAGGTCTGCGGTGCGAGCCACGCAAGATGCACCTTTGGCAGGGCAAATCCGAGAATCAGCGCGAAGAAGATCAGCAGCGCAAAGAATACGATTGCGCCGACGCGCAGGACGACCGCCTCGCCGCGCTCTGACGCATACGCCGCGAGCAGGAGCAGCAGCAGACCGATCAGCGGGAAGGTATCGCCCTTGGGATAGGCGGCGCAAAGCTCCGCTGCCGTGCTGCCGAGCAAAAGCAGATTCCACAGGAGGACGAGCAGAAGCACACACCGCCCGATCGGAGCGCGCGCCGCGATTTCTGACAGTGTATGACCGCATTTCCTGCGCAAAGCAATGAGGACGGCGAGGAGCAGCACGCAAAAGCTCGACGCCGCAGCCGTCCACAGCCAACCGGCGCTTGGCAGATGAAGAACGGCAGGCACAAGAAAGGCACAAAACCCCAGCGCATAAAGCCGACGCGCAGCAGATTCCATTCCACAGTCTCCTTTTTAAAGTATGTAAGCGGGAAAGGGAATTTTTTGATTCTAAGTGAATCGTGAATGGTGAACAGTGAATCGGTTTTGCATTGTTCGGCGGTCTTGTAGGCAGTTGGTAGTGCCTGCACGGGCGGCTAATATCCGCCCCTACAACTGCAATCGCAGGCTACGCCGTAGGAACTACCGACCGCGTACCATGCAGCAACCACCGGCAAAACGCGCAGCGGTTACCTATTCACTGTCCCTTACTTTCCGCGCGGAGGTCGGCGACGGTGATTTGGCTTTCATGAGCACTGAGGTATTCGTGCAAGCCCTCGGAATCTTGCAGAGCGTCGGCAAAATAGACCTGCGCTGCGGGACGGAGAATGTCGCTTTCCAACGCGTCGGAAACAAGGGAACGGTCGCAGAAGATGATCTGCTCCGCCGTATCGAAAAATACCTCGCCGGAGGCGCTTTTGCGCAGATTCTCGACGGCATCCTCCCATGTTGCGCCCTCGCCTTTGCCGACCTCGCTGACAATTGTTACGCCGCCGTCCGTCCGCGCCGCCTGCACCGTCAGCAGAGGCAGCAGACGCGCTGTTTCATATTCCCGAAAAGGCAGACCGAAGATAAGCGTTAGGACGGCGGCGGCGATGAGATAAAGCCATTTCATACGGAGTACTCCCTTTTTTATTTAGTGAATAGTGAATGGTGAACGGTGAATAGGTAAACTGTCGCTTCGATATTGACTGTTTTCCTCCGCCTTATTCGCGGTCGATGCTGCCTGCATGAGATTGCCACGTCGCTGCGCTCCTCGCAATGACATGGAAAAAACGCACTACAATAAAGGAAACAGCCATTGTAGGGCGGGGAGATGTCCCCTAAAATTTTAATCTGCGCGGAGCGCTCCTCCACTATTCACTATGCACTATGCACTATGCACTATTCGCTGCCCTCTACTTTTGGTTTCTTCGGTCGAGGGGATTTAGGGCGGCGTCGCGGTATTTTTGGTTTTTCAGACGGGTACGGAGGACGGATTGGAGTCCCGACACGCGGGCGAAGGGGGCGAGGTACGGCACACCGAGGGATTCCAGCCCCGCCAAATGCACAAGCAGGCACAGCGCGCCGAGGGTCAAGCCGAACAGACCGCCGAGGCTTGCCAGCACCGCAAGCAGGAAGCGCCAAAGCCGCAAAGCGTCCGCAAAGCCGCGTCCCGGCATGGCAAAGCCGCAGATGCCCGCCGTTGCGACGATGATGAGCGCCGCAGGAGACAGTATTTTCGCCTCCACCGCAGCAGAACCGACGACGATGCCGCCGATGATTGACAGGCTCTGACCGATGGACTGCGGCAGGGACACGCTCGCCTCTTGCAACAGCTCAAACGCAACAAGCAGTCCCAAGACCTCAAACACCGTCGGAAACGGGACGGACTGCTTGCTCTCAATGATGGATGCAAGCAGCGGCGTCGGGAGCATTTCCGGATGAAACGCCGCCATCGCCACATAAAACGCGGGCAGCAGCAAACCGATCAGCAGTGCAAGATATCGTATGACACGCAGACACGAGGCGGAAATATAATTCGTCCCGCGATCCTCTGCCGACGACATGAGATAGCCTAAATCGACCGGCGCGAGATAGCCCAGCGGCAATCCGTCAATCAGCAGCCCGACGCGTCCGTCCAAAAGTCCCTGCGCAAAACGATCCGTCCGCTCGGTATACTGCAAAAGCGGGAACGCCGTCGGGCGGGAGCCTGTCACATACTCCTCCACCGAGGAGGGGGTCACCATGCCGTCAATGTCAATCTCGGTCAGGCGGCGCTTCATCCGCGTGACAAGTGTCGGGTCGGTCAGACCGTCAATATAGGCGACGGTTACATTCGTCAGACTGCGCCTGCCGACCTTCGTTTCATAAAGCCGCAGCGCCGGTGTGCGCAGGTGCCGCCGCAGCAGACTCGTATTGGTGCGTACCGTCTCGGTAAAGGCATCCTTCGGGCCCTTGACGGTGTTTTCGACCTCCGGCGCGGAGGGGGAGCGCTTTTCGCCCGTTTTCGTCTCAAAGGCAATTGCTTTCTTCCCGAACAGGACGACGCAAAAGCCGTTGACGAGCTTTTCCGCAGCATCATTCAAGCTCTCGCACGCCAATGCGACGGAATTGTACACCGTACTGTGCAGCGCGCTTTGATACAGCTCGTCCAGCGTCCCGCCGCCCAAATCCTGCATGAGGGGCTTGACGACATATTCCGAGATGTCGCCGCCCGAGGTCAGGCCGTCAATGGCATAGAGCCAGAGCGTATGCGCGCCGACCTGAAGCACACGGCGGTTAAAATCGCCCGCGCCCTCAAAGATCGCGGAGATATGCTCGTCCGTGATCGCGCCTGCGTAAGTGCCGTCCGGCTGTCGAAGCTCGTCCATTGCATCACCCCAAGGTAGTATGGCAGAGAATCGAAGGAATATACATATATAATATTGGCGAATCGTGAAAGGTGAATTGTGAAAAGTGAATAACTGTGGTGT
This sequence comes from Bacillota bacterium, assembly GCA_029225225.1. GTDB lineage: Bacteria > Bacillota > Clostridia > Oscillospirales > Oscillospiraceae > JAZOXB01. The sequence continues at coordinate 23,846 of JAQXWB010000079.1, read as the reverse complement.
GCTTCGCACAGATTTCAATGAAATATGAGGACGGCTCAAATCGCTATTCACGATTCACTATTTATTTTAAGCAATTCTGCAAGTTTGGTGCCGAAAAATTCTACGGAACGGATCGCTTCGTCGAGGGTATTCCCGGCGGAGCCGACCTCCAAGAGGACGGAGTAGGGCGTCAGATGCTCGTTATACCGCGAGGAGCGCAGGGACAGTTCCCGAAACAGGTCGGGAGCGTCACTCGTACAATATGCCTGCATTTGCAGCGCAAAGGCAAGATTTCCCTCCCAATTCGGATGCTCCAGACCTCCCGCGTCCGTTCCCATTACGAACAGGAGCTGCGCGGCGGATTGCCCGTTCAGCTCTGTCCGCATGGCAAGCTCCTCCCCGTTGGTATCCGTGATCGCGTCGCGATGTACATCAATGACCATTTGAATTGACGGGTATTCCTCTAAATATCGTTCGATCACCTCCGCAGTGCGTTCGTAAGCGTCATTATAGCCCGGCGCGTCGTTCAGCGTCGTATCATGGAGCGTAGGGATCCCGCAGGCGTTGAGCTTGTCCGCAAGCGCCTGCCCGACGCGCACGACATTATTCTCCGTGTCGAGCGTATGATAGGTGCCGCTCTGTGCGTAATTTCCGCCGCTGTAGGCCTCCGTCGCGTGGGTATGGACGATCAGAATCAGCGGCTTGTCCGCAATTTTCAGCTTAGGCAGCGGCTGCGACAGCAGTGCCTCCATATCGAGCGTTACACCCGCGCGGTTGACAATTGTTACCGAGGCGGCATCCGGCAAGGTTTCTGTGCCGGACGAATCGGGCGGCGTGTAGAGCATGGTGGGAAAGGTCTCCTCAGGTTCGGCAGATACGGAAACGGCAGGCTCCTCCGTCTCCGTTTGCTCCCGCACCCGCTGCCACAGCTTCTGCGCACCCTGCAAACCGATCTCCGTACAAAGCCGCAGCACTGCCGCCGTCAGCAGCAGCGCAAAACAAACCCAGCGCAGCGACAGCCGAAACCGCTCCTTCGTATCCATCGTATCAACTCCTCCGAATAGTATTATCCTATGCGCGGGAGGGGAGAGATAGAACTATTTTTTTGCTAAGGGTGAATGACTGAGGTGTGCTGTGCACGGATTTAAATCGTTGAGATATGTTACTTTGCATATATTAACTCTGTTTTGAAAGTAGCATGCATAGCCCATTTTGAATGCCGGTTTCTGCTATATTATTGCCGAAAAGTATTTCTTATCGTTTAAGGAGCAATATTAAATGAGGATAACTACCGAGGCAGAAAACTTTCTCTATAATGTAGCATGGCTCAGGCAGCATTACGGAATTTCCAAACGAAAAATGGCACACCTTTTGAGAATTAGCGTTTGGAGCATATGCTGCATGGAAAAGGGCAAGTTGCCATCTAAAATTGATGTATCGGTCTTGTTTATAATACAGGATCACTTCGGTGCCTCGGCAAAAGAGTTATTGACACGCCGCCTCGAAGAAAATTTCAACACCTCCGTCACAGGCTGCTGACATCTACTCACCGACTGTGTAAGCGGCGGACAGTGCAAACGAACAGGTTTGTACGCATTTGTTGGTTCCTGCACCGGGCGGCTGATAGCCGCCCCTACAAAAGGGATTGGGAATGCTTGCACAAGGCGCGTCAGGGATGCCGCGCGCTACAGGCTTGATTGGAAGTGCCTGCATGGGCGGACAGGGTCGTCCGCCCCTACGGGGAAACTGTGTTGCTTCTCGTAGGGGCGGCTATCAGCCGCCGGCGTATTTTCAATCCGCGCGGAGCGCTCCTCCGCTATTCTCTATTCACTATTCACTACAACCCCCTCTCCTTCGTCAGTTTTCCTCTTTTCGACAAAAAACAGCCTTAAAATTAACGCGAATTTGTTTGATTTCTTCGGTAAATTCGGTGGACGAAAGGGAAAATATCTGTTATAATAGTATTGGAGCATATCTGTCCTGACGAGACGGATAAAAACAGAGCTTCGGCTCGGAGAAAAGAGAGGTATTCCAATGATCGCTCACGGAAAAGAAATCAAGGTCTTCACCGCCAATGCCAATATCCCCTTTGCGCGCGGCATCTGCACCGAACTGGGTCTGGACTTGGGTGACAGCACCGTTTCCGCCTTCGCTGACGGCGAGATTTCCGTATCCATCAATGAAACCGTCCGCGGCTGTGATGTTTTCGTCATCCAGTCTACCTGCAAGCCCGTCAACAACAACCTGATGGAGCTGCTCATCATGATCGACGCTTTCCGCCGTGCTTCGGCCGGTCGTATCACCGCCGTGATTCCTTATTTCGGATACGCACGACAGGATCGCAAGGCAAAGGGCCGCGACCCCATCTCCGCCAAGCTCGTTGCCAACCTCATCACCTCCGCCGGCGCCGACCGTGTGCTGACAATGGATCTCCACGCACCGCAGATTCAGGGCTTCTTCGATATCCCCGTGGATCATATGGTCGGCAACCCGCTCTTTACCCGCTATTATCTCTCGAAATTTGACGAGACCATTTATAATCACGACGATTTCTGCGTCGTCTCGCCCGATATCGGCTCCGTCGCCCGTTCACGCGCCTTTGCCGCAAAGGTGCATATGGGGCTTGCCATCGTCGATAAGCGCCGCCAGCGTGCCAATATGTGCGAGGTCATGAATATCATCGGCGATGTCGAGGGCAAAACCTGCATTCTGTACGACGATATCGTTGATACCGCCGGTTCCCTGTGCAACGCCGCTGAGGCAATCAAAACCATCGGCAAGGCAAAGGCGGTCTACGCCTGCGCAACCCACGGCGTTCTCTCCGGCAACGCGACACAGCGCATTGAGGACAGCTGCATTGAGGAGTTGGTTCTGCTCAATACCATTCCGCTGCCCGCAGATTACACCGGCACGAAGATCCGCCAGCTTGACGCCGCGCCGACCTTCGCAAAGGCGATCACCCGCATTTATAACGAGACTTCCATCTCCAGCCTGTTCTGATGCTGTTTCAAAAAAGTGCCTGTGATTGGCTCATCGTCGGGCTGGGAAATCCCGGAGAGAATTATGCCCGCACGCGCCACAACATCGGTTTTCGCGCCGTGGACTGCCTCGCGGGGCAGCTCGGCGCGAAGCTCGACCGCGCAAAGTTTCGGGGTCTTTACGGGCAGGCGACCTATAAGGGACTGAAATTGATTCTGCTCAAGCCGCAGACCTTTATGAACAATTCCGGCCTCTCCGTAATGGACGCTGCGCGGTTTTATAAGCTGCCTGCGGAGCGCGTTGTTGTTTTGTTTGACGATATTTCGCTCGACGTTGGGCGGCTCCGCGTGCGCGCAGAAGGCTCTGCGGGCGGGCATAACGGGATCAAATCCATCATCGGCGGCTTGAACAGTCAGAGCTTTCCCCGCGTGAAAATCGGCGTCGGCGCAAAGCCGCACCCGGATTATGAACTTGCCGACTGGGTGCTGTCAAACTTCACCAAGGACGAGGAGAAGCTGCTCGCCCCCGTAATTGAGGATGCCGCAAGCGCCGCGTTGGAGCTGATCGAAAAAGGCGTACAGGCTGCCGCAAGCAAATATAATGGTAGAAAATGAGCGATTCTGAGCGTTTTTGTATTTATCGTTGAAACACGCCGCATCCGTAAGGTCATACACACGAACGGTGTGTTTCTTTAACATATTGTCAAATAACATTTATTTTTACGGAAATTGGGCTATTTGCCCGATTTCCGCGCTTTTGCGTGCAATCAGGTGGAATATGATGGTAAGTGCCTGCACGAGATTGCACCCGCAAGGGGTGCGCCGCATCCGTAACGCTCCTTCGTCGCGAACGGCTGCGCAGCCACGGCGCAAGCGCCTTGCAATGACATGATAGGCTACCCATTTTTGTCATTGCGAGACCAGTGCGCACACTGGTCGTGGCAATCTCAGGCTATAGACTTGTACGTACTTGGTTCTTCCTGCACGAGATTGCCGCGTCGCTGCGCTCCTCGCAATGACAGTGAAGGGAAGCTTGTACGCAGTTGGTAATTCCTGCACCGGCTTAGGACTGTCCCCGCCCTACATTATAATGCGCATTGGCTATTTACTGAAATACGGACTGCCTGCATAGGCGCGTCAGGGATGCCGCGCGCTACAAATTCTAAAAAAGTGCCTGCACGCGGGCGGCTGATAGCCGCCCCTACGGCATCTGAAGCGAGTGTCCACTTGGGCGGACAGAGTCGTCAGCCCCTACGGAGTTTTACAGGAGGTTTTATGGAGCTTTTACTTACGATGCTGCGCGGGCTGCCGGAGTATCGGCGGCTTTCCGCGTGTTTGGAAAAAAATCAGGCTGTCGGCATCTCCGGTGCGGCGCAGATCAATCGTTCCCATTTGATTGCCTCGCTCCTGCATGACACCAAGCGTCCCGCCGTTGTAATCTGTCAGGATGAGCTTGCCGCGCGGCGCACACAGGCGGAGCTTGCCGCCTTTCTCGGCGTGGAGGCGCCGATTCTGCCCTCGCGCGACCTCACCTTTCATAACGCCTCCGCTGTTTCGCGCGGCTGGGAGCATCAGCGGCTGCGGCTGCTCTACGATCTCGCGCGCGGAGAGGAAAAACTCCTGCTGACCACATGGGACGCGCTCGCGCTGCGCACCGTGCGGAAGTCTGCGCTGTTCTCCGCAGCCCTGACTCTGAAGCTCGGCTCGCAGATCGGTCTGGACGAGCTATGCACAAAGCTTGTACAGGCGGGCTATGTGCGCGGCACGCTCGTTGAGGGTGTGGGACAGTTTTCCGTGCGCGGCGGCATTGTGGATGTCTATTCCCCCGCCTGCGACCGCCCCATTCGTATGGAGTTCTTCGGCGACGAGATCGACGCGATGGGCTATTTTGACGCCGTGACCCAGCGGCGTGTGGAAAATGTGGAGGAATTCGTCCTCCTGCCCGTCGCGGAGACGCTGCCGCAGCTGCATCCGGAGGGCTTGGACGGACTTGCCGCCGATCTTACGACGTTGCAGACACGACTCCGCAGACGCAGAACACCGAATGAAAAGCTGCTGCGAACCCTCGCGGAGGATGAGGATATCCTCAAAAGCGGCGCGACGCTCTCCGCCGCGGATCGCTATATGGCGCTCATCTATCCGGAATTCTCCTGCGCCGCAGACTACATCCCCGCAGACGCCCTTGTTTTCTTTTGCGACCACGGCAATCTGCGCCGCGCCGCAGAGCGATACACCGAGGAGGAGGGCATGATGCTCGACAGTCTCCTCGAATCCGGCATTCTGTGCGGTGAGCTGTGCGAATTTTCCGCCGACTGGGAAGGTGTCTGCGACCGTGTTGCCGGACGCGCGGCGGTCTTTCTCGACTCCTTCCTCGCCGCGTCCTATCCGCAGTCCCTGCCGCCCAAGGAGCTGGTCAGCATCACCGCAAAACAGCTCCCGTCCTACGGCGGTAACCTCGACGCGGCGGCGACCGATCTCAAATTTTATCAGAAAAATGAATACGCCTCCCTCGTCCTGTGCGGAAACCGCCGACGCGGGGAGATTTTGGCGCAGCTCCTGCGGGAACAGGGGTTATCCGCCTTTCTCGCCTTCCCGCTGACGTCTCTGCCTCGGGCGGGACAGATCTTACTCACAGACGGCGCGCTGCCCTTCGGCATGGAATATCCCGACCTGCGCTTTGCTGTTTTGACCGAGGGACAGTTACTGGCACAAACCACTCAAAAAACGCGCAAAAAACATCAAAAAGCATCAAATCGTCAGAAATTGGACTCGTTTGCTGATCTCTCCCCGGGCGATTTGATTGTGCATGAGTACCACGGCATCGGGCGCTATGTGTGCATGGAGCAGATGAAGATTGAAGGCGCGGTGAAGGACTATGTCAAGATCGCGTATCAGGGATCGGACGTGCTTTATGTACCCGCGACACAGCTCGATCTGATCGGCAAATACATCGGCGGCGGCGAGGACGCGCCAGTGAAGCTCAACCGTCTCGGCGGCGATCAGTGGCAAAAGACCAAGGCGCGCGCCAAGGCGGCAGCGAAGGACATTGCCGACGAGCTGATCAAGCTCTATGCCGAGCGAAAGCGCCTGCCCGGCTTTGCCTTTGCGGCGGACACCCCGTGGCAGTCGGAATTCGAGCAGAATTTTCCCTACGCCGAGACGGACGATCAGCTCCGTTCGATTGACGAAATCAAGGCGGATATGGAGTCGCCGCACCCGATGGATCGGCTTCTGTGCGGCGACGTCGGCTTCGGCAAGACGGAGGTTGCCCTGCGCGCCGCGATGAAGGCGATTTTGGACGGCAAGCAGGTGGCAATTTTGGTGCCAACCACGGTGCTGGCACAGCAGCATTATACGACCGCCGTTAACCGTTTTCGCGGTTTCCCCGTGCACATCGGTATGCTCTCTCGGTTCTGTACGCCTGCGCAAAACCGCAAAAACCTTGCCGATCTGCGCGCGGGTACGCTGGATTTAATCATCGGCACGCACAAGCTGTTGCAGAAGGATGTTGCATTCAAAGACCTCGGGCTTCTGATTGTGGACGAGGAACAGCGCTTCGGCGTGACGCACAAGGAGCGGTTGAAGGAGATTTCCCGCGGCGTCGATGTGCTGACGCTCTCGGCAACGCCCATCCCGCGCACGCTGAACATGGCGCTCTCCGGTCTGCGCGATATGTCCACGATTGAAGAACCGCCGCACGACCGCTATCCCGTGCAGACCTTTGTGCTAGAATATGCCGAGCCTGTTTTGATCGACGCGATGCGGCGCGAGATCGAACGCGGCGGACAGGTCTACTATCTGCACAACCGCGTCGAATCCATCGCGCAGTGTGCCGCGCGCATCAAAAAAGCGCTGCCGGACGCGCAGGTCGGCTTCGCCCACGGCAAAATGAGCGAAGAGGAGCTGAGCGAGGTCATGCAGCGCATGGCGGACGGGGAACTGCAAATTCTCGTTTGCACGACGATCATCGAGACAGGCATTGATATTTCAAACGTCAATACTCTCATCATCGAGGACGCTGACAAGCTCGGCTTGGCGCAGCTCCACCAGATTCGCGGGCGCGTCGGGCGTTCGAGCCGCCACGCCTTCGCCTATCTGACCTTCCGGCGCGGCAAGGTACTGACCGAGGTTGCGGAAAAGCGCCTCAACGCCATCCGCGACTTTGCCGAATTCGGCTCCGGCTTCAAAATCGCCATGCGCGACCTTGAAATTCGGGGCGCGGGCAATCTGCTGGGCGCGGCGCAGTCGGGGCATATGATCTCCGTCGGCTATGATCTCTATTTAAAGCTCTTGGAGGAGGCGGTCTTGGAGGAGCGCGGCGAGAAGCCCGCTGAGGAGGTCGCCTGCACCGCCGATCTTGACGTCACGGCGAATATCGACAAGGACTATGTCTCCTCGGGCGAACAGCGCATGGATCTCTACCGCCGCATGGCTGCCATCCGTTCGCAGGAGGACGCGGACGAGCTGCTTGATGAGATGGTAGATCGCTACGGCGACCCGCCCAAGGGCGCGATGAATCTGATCTCGATTGCCCTTTTGCGCGCAAGAGCGGCGGCACAGGGGATCTCGGACATTTCGCAAAAAGGCAGAACAATCCAATTTACGCTGGCGAAATTCTCCTTTGAAGCAGTCGCGGCGGTCTGCGGATTGCCTGCGTATCAAAAGCGCGTCTTCCTCTCGCCCAAGACCGAAAAGCCGCTCTTGACCCTCAAATTAGCTGCGGGAGAGAACTCGCTGAAAGCTGCCGAGGAATTTTTGAAAAATTTCCATAATGCATGAAACAAAACCGATACAAATCGCGTCTAAATTGGTGTAGGATTCTTTACGGTGATCCCTTCACTAATAGGCTACCCTTTTTCGTCATTGCGAACCGGTGCGCACACTGGCTGTGGCAATCTCAAGCTGTGGGTTTGTACGCAATTAATATTGCCTGCACAAGATTGCCACGTCGCTGCGCTCCTCGCAATGACATGGAGGAAAGATTGTACGCAGTTGGTAGTTCCTGCGCCGGCGGGAACATGTCCCCGCCCTACATTGGCTGGTTCGGTATTTGGGAGTTCCTGCACGAGATTGCCACGTCGCTGCGCTCCTCGCAATGACATGGAGGAAAGATTGTACGAAGAAATAAAATGTATTACATTGCATACATTGAGTTTACATAACTTTATTTTTTTGTAATGGATTCGTCATGAATTCGTAGTTGCTTTTTCATTGGCAAACGATATAATATAGTGGAAAGACAATCATGGCGCGGCGGTGTACATAATTCCGCATTCGCTGCGGAGCCTCTATATGCGCTGTGATACGATATTGAACAAGGAGAATACCATGGGAAAATTTGAAAAAGCCAATCGACCGCAGGCGCAAAGCGCTGCACAAAATGCAGCCCGCAAGTCGAATAAGAAAAAGAAAAAAAGCCGTCTGCCGCTGATTTTGGGTATTGTCGGCTCCGTTGTTGTGATCATGGCGTGTGCGGTCGGCTATATGCTGCTGCGCGACGATCACAGGATCGCGCAGAATGTCTTTGTCGGCGGCATTGAGCTCAGCGGCATGACCAAGGAGGAAGCGAAGGAGGCATTGCAGAAGCTTTCCTTTAACGAGGATATGAATATCCGCCTCTATACGGAGGGTGACGAATTCCCGCTCTATACAACGACCTACGACCCCGCAAAGGAGGTCGTTACGGACATTTACGGCAACCCTGTGGAAAACCCGCAGACTCCCGTCGCCCTTCCCGAGGAGGAGCCGCGTGAGACAGACGCCGACGCACCGCTTGATGAAAACGGCCAGCCCTATCTGCTTGACAAAACAATCTGTCTGCCCGCCTCTTATGTGGAGATCACGCTGGACACCGACGCTGCCGTGGAGGAGGCTTACCGCTACGGCAGAGAAATCGGCGCAAAGAGCAATGCGGAACGGGTGGATATCGACGTTTCAAAATATCTGAACGTCAATGACACTTATATCCGCGATGTGTTGGAAAGCACGCTGGAGGATACCGTATGTGTCGGCACGGAAACAGAGATCAAGGATACCACAACCAGCGTTACGGACGAGGACGGCAATTCCAAAACCGTCGATGCGATTGAGATCACCATTGGAACCTTAGAGCGCAATATTGACATTGACGCACTCTATGAAGAGATCATTGAGGCTTATATGAGCGGCAGCTATGATCTTCAATATGTCTACGATGAGACGATTCCGGAGCCTGTGGATCTGGATCAGCTCTACAAGGATTACAAATGCGTCGCGCCGGTCAACGCCGTTTGCGACGAGGATACCTATGAGATCACCGACGGCAAAAACGGCTTTGGCTTCACAATGGCAGACGCATTGTCCGCCTTTTCCTCCGCAAAGCCCGGCGATACCGTGACTCTGCCCTTACAGGAGCTGACACCGCAATTTACCCGCGAAACGCTGAAGAATGAGCTGTTCTGCGACGTGCTCTCCTCCTATGACAGCCCCCATGTCTGGAACCCGACCCGCACGCACAACCTCGAGCTGGCGTGTGAAGCGATTGACGGCACCATTCTGAAGCCCGGTGAGATCTTCTCCTTCAACAAGATCGTCGGCGAACGAACCGCTGAAAAGGGCTACGGAGAAGCGGGCGTGTATGTCGGCGGCAGAACGGAAAATCAACTTGGTGGCGGTGTCTGTCAGGTCGCTTCCACGATTTTCTGGTGCACCCTGAAAGCGGATTTGGAGGTAATCGAACGCGCCGAACATCAGTTCCTTCCGTCCTACATTCCCTACGGCATGGACGCGACGATCTATTGGGGAAGCCTTGACTATCAGTTCCGCAACAATACAACGCATCCCATCCGCATTGACGCCTCCGTCTCCGACGGCTATGTGCATATTACCTTTGTCGGCACGGAGACGAAGGATTACACCGTTGAGCTTGACTATGAGATCACCGCATGGTTTAACTCCGAGGAGAAGATCATTGATATCTCGCCCGATATGCCGAACTACAGCAGATATCAGGGTTATAAAGAGGGCGATGTCATTCAGACCGCCTATGACGGCGCGAATGTGACGACCTATATGTACAAGTACGACAAGGATGGGAATCTGATTTCAAAGGAAGCCGTCTGCTACTCAAAGTATGACCGCCGCGACCGCGAAATCGCCCACATCGTCACGGAGGAGGAGACAGAACCCAGCACCGAACCCAGCACCGAACCCTCGACAGAGCCATCGACGGAACCCGAGACAGAGCCTACCACCGAGCCCACCACAGAATCCGAGACGGAGTCCAGCGAGGAAACCCCAGAGGACACGGGAGAATAAGTACGGTTCCGGAAACACAAACAGTGAATAAAAAATCCACGCAAAAGGGTACAGTTCTGCCTTTTGCGTGGATTTTTTGAAATTTGAAATACAGGAAAACAGATTTCCACGTTGCTGTGCTCCTCACAATGGCAAATCGGAGGATTTTTTAACAACTCCAAAAGTTATGCTGCCGCATTGAGCATATTCTCGATGAAGATGCCGTAGCCCTGCGTGGGGTCGTTGATCAGGACATGGGTCACGGCGCCGATGAGCTTGCCGTCCTGTATAATCGGGCTGCCCGACATACCTTGGACGATGCCGCCGGTCGCCTTGAGGAGATCGGGATCGGTTACCTCGAGGTGCAAATTTCTGTCCTGCGAATCGTTGGGCGACAGGGCGGTAATGCGGATGTCATACTCCTCAACCTGCGTACCGCGCACATTGGAGCGGATCGTGGCGTGTCCCGTATGAATTTCCTTATTCTGCGCGATTTGGATCGGTTCACCGCCAATGGCCTGCATTGTACCGAAAACGCCCTGCGGCGTGTTTTTTTCGATGCTTCCCGTAACGCTGCGCCCGTTGACGACACCCTGCAACGCGCCCGGTTCGCCCGCTTCGCCGCGTATGACGGAGGCGACGGAGGACGGAAGCACCGTGCCGCTGGTGATGGGCAACAGCGTCCCGTTGTCATTTACGCCGTGCCCAAGTGCGCCGAAGGCTTCTGTTTCCGCATCATAATATGTCACCGTGCCGATGCCGCTCACGGTATCGCGGACATAAATTCCGAGCCTCCAGCCGTCTTCTGTCTGTGTCGGTGATATGGTTATGGTCTGCTGCGTGCCGCCGCGTGAGACGGTGAGCTTCAGCGGCGCGCCGTTCGCGTTTTCGACCGCCTGCTTTACCTCCTGCGTGGATTTGATCTGTGTGCCGTTAATCTCACGAATGACGTCGCCGCACTTTAAGCCTGCGCGCATAGGGACGCTCTCAGACAGCTCAACGACCGCAACACCGTCCGTATGCAATCGCAATCCGATGGTATTCCCGCCTGGAATAACCGTTTTTGGCGCGGCTGAGACGCATATTGACAGCAGAAGCGTCAATAATACTGCAAGCGCGCCCTTTCTTTTTAAATTCATGCCTCGTTCCTCCCGCTGTTTTTTGTTCGGCGTTTCGTCCAAAAAAGAATCGCCGTGAGAATAATATGGCTCAAGCAAGCGAAAAGCACTTTGACAAATCCATGCGGATTTGGCTTGTCAAAAAATGAAACCCGCTGCAAACGCGAAAATCGCGTCTGCAGTCGGGTTTGTTTTTTCCTTCTTTTCAAATTATTATTTTGGGAATTATTATAATAATGTATAACGCTTGCTTTTTTCGCTGAATTATGGTATAATTCTAAAGATTAAATAGAATGGAAAGGAGTCGGCTATGTATTCGAATGCCTATGTATGGTCACGCGTCTTGTCCTATTTGGAGCAGCATTCTCCCTCGATGGCGGTCGCATCGTTTTTTGACGACGCGGAGATCGTCGAGCTGAATGGGGAGAAGCTTGTCATTTATTCTCCTTCCCCCTTCCGCAAGGACGTCATTCTGAGCCGGTATTCCGAGCTGATTAAGGACGCCATGCGCGACCAGTTCCAGACGGAGGTCGAGCTTGTCGTTCTGGACGAGGACGAGTATCCGCAGTATTCCGGCAACCAGCGCAGACGCAATTTTGCGGAATTCAATTCCCAATTTACCTTTGACACCTTTGTCGTCGGCTCCTCCAACCAGCACGCCTTTTCCGCTGCGGAAGCAGTCGCGGAGGAGCGCACCACGGTCTATAATCCGCTGTTTCTCTACGGGCAGTCCGGCTTAGGCAAAACGCATCTGCTCTATGCCATTGCCAACCGCATTCAGCAGAAGCATCCGGAATATAATATCGTCTACATCAAGGGCGACCAATTCACAAACGAGTTTATTGAAGCGGTGCGCTCAGGCAAGAACTTTGAGTTCCGCGACAAATACCGCAACGCCGACCTGTTTCTGATCGACGACATTCAATTCATTGCAGGCAAGGACGCGACGCAGGAGGAATTTTTCCACACCTTCAACACACTCTATGAAAACAAGCGTCAGATCGTCCTGACCTCCGACCGTGTGCCGAGCGATATGCTCCGCTTGGAGGAGCGTCTGCGCACCCGCTTTGAATGGGGTCTGATCGTCGATATCCAGCCGCCCGATTACGAAACGCGCTACGCGATCATCAAAAACAAAGCCCTCTCCTATGGCTTGGAGCTGCCGGACGACGTGTGCGACTATCTCGCGGAGAATATCACAAACAACGTCCGCCAGATTGAGGGCACAGTGAAAAAAATCAAGGCGTATCACGACCTCGGCAACTGGAAAATCAATATTGAAAACGTATCGCGCGCCATCAAGGACATGTATAAAGGAAAATCGCAGGAGATTCCCACGCCCGACCTCATCATCAGCGAGGTCTGCCGCTTTTATTCCATTGAAGAAAGCGTCCTGCGCAGCAGAAACAAGACAAAAAACACCTCGGAAGCACGGCATGTCGCCATGTATCTGATCCGCAAGCTGACGAATCTATCTTATCCCGATATCGCTACCGTATTCGGGGTCAATCATACCACGGTCATCTATGCGCTCCGCCGCGTGGAAAAGGATCTCGGCAATTCCTCGAACGGCTTGCAGGATAACATTCGCGACATCACCGCCAACATCAATGCCCGCCTGTAGTTTTTTGTCGCAAAAGCTGTCCACAAGCTCTGTGCATTTTTCAAAAGTTTTCCTGTGTAATTCCGCGCTTTGTTTTTTTCGCACGAAAGCTGTCAATAACTATTTTATTCCCGCACATTTGCCTGTGCATTGCAAAGCCTTGCGGTCAGGGCGTTTGCAGAGGTTTTGCACAAAGTTTTTAACTACTACTGTTTACTACTAAAAAATAAACCTATTCTTTCTACGAAAGAGAGAAAGAAAGCGAGGCTGATAAAAAATGAAATTTACCTGTGAAAAAGCGCTGCTCGTCTCCGCAATCTCCGTTGCGTCAAGAACCGTCTCCGCAAAAAGCACAATTCCCTGCCTCGAGGGCATCCTCCTTCGCGCGGGCGTCGGCATTCAGCTCACCGGCTTTAACCTCGAAACCGGCATTACCGTAAAGGTCGGCGCTGCCGTCACCGAGGCGGGAATCTGCGTTATGCCTGCGCGTCTGTTCTTTGACATTGTGCGAAAGCTGCCGGATGAGGAGGTCTCCATCGAGGTCGATGAAAAATTGCAGGTGTCCATTCGCGGCGGCGCCTCCTCCTTCCGCATTACCGCGATGGACGCGGAGGAATATCCCGACCTGCCGGATGTCAACTCCGAAAAGGGCATTGCCATTCCCCAGTCCGCGTTGCGGGAGATGATCGGCGGAACGATCTTTTCCGTTTCCGAAAATCAGGCGCGCCCGATCCACACCGGCTGCTTGATCGAGGTGCGGGACGATTCCATTACGATGGTCGCGGTGGACAGCTTCCGTCTGGCCAGAAGGACTTGGCACAGCGAAAGCTCCATCGGCAGAGAGCTGAAATTCGTCGTACCGGCAACCGGTCTGCGCGAGGTGGAAAAGATCCTCGGCGATACCGACGAGGAGGTTGTTTTCACGTTAGGCGAGAAGCATATTCTGTTCGAAATCGGCGACGCGACCCTTGTCTGCCGTATTTTGGAGGGCGAATTTATCGACTGGCGGCGGGTTGTGCCGGTGAACAGTCCGATCAAGCTGGCCGCGAATGTTGCAACGCTGACCTCGTCCATTGAGCGCGTGAGTCTGATCGTTTCCGAAAAGATCAAAAGCCCCGTGCGCTGCGTGTTCGGCGACAATATGGCGGATTTCCGCACCACCAATACCATCGGCTCGGCGCACGATACCTGCGACATCGCGGGCAACGGCAATGAGCTGGAGATCGGCTTTAACTGCCGCTATTTGCTGGACGCTCTGCGGGCAGTGCCGACTGAGGAGGTCACCTTGGAGCTGCAAAACGGTTTAAGCCCCATCGTTTTCACACCGGTCGATGACAAAAAGGACTTTGCTTACATGGTACTGCCGGTCAGACTGCACTAAAGCAGTGAATGGTGAAAAGTGAATAGTTATTTTAAGTCGTGTGTCGCTTGCAAATTTACAAAAATACGAAGCTGCCTGCACCGGCCGGATAGTATCCGCCCCTACGGCATGGGCTGCAATATTTCCCGTAGGGGCGGCTATCAGCCGCCAGCGTTTGGAATCCGTGCGGAACACACTTCAGCTATTCACTCTTAGTCCTTTGCCAAAAAAGAGTTCCAAACAAGGAGAAAAACTATGAAAGTACGCGTGCGGCGGGTGTCCGCAGAGGTCGTTCCCGTCGGGATTACAACGGATTTTATTAAGCTGGAAAGCTTTTTGAAGTTGGCAAATGCCGTCCCATCGGGCGGTATGGCGAAGAATTTTATCCAAAACGGCGAAGTTACCGTCAATGGGGAAGCCTGTCTCATGCGCGGAAAAAAGCTTGTGGACGGCGACAAGGTCTGCTTTGACGGCGTGACTTATTTGGTCAAGCATGCGGATTGATCGTCTCAGTCTGCGGAATTTTCGCAACTATACCGAAGCGGAGGTTTGCTTCGTACCGGGCGTGAATTTACTCGTCGGCGGCAACGCCAACGGAAAGACAAATCTTTTAGAGGCAATCGGCTATCTATCAACCGGCCGCGCCTTCCGCACGCGCAAAGAGCAAGAGCTGATCCGCTTCGGTACGGAATTTGCCGAGCTTTCGGCGGAGCTGTTCTCACAGGAGCGCGCGCAGACGCTCCGAGCCGTTTTATTTTCCGGCCGCCGTCCGCGCCAGCTTTTTTTGAACGGCGTGAAGCAGAAGACCGCGGCGGGCATTGTCGGCGTGCTGCCGAGCGTGCTGTTCTGTCCGGAGGATCTGCTTGTGCTGAAAAAGGGCGCGCAGCCGAGAAGAAAGTTGCTTGACAATGTGATTTGTCAGCTGCGCCCGAATTATGACGCCGCGCTGACGGAATATCAGCGGCTGTTGGAGCAAAAGAGCGCCGTGCTCCGCGACTGGCGGGACAGTCCCTCCTTGCGGGAGGTACTGCCGGAATACAATCTCCGCATGGCGCAGGTCGGCGCGCTGGTCATCTCCTACCGGGCGCGGTATCTCAAGGCGCTTTCCGCGTGCGCGGCGGAGTTTCACCGGGAATTTTCCGGCGGAGCGGAAGAGCTGACGCTCAATTATCATACCGTATCGAATATTGACGACCCCTTTGCGCCGGTTGAGCGCCTCAGAGAGCTGCTTGCGGAGCATCAGGCATCGCACGAGCGCGCGGAGCTGGAGAGCTGCCAATGTCTGTCCGGTCCGCACAAGGATGATTTTGAAGCAAGATTGAACGGTCTTTCGATCGCGCAGTTTGCCTCACAGGGGCAGACGCGCACGGCGACGATCTCCATCAAGCTGGCGGAGCGGGAGCTTCTGAAACGGGACAGCGGAGAGGAGCCGATTTTGCTTTTAGATGATGTGCTGTCCGAATTGGATATGGGGCGGCAGGATTTCGTGCTGAATCAGCTCAAAAACGGACAGGTGTTTATCACCTGCTGCGAGACAGACCGTTTGACGAGCTTGGGGCAGGTTCTGCGCATTGCAAACGGCAGCGTAAAATAGGAGAATTGAAATGTACATTTCCATCGGAGCGGATTTTTCCGTCCGCGACCGCGCCGTGATCGGCGTGTTTGACCTTGATAATACGAGCGTTTCCAAGCATACAAGGGCATTTTTGTCCGAGGCGGAAACGCAGGGCGAGGTTGTCGATGTGTCGGGAAAGCTGCCGAAAAGCTATATTCTCACCGAGGAATTCGGTCTGCGCCGCGTCTATCTGACGCAATACAACGCGCAAATTTTAGAAAAACGCGCCGAAGAAGCATTTTATGAGATGAAATAACCTGTAGTGCGGGGACATGTCCCTGCCGTAGCAGCTACGATACCGTATGCAGTATCGTAAATCCGTACGGATGCCGCTTTGCGGTCGGCGGGGACATGTCCCCGACCTACAGGAGATTGCGCGTTTATGTTATGTAAGGAGTTTTAAAATATGTCCGAAGAATTATTCAGTACAACGGTGGAGCAGGAATATGACGCCTCGCAAATTCAGGTTCTTGAGGGCTTGGAGGCGGTGCGGAAGCGTCCGGGTATGTACATCGGCTCAACCTCGTCGAGCGGTCTGCATCACCTTGTCTATGAGATCGTCGATAACTCCATCGACGAGGCGCTTGCCGGCTATTGCAAGCACATCACCGTGACGATTAACCCGGGAAATACCATCACCGTCACCGACGACGGCAGAGGCATCCCCGTGGACATTCAGGCGCAGACGGGAAAGCCGGCGCTTGAGGTTGTCTTTACCGTTCTGCACGCGGGCGGCAAATTCGGCGGCGGCGGCTATAAGGTCTCCGGCGGTCTGCACGGCGTCGGCGCCTCCGTCGTCAATGCCCTGTCCGAATGGCTCGTGGCGGAGGTACACAAGGACGGTAATATCTATCAGATGAAATTCTCGCGCGGACATATCACGCAGGAAATGCAGATCGTCGGAAAAACCGACAGAAACGGTACCGTCGTCACCTTCAAGCCCGACCCGGAGATGTTCGACACAACCGAGTATGATTATGAGATTCTGCATACAAGAATGCGAGAACAGGCGTTTTTAAATGCCGGTCTGCATATTTCCATTAAAGACGCGCGCACGGAGGACGGAAAATCCGATGCCATGTGCTATGAGGGCGGCATTCGCGAATTTGTGCAATGGCATAACCGCCATAAGACGCCGCTGCATGAGCAGGTGGTCTATATGTCCGGCGCAAGGAACGGCGCGGAGGCGGAGATCGCACTGCAATATAACGATTCTTATAATGAGACGCTTGTCTCGTTTGCCAATAATATCCACACGCCGGAGGGCGGCATGCATGAGACGGGCTTCAAAACCGCGCTGACCCGCGTGATGAATGCCTACGGCATGAAGACGAACGCAATCAAGACCGACGCGGACAAGGTCTCCGGCGAGGATTGCCGCGAGGGTCTGACAGCGGTGATCTCCGTCAAGCTGACCGACGCGCAGTTTGAGGGACAGACCAAGGCAAAATTAGGCAATGCCTATATCCGCACGCTGGTCGATTCTATCGTGAACGAGCAGCTGACCATCTACTTTGAGGAGCACCCCGCCGTCGCGAAGATTATACTCGACAAAGCAATGACCGCCAACCGCGCCCGCGAGGCGGCAAGAAAGGCGCGCGAGAGCATCCGCAGAAAGACCGCGCTGGGCGGTGCCGCGATGCCGGATAAGCTGCGCGACTGCAACGAAACGGATCCTACCTTGACCGAAATCTATATTGTCGAGGGCGATTCCGCAGGCGGCTCCGCGACGCAGGGCAGAGATTCGCGCTTTCAGGCAATTTTGCCGCTTTGGGGAAAAATGCTCAATGTGGAAAAGGTGCGCGAGGACAAGGTCATCGGAAACGATAAGCTTCAGCCGGTCATTACCGCCCTCGGCGCGGGCATCGGCGAGGAGTTCCACTTGGAAAAGCTGCGCTATCATAAGATTGTCATTATGGCGGATGCCGATGTGGACGGCAGCCATATCCGCACGCTGCTTTTGACCTTTTTCTTCCGCTATATGCGTCCGCTGATCGAGAACGGCTATGTCTATTCTGCAATTCCGCCGCTGTATAAGCTGACGCGCGGCAAGACGACGAGAGTGGCATTCTCGGATGAGGAGCGCGACCGCGTCTCGGCGGAGCTGCGGGCGGATAATCCGAACGCGAAGGTCGATATCGCGCGGTTTAAGGGCTTGGGCGAGATGAACCCCCATGAGCTGTGGGAGACGACCATGGATCCCGAACGCCGCACGCTGAAGCAGATTCGATTGGAGGACGCTATCAAAGCCGACGAGATTTTTACGCTCCTCATGGGCGAAAAGGTCGAGCCGAGAAAGGAATTCATCGAACAAAACGCCAAATATGTCGTGAATTTGGACTATTAAGATTGTTACCGATTATGTCATTGCGAACCCAGTGCGCACACCGGTCGTGGCAATCTAAAAATATGAGAATAGTGATGCAGTACTATGTATATTTTTTAACTAACAAAACAAATTCAGTATTATATGTCGGTGTAACAAATAATCTGCAACGAAGATTATATGAACATAAGCATGAGCTTGCAGATGGTTTTACAAAGCGTTACCATGTGCATAAATTAGTGTATTTTGAGACAACAACCGATGTTAAAGCAGCGATTGGACGGGAAAAGCAGATCAAGAGCTGGTCTCGTGCAAGAAAAAATTCTTTGGTTGAAGCAATGAATCCAAAATGGGAGGATTTGTCGTTAAGCTGGGAATAGATTGCCGCGTCGCTTCGCTCCTCGCAATGACACGGAGAGGCAACCTTAATTTGTCATTGCGAACCCAGTGCGCACACTGGGTGCGGCAATCTCCGGCTGTAGGTTTGTACGCAGTCCGTAGTTCCTGCACGAGATTGCCACGTCGCTGCGCTCCTCGCAATGACACGGAGAGGCGACCCTAATTTGTCATTGCGAGACCAGTGCGCACACTGGTCGTGGCAATCTTCGGGTGTAGGTTTGTATGCACTTGGTAGTTCCTACACGAGATTGCCACGTCGCTGCGCTCCTCGCAATGACATAGAAGGATAACCCATTTATTATCAATCACCACGCGCAAACTAAAACAAGGAGGAAACACCTTGGCACATAAGAAGGATTACAAGCCCGAGGATATTATGTTCCCGAATCAGGCGATCGTGACCAGCGAGCTTGTACATGAGATGAAAACCAGTTATATGGAATACGCCATGTCAGTCATCATCGGGCGTGCGCTGCCCGATGTGCGCGACGGCTTGAAGCCCGTGCATCGGCGCATTCTGTATGCAATGTATGAGGATAATCTGACCTCGGACAAGCCGTTTAAGAAGTCCGCGACCTGCGTCGGCGACGTTTTGGGCCGTTACCATCCCCACGGCGATGCCTCCGTTTATGACGCCCTCGTGCGTCTGGCACAGGACTTCTCCATGCGCTATATGCTCGTGGACGGGCACGGCAACTTCGGCTCCGTGGATGGCGACCCCCCCGCGGCTTACCGTTACACGGAGGCGCGTCTGTCCAAAATTTCAAATGAGATGCTCCGTGATCTCGAAAAGGATACCGTCGATTGGGATCCCAACATCGACGAGACGCGCAAGGAGCCGCGCGTGCTGCCCAGCCGCTTCCCGAATTTGCTTGTCAACGGCTCATCGGGTATCGCGGTGGGTATGGCGACGAATATTCCGCCGCACAACCTTACCGAAGTGATTAACGCCTGTCTCTGCGTGCTGGACAATCCGGAGGCAAGCTTATTCGACCTAATGGAGCATATTACGGGACCGGATTTCCCGACGAAGGGCTTGATCCTCGGTCGTGCCGGCATCCGCAGCGCCTACGCCACCGGCAAGGGACGCATCACCATGCGCGCCCGCACGGAGCTGGAGGAGTTTGGGCAGAACCGTCAGCGTATCATCGTCACCGAGATCCCCTATCAGGTCAATAAGCGCATGCTCATCAAAAACATGGCGGATCAGGTCAACGAGAAGCGTTTGGAGGGCATCTCCGACATCCGCGACGAGTCCGACCGCAACGGTATGCGCATCGTTATCGAGCTGAAGCGCGAGGCAAACCCGCAGGTCGTCTTGAACCGTCTGTTTGCGCAGACGCAGCTGCAATCCACTTTCGCGGTCAATATGCTTGCATTGGTCAAGAATCAGAGTCAGCCGAAGGTGCTCTCCCTCCGCGAAATTTTGGACGAATACCTCGCACATCAGGAGGATGTCGTCATCCGCCGCACGCGCTACGATCTCAAAAAGGCGCAGGAGCGCGCCCATCTGTTAGAGGGCTTGCTCATCGCGCAGGACAACATTGACGAGGTCATTCACATTATCCGCTCCTCTTATGACGA
This sequence comes from Bacillota bacterium, assembly GCA_029225225.1. Lineage (GTDB taxonomy): Bacteria > Bacillota > Clostridia > Oscillospirales > Oscillospiraceae > JAZOXB01. Next base: position 3,609 of record JAQXWB010000079.1, on the reverse strand, counting down.
TGCGAAGGAGCGCTTGATGGAGCGCTTCGGTCTGAGCGAAATTCAGGCGCAGGCGATACTGGATATGCAGCTGAAACGCCTGCAAGGGCTGGAAAAGGACAAGCTGCTTGCCGAATACCGCGAGTTGGAGGAGAAAATCGCCTATTATCAGAAGGTCTTGGGCGATATGGAGCTGGTCAAGGGCATCGTTCGCGACGAGCTGACTGCCATCCGCGACAAGTACGGCGACGCGCGGCGCACCGAGATCGTTGATGTCGAGGACGAGATCGACGATGAAGACCTCATTGAGGAGGAGGACTGCTGCTATACCCTCTCCGAAGGCGGCTACATCAAGCGCCTGCCGGTCGATACCTACCGCAGCCAGCGGCGCGGCGGCAGAGGCGTGTCCGGTCAGAGTCTGCGCGAGGAGGATTATATTAAAAACCTCTTTATCGCCTCCACGCACGACTATCTCCTGTTCTTTACGAATACGGGGCGCGTGCATCGCCGCAAGGGCTATCTGATTCCCGAGGCGGGACGCACCGCGCGCGGCACGCATATCGCGAACGTTTTGCCCTTGGAGCAGGACGAGCGCGTGACCGCGATGCTGCTCACCCGCGACTTTGCCGAGGACGAATTTATCACAATGGTCACCCGTCAGGGTACGGTCAAGCGGATGCAAATGTCCGATCTCTACACCGCGCGCAAGGCGGGCATCCGTGTTTTGAGTATCGATGAGGGCGACGAGCTGATCGCCGTCATGAAAACGACGGGAAATGACAACCTTCTGCTTGCCACACGGCGCGGCATGGCGATCTGCTTCAATGAATCGGACGTCCGCTGCATGGGCAGAATGGCTACGGGCGTGCGCGGCATTCGCTTGGGCACGGACGACGCGGTCGTCGGCGCGGCGGTCGCGGAGGCGGGCAAAACCCTGCTGACCGTGACAGAAAACGGCTACGGCAAGCGCACGCCGGTGGAGAGCTATCTGCGCGGCGACGAGGTGCAGAACCGCGGCGGCAAGGGTATGAAGAACTACCGCCTGACCGAAAAGACCGGCGCGGTCGCCGGTGCGGTCGTCGTTGATGAGGGAGACGACATTCTGCTCATCGAATCCGGCGGTATCGTTTTGCGCACGACAGTCGATAATATCAGCGTCTACGGCAGAGATACGCAGGGCGTCATTATTATGCGCATCGAAGACGGCAACCGCGTGATCGCCATCCAACGCACCGACGGCGCGGAGGAGACAGAAGAGCGGGCAGAGAATAATGAATAGGTAAACTGTAAACACGGAAAAGCACTCCTAATTTGTCATTGCGAGACCAGTGCGCGCACTGGTTGTGGCAATCTCCGGCTGTAAGTTTGTACACACTCTGAAATGCCTGCACAAGATTGCCACGTCGCTGCGCTCCTCGCAATGACAAGGATAGACTGTGCTTTGTGCTTAAGTTTGTGATTTTGCCCAACAGAGATTTTCAGAGTAATCAAACATTTTATTCCGAAAGGAGAACCCTATGGGTCAGGAAAATATTCGTGAAGAGGAGCTTGAAGTGACCGAGATCGAGGAGGAAGAGGTTCCTGCGCTCGATCCGCCCAAATTTTCCGCAAATACCGTCATCAACGCCGCTGTGCAGCAGGAGGCTTCCGAGACGGTTGCGCCGAAGAATGCAAAGTTCGTCAGCTATGGCTGCATTGCACTGGTTGTGGTCGCGTTGGGTCTGCTGATCTGGCAATATGTTATGAACAGAACAACGATGGGGCTGATGATGGTTCTGCTTTGTGTCCTCGTGATTGTCTATTTGATTTACAGTCAGGTCACCATGCCGAAAAAGGCGCTGCAACGCTGGGAGGCGTCGATCCTAAAATCCTTCGGCAGTAAGGAGCTGCATCTGACCACGGAATTTTATGAATACTCCCTCGCGCAAAGCGTTAAGGAGGATGACTCGGTCAATGTGCAGGGCTATTCCGATCTCAGCGAGCTGCGCGAAAGCGAGCATCTGTTTCTCCTGCGCCGCAGCAAGCAGCAGTGGTTCTTTGTCGCGAAGGACGGCTTCACCGTCGGCAGCGCGGAGGACTTTCGTACCTTTATCACCGAACGATTAGAGGGCAAATAATATGGCTTTTTTTCTGACAAAAAGCAAGACGGAGGAGAAACGCCTCGGCATTTACATTCATATTCCGTTCTGCAAGAGCAAATGTGAATACTGCGACTTTTATTCCATCGGCGGCAGCCGCGACCGACGCGTGACCGACGATTATTTGCAGGCGCTCGCCGACCACATCCGCGAGGCGGGCAGGCTTGCGCCGGAGTATTTGGTCGATACGGTCTATTTCGGCGGCGGTACGCCGAGCTTTTTCGGCGCGGAGAATTTGGAAAAGATCCTCGACGAGATCCACAAAAGCTTCCGCCTGAGCGTGGAAGCGGAGATCACGCTTGAAGCGAATCCCGACAGCGTGACGCTGCAATCCATGAAGAAGCTCGTCCGCGCGGGCTTTAACCGTATTTCCATCGGCGTGCAGTCCGACGACGACGAAATGCTCAAAAAATTGGGCAGGCCGCACAACTTCCATCAGGCAAAGCAGGCGCTGACCCTTGCGCGGCAGGCGGGCTTCGGCAATATTTCCCTTGACTTGATGTACGGTTTGCCGAATCAGACGCTCACGGCGTGGAAGGAGACGGTGCTGCGCATTGTCGGTCTGCGTCCGGAGCATATCTCATGCTACGCGCTGAAGGTCGAGGAGGGCACACCGCTCTGGAGCTATAAGGAGCTGGCGAATCTGCCCGACGACGACACGCAGGCGGATATGTATCTTGCCGCGTCCGACATTCTGCGCGATTACGGCTACGAGCATTATGAAATTTCCAATTTTGCAAAAAAGGGCTTTGCGTCCAAGCACAATCTGAAATACTGGACGGGCGGGGAATATCTCGGCTTCGGTCCGACTGCCGCGTCCGATTTTGCGGGAAAGCGTTTTACCATCCTGCGCGATCTGCAAGGCTATATCCAAGGCATTGCAAAAAAGGAAACCGTTCTCAGTGAGTGCGAGACGATCCCCGCGCGCGAACGGGCGGGTGAGTATGTGATGCTGCGCCTGCGCACGAGCGACGGCATCAGCGCTGAGGAATACGAGCGGCAGTATTTAATGCCGTTCGCGCCGCTGGAAAAGGCGATGCAGCGCTTTCGGGAGAAGGGCTATGCGGTGTATGAAAACGACCGCTGGCATCTCACTGAACCGGGCTGGCTTGTGTCGAATCAGATCATTCTGACCCTGAATACCTTGCAGGAGCGTTCGACCCCATTGGCGAAGAAACGGTAGCATGATGGGTTTCGTGAACAGTGAATAGTGAACAGTGAATGGTGAACAGTGAATGGTGAATAGGTTTGTCGCTGTGGCTTTTTCTGTTGCTTGCAGTTTGTTACACGGACGGTAGTTTGCACCGGAGATTGCCACGACCAGTGTGCGCACTGGTCTCGCAATGACAAAGAGGGTAGCCTCTCCGTGTCATTGCGAGGAGCGCAGCGACGCGGCAATCTTGTGCAGGAACTACCACATGCGTACAAGCCTACAGCCGCAGATTGCCACGACCAGTGTGCGCACTGGTCTCGCCATGACAAAGATGGTCGC